>CAUSDX010000003.1:0-193673 GCA_963530615.1 uncultured Flavobacteriaceae bacterium
CTGCGACCTCTTGGTCCCAAACCAAGCGCGATGACCGGGCTACGCTACACCCCGAGAATACATATTAATTGCGGAGGGTAAGGGATTCGAACCCTTGCGACACTTTCGCGTCGACAGTTTAGCAAACTGCTCCGTTAACCACTCCGGCAACCCTCCTCTCTATATAATTTTATATTAAGAACCCCCTTCTCTGTATTTGCTCTGCAAAGGTAGTAGTTTTTTTTAAATTGCCAAATTTTTTTTGATTTTTTTTTCATATTTTTGGAAATAATTTTTAAACATTACCTCAATATTATGTACAAAATATTTTATATCAGCAGTTTAGGACTATTATTTTCTTGTACTCCTCAAATACAAGTTATTACCTCTCACTCTTCAAATACTCAACCATTAAAAATAGAAAAAAAAGAAGAAAAAAAATCAGAAATCATTCATATAGGAAAAGAAGATTTTTATAAAATAAATATCGCTGATATATCTAAAAATAATAACACTATTAGTTGGGGATCTATTGTAAGTGCCCAACCTAAAAACTATAAAATAATTAAAACCCACTTCCCTTCTTTAGGACAAAATTTTCGCCAGCGTTTTCTTATTCTTCATTATACTGCCTTAAATAACGAAAAATCTTTAAATATCTTAACTCAGCAATCTGTAAGCTCTCATTATTTGGTCAATGATTTACCCGATGATGAAATTTACCAACTCGTAGATGAAAATAAAAGAGCTTTTCATGCTGGACTAAGTTATTGGAGAAATAATACTGGACTAAATGATAATTCTATCGGAATTGAAATAGTTAACACTGGTTATACTGTGAATAAATCTGGAAATAGACAGTTTTATGAATTTCCTGAATATCAATACCAAAAAGTTGCCGCTTTGGTAAAAGATATTGTAGATAGATACATGATTCCACCCACACATGTTTTAGGACACTCTGACATTGCTCCCAGTAGAAAACAAGACCCAGGTCCTCTTTTTCCTTGGAAAAGACTCTATGATGAACACAAAATAGGTATGTGGTATGATGAAAACACGAAACAAAACCTCTGCAAGATAACCTCTGAAGAAGTTTCTTATCTATATAATAACCGTAATTTTATTAGTGAAATTCAAGAGCAATTCAAAGATTTTGGATATGAAATACAAATTACAGGAAAATGGGACAAACAAACTCAAAAAGTAATAGAAGCTTTTCAATTTCATTTTAGACCCAATAATTATAATGGAATTTTAGATGGAGAAACTCTAGCTATCTTAAAAGCTTTACTCATTAAATATCCTAAATAATTTAGAAATATGTATTTTTGCAAAAAAAATAATTTATGGCAACCGATAAAAAGGACGAAAAATTTATTCAATATTGGGAGAATATCATGCAATTAGGCAGACTTCCCTACTCCCTTATTTATGGCTTTATAGCAGGTTTTTTTCTGTTTGTATTAACCAATTTTGCTTACTATTTGTTTACCGATGAAACTTTATTACATCTTAATTGGGACAGTTTTTTATCGGCTCTTATTTGTTATTTGATTGGTGTTTTCATATTCTATGTTCCCGCATGGAATGTTAATTCTTTTAAATACCATGTTATTTTAAAAAGAAAAACTAAAAGTAAATCTAAAAAGAAATAAAATTAAATACTATCCAGAAGGATAGTATTTTTTTAACTCCTTAAAAACTTTTTATCAACTCTATATTCATCTCTGCCGAAAGTCTCCCCGCATTTTCTACAAAAGTATCATAGGAAACTGTATCTCCTTCTCCTGCATTATCTGAAATTACACGAAGCATTAAAAATGGAGTATTCATTAAATGACAAGTTTGAGCAATAGCACTAGCTTCCATTTCTACCGCCAAAGCTTGAGGAAACTTTTCTTCTATCCATGTTTTTCTAACGCTATCACTAATAAAAGAATCCCCACTTACAACCATACCTGTTCTAATTTGTTCTGTATATTTTAGACAATGCTTTCGTGCTTTTTCAAGCCAATTTTCATCAGATAAAAATGAAGAAGGCATCTTAGCTTGCTGTCCTAATTCATAACCAAAAGCTGTAACATCTACATCATGATGACGAACCTCTGTTGCTAATATAATATCATAAACTTTGGTATCTTTCAAACCTCCTGCCGTTCCTGTATTAATTAACAATTCAGGCTGATAATTCTGAATCAAAAGTGCTGTTCCTACTGCTGCACTTACCTTCCCTATCCCCGATAACAATACTACTACATCATGATTTCCTATTTTACCTTCATGAAAAGTAAAACCATGGAATACTTTATCCTTTCTATCTTGCAATATTTCTCTGAGCAACTCTACTTCTACTTCCATTGCCCCTATAATACCTATTCTCATTTTTTATTTATATAAATATTTATTCCTTGTCCAAAAATACAAAAAATCTGATAGTGAATATCACTTATCACTACCAGATTAAATTAAAAATTTAATTTACACTAAACTATAAAAACCACATTAGAAATTATATCTCACATTGAACATTACATTTCTAGGAGCTCCAGGGAATAAACGAGGATAATTATATGCTCCTAACCAATATGTTTTATTAAATAGATTATTCACATTTAGAGAGAGTTGCATATTTCCTAATTTATAATATGCCGCCACATCAAATGTCGCATAAGATGGAAGCACTAAATCTCGCTCTTGCCATGAAATCTTTTTACTCACATAGTTCATCCCAACACCTGCCCCAAAGTCTTTCAAGAAGCCTTCTTTGATGTCATATCTTGACCAGAAATTAAACATATTTTTCGGAGCATTGGTCTTTTGATAAGTAGTTCCATCTGCATAGGTAAGTTTAGAATCATTGAACGCATAACCTACATTAACCATCCAATTTTTAGTAACTCTTCCCATTAAATCCACTTCAAAACCTCTGTTTCGCTCCTTCGCTCCTTCGGACATGAGTTCATCAATCGCTCCATTATATTTTCTGTCATCATAAGTCAAAACATTATTTTGTTTAATGCTATAAAATGCCACATTAGCATGTAATTTACCATCTAACCACTCTGTTTTAGCACCTACTTCATACATTTTGGTAGTTCGCGGATTATATGGAGCTTTTACATAAACCATTTTATTTTCAGTATCACTCCAAGCCTGTCTGAAACCATTATATCCTAAATAAGCATCCGTCTGCATTTGGAAACCTTCTATGTATGATGCATAAGCATTAACATTTTTAGTAGCTTTATACATCAACCCAGCTCTGAATAGCAACTTATTCTTTCTCGTGGTAGTTTCATTATTTCGTTTGTAATAATTTTTATCCACATACCACTCATGGCGAAGTCCTAAATTAACGATTAACTTATTCCAAAGCTCCATTTGATTCATCACATACCCTGCATTAGTCATGAAATAAAGCGGGTCTGTGGCTACATTCACATTCATATTAAAATCAGCAGGATTTACATAATGATGAGTATCATTCCCACTCAAATCCCAATGAGGAACATTTGGCACAGGGTTTCCTTGTGCATCCATTACATAAAGACTTGCCCGGGAAGCACTATATGAATTTCTAATTCCTCCTGCTACGGTTTTATATCCTCTTGCCGTTCTATAACCACTATTTCCTAATTCAAAAGTGATAACATCATATCCCAATACAGATTTATTTTTGATTTTATCACCTATTTTCCAATCATAATTGAGATAAGCATTAAAATTATCGGTATAATAATTCGTATAACGCTGAACATATCTCATCTGCACCTTGTCATACATAAGGCTTCCATCTCCTCTTCTACCAAAATTATTATCGGTTCTAAGTTCCACTAAATCTTCATTCCATCTATGCTTCATGTATGCCATATTCAGACTCAAATTATCGGTAAATTTATGTGTAAAATTTGCCATAAAATTCAAATCCAAAGTCTTATTATAATCATTAAGAGCCCCGATAGCATATGAGATAGGCGTTGCATGTAGAGAAGGTGCAGTCCCTGGAGTATAGAAAATCGGCTGTCCTCTATCTAATCTATTATTATTATCCGTTAATACAAACTCAAAACTTATACTCGTTCTGTCATTCGGAACATAGGCAATTGTAGGTGCTATTTGGTACGCTTTCTTAAATTGTAGGTGTCTGAATGATTTTCCATTCTCATAACCTACATTCAAACGATATAACAATGTTTTCTCCTTATTGATAGGTCCTGTAAAATCCAATGAACCAACTATCGTTCCCCAACTTCCTACTCCAAAATTCACCTCTTTTCTATTCGTTTTCAAAGGTTTTTTCGTTACGATGTTAATAGTCCCTCCCGCATCAGTACTGGAAAAAGTCATACTCGCAGGGCCTTTTATCACCTCTACCCTCTCTACATTCATCATCATTGGCTGACTAAACAAAATATGAGAAGTCGCCATACCATTGATCATTCTATTCTCCCTGTAAGTATTCTCTTGCTTCACCCCACGAATCGCATAGTCATTATAGAAACTCGCTTGCGTTACCCCACTCACATTTTTCACCACATCTCCTAATCTTGTAATCCCTCTATCAGCTATTAATTCTTTTGTTACAGTAGTAATTGCTTGAGAAACCTCCATATTCTTCAATGCAATTTTAGAAGCAGAAAAAGAATAATCACTATTATAATCTTTTCTCGCTCTACCTACAAGCTCTACTGTTTGTAAAACTTTTTCATTATTTACTTCAACACTATCTTTTGCTTTTTCTTGTGAAAACCCTGCTACAGATAGCAACAAACTTGATACTAATAAAACTCTCTTGTTCATAAAATTTAATATCTTTTAACAATTTTCGTGGCACAAAGATATATTTTTTTAATATTATTAACAAATTTAACCAATAAAATTTTAAATATTTTTATCAATCCTTCCAATATTTTCCTTCATCTTATTACTTCAATTAGTATTAAAAAATCTTTTTTTCTTAACTTTGTTAAAATTTATAATTTTATAAAAAATGAATAGACGAGATTTCCTTAAAAGAAGTTCTTTAGCAACTATGGGCGGACTATTACTCACACCTTTTGGAGCTAAAGCTAACATGATTGCCGAAGAGTTCAAAGGTAAAAAAGCCAAAAATATTATTTTTATGGTTAGTGATGGAATGAGCGTAGGTACGATGATAATGGCAGATATTTTTTTAAAAAGAAAGAATGGAAAAAGTTCTAATTGGGTTGGACTTTACGAGGATAATTTAGTCCAAAGAGCTGTAATGGATATGGCATCTGCAAGTTCTATTGTTACAGACTCTGCTGCTGCGAGTTCTTCTTGGGGAGGAGGAGCAAGGGTAAATAATGGCAGTCTCAATGTAAGCCCCGATGGAAAAGAAAACATGCCGATTCTTCAAAAATTCAAAAAAGCAGGAAAGAAAGTTGGCTGTGTTACCACTGTTCCCGTTACTCATGCTACACCTGCTGGTTTTTCTGTAGTAAGCAAAACCAGAAGTTCACAAGATAAAATTGCTGAAATCTATTCTGATTTAGGCTTTGATGTAATGCTTGGAGGCGGTAGAAAATACTTTGATAAAGATGTAAGAAAAGATGGTAAAGATATGTATCAAATATTTGAAAACAAAGGATATAGCATTGTAAAATCAAGAAATGAAATGCTAGAAGCTCCTAAAAATAAACCTATTTTAGGAACTTTCGACCTTGATGCTATCCCTTACACTATAGACCATCAACAAAACGAAATCTCAAAAAAAGAAATCCCTACTCTGGCAGAAATGGCTCAAAAAGCAATCAATCAAATGAAAGACCATCAACAAGGTTTTGTGCTACAAATAGAGGGAGGAAAGGTAGATTGGGCAGCTCATGCTAACGACATTTCTGCATTATTATTTGACCAAATTGCTTTTGATGAAACTGTAAAAGTAGTAATGGATTTCGCTAAAAAAGATCAAAACACATTGGTAGTAATTACCAGTGACCATGGTAATGCTAACCCTGGATTGATTTACGGAAAAAATTGTAATGATAATTTTGATTCTTTACAAAAATTTACACAAACTAACGAATGGATTCTACAAGGAATAACCCCTTCTGATAGCCCATCTATGATTAAAGAAAGAATTGCCCAAGCATGTGGAGGATGGCAAATCTCCGATGACCAAGCAAAAGAACTATTATCCTACTACACAGGATTAAAAAATGAAGACCAAGGTTGGTATAATTTTAGGAAACTTCCTTTTAAAGCCCTTTCTGAAATGCAACAAGAAAGAACATCTGTAGGCTGGATTAGCATGGACCACTCCTCAGATTATACAGAACTTGCAATGTATGGACCTGGTAGCGAAAATCTAAAATCTTTTATTAAAAATACCGATATGCATACTTTCCTACTCCATGCAGCTCACATAGAAAATAAATTTTAATAAAAAATCCTCCAAAAAATGGAGGTTTTTTTTTATTCTAACTTTCTAATATTTGTACTAATTTATTGGTTAAACTTTTGCGAGAGTATTGCTGTATTTTTTCTTGTCTAAAAATTGAAATTCCTTGCCTCCAATTTTGATATTGCTCCCAAATAAATATCTTCACTTCCTCCATTTCACCATAAGTAAAATGTACCCCAGTTTGAGTTTCTTCAATAATTTTCGAAACATCTCCCTCTTTTGGTCCAAAAGAAATTATCTGCTTTTTCGTTGCCAAATATTCAAATAACTTCCCCGGTATAATTCCTTTTGAGGTTTCTTTATTGAAATTTGTAATCAATAGAATATTAGATTTATTCATTTCCTCCAATGCTTCATTATGAGATAGATACCCCAAATTTTTCACTGATTTCCCCAATGATAATCCCATAATATTTTCTAAAATCTTATCATCTATTTTACCTACAAATTTCAATTCAAAATCACTCGCAAACTCTGAATTTTCTTCTATCAAATCATTCAATGCTTGCCAAAGATTTTTAGGGTTGCGAAGCTGTTCCAAAACTCCGATATAGCTCAAAGTAAATTTTTCTGTTTTCACCAAAATATTTGAACAATCTTCCTCATCAAAACCATTTGTAATACAGATGGCATTTGCTCCTTTTTTATTAAAATTATCTGCATCAGTATAACTCGTTGCTAAGGTAACATCCGCATTTTCAAAAACTTTTTGTTCTAATTCTCGGTGCTTTCTATCGGCCCACTTGGTTAATTTCAAATGTTTATAATATGAAATTTCCGTCCATGGGTCACGGAAATCCGCCATCCACTTCAAATAAGGAAATTCCTGCTTCAATCCCAAACCTATTAAATGTAAAGAATGAGGCGGACCAGTGGTAACTAAAACATCTATATCATTCTCTTTTAAATACTTTTTCAAATATTTTATCGATGGTTGTACCCAAAAAATACGAGCATCAGGAATAAAAAAATTTCCCCTTATAAAAATAGAAAATTTAGATAAAAAAGATTGATTTTCTCCAATATCAAACTGCCCAGCCTTAAATTTCTTGTTACTTTTACTAAATTTTTCTGCCCAGCGATAAGGTTCCCAAATTTTTGTTTTAATTACTTCCAAATCTTGCGAAACTTCTCCCTCTAAAGATTCATCTATTAAAGGATAATTTGGATTTTCAGGGATAAAAAGTGTAGGTTGCCAACCGAATTGAGGCAAATATTTTACAAATTTCAACCACCGTTGGACGCCTGGCCCTCCCGCAGGAGGCCAATAATAAGAAACGATTAAAATGCGTTTTGACCTCATTGATCTTTATTTCTTCTTTTAAACTCTAAAAATCCTCCTCCGAAAGTAAATAGAACAAATACTCCAAATACTGACATAGAAATTATTTTCCCTTTTTCTATGACTTCTGGTTCAAAAATCATTTTAACCTCATGCTTCCCTGCTGGAACTATCATTGCTCTCAATAAATAATTTGCTTTAACATAAGAAACCTCCTTTCCATCAAGATAAAATTTCCAACCTTTTGGGTAATAAATTTCTGAAAACACCGCTAATTGAGGAGTTTTAGATTCTGTCTTAAATTCTAACTCATCTGCTTGATAATGAATTAATTCTATCCTTGCCGTACTATCTGCTTGTAAATTTTTATTCTTAAAATATTCTTTGTCTTCTGCTGAAACCACCGCCATTTTTTTATTATCAATCTCACCAATAGCTTCTATTTCTTCATTTGGTGTATTCACAAATTTCACTTCTGAAACCAACCAAGCATTCCCATTTGCATTAGTATTTATTTGGACTTGTGGCTCTTGCAAACTTCCATTTAGGATATATTTGGTATTAAGCATGTTCAAAACATTAAGTGTTTTTACGCTATCTGTTTCCAAAAAATACCGATTAATCAAATCATCATATCTCCTTAATTTCACCGCATGATACCCCCCTACCGAAGACTTGAAAAAAGAAGTTGTAGTTTCACTAAACGGACTTGTTACAGAATTAAATATTCGGTAATGCCCTTGGTCTTTCTCTGCTAAAGTAGATAAAGTCTGATTCATATTTGCTTGAGACAAAATTTTCTGTGCTTCACCATTATCCCCTGCTTTTTCCATCAAATAATCAGTAACTTCTGTAATAAATGGATTTTGAACAAAAGTCTTATCTATGAAATTTTCATCATTCAAATATCTCCTATTCACAGACCAAAGGTCAAGAAAACTTACCAATCCTATAACTATCAATGTTATATTCTGATGGATTTTTTTTGTCAATGTTAAAAATAAAACTCCACTGACAATTAACACAAAGAAAAACGCTTTTATCACATCTTCGCGAAACATCGCAAAACGCTCCCCCGTTAAATAGTCTAATAAATAAGGCGGTAAATATGTTTTTTCACTCTCTGTATAAAAACCAAATAAATATTTTCCAATAAATACAAAAATTAAAAATATCGCTAAAATCCCACCGCTAACATACATTAAAACTTTCTTCTTGTAAGTCTCCGTTAAAGATTCATCATTAAAAAAACTATATAAACCTACAATAGCTATCAATGGAAACAAAAGCTCTGGAATCACCAAAATAGATGATGGAGCTCGGAATTTATTATACAGCGGAACATAATCAATAAACAAATCTGTCAATGCCAAGAAATTACTCCCCCAAGCCAACATAATCGCCAATACTGACGCTCCTAAAATCCAGTATTTATACCTTTTAGAAGCGAAAAAAAATCCTAAAATCGCCAAAAAACCTACTACTATTCCTTGATATGCAGGACCTGATGTCCCTGGCTGTTCTCCCCAATAAGTTGGACTAGAAAAACCACGAATAATATTATTGATTTCTTGTTGAGAAGTCGCATTTTCTTGTACTAGTTCTTGAATATTTTGCATTATTCTATCTCCTCCTTTTTCTTGCGAGGCTCCTCCATAAAACCTTGGAATAAAAAGATTAAGCGTTTCTAATTTACCATAACTCCACATTAGCATTGCATCTTTATCCATTCCATCTTTTTGAGTATTTTCTTTTTCTTTTTTCTCCAAAATTTGCTTTCCTCTCACAGTTTCTTCTGCATATTCTGTATTGGCTAATAGTCTTTGAGCATTCATTCCTATTCCCAATAAAAACGCCACTGCAAGTATACCTGATGAAATCCCAAAATGCTTCCAATCACTTTTTTTCAAAATGACTCTTATCAATTCTGATAAAAATAAAAATCCAAAAGCAATGAATAAGTAATAAGTCATCTGAAAATGATTGGCTACTATTTGCAGTCCCATAAAAAGAGAAGTAGCAACGAATCCCCAGAAATACTGCTTCCTTAAATAAACCAATAAAATCCCTGCTAAAAGCGGAGCAAAATAAGCAATAGTATGCACTTTACCATTATGTCCTGCTGCAATAATAATGTAAAAATAAGTAGACAATCCAAAAAATATAGCCCCCAACAAAGCATATTTCCAATTTCTCACTGCAACCATTCCCAAAAAGAAAAATCCAGAAAAAAGTAAGAATAAATAATTTGCAGGTTTAGGCAAAAAATTTAAAATATTATCTATTTGTTTAATAAAATCCCCCCGAAACTGAGCCCCCATTTGGTAAGTAGGCATACCCCCAAACATAGAATCACTCCAATAAGTTTCTTTTCCAAATTCTGCACGATAATCTAGAAGTTCCTTTGCTCCTCCTTTATATTGCACAATATCATGCTGAATCAGCTCCTTTCCTTGAAAAATAGGATTAGCATAAAGTAATGCAAATAATATAAAAACTCCTAAGCACCCAATACTATAAAAGAGATTTTTATTTTTTAATATATTTTTCATTAAACTATTATTAACTTACACGAAAACCACATAGAATGCTCTATGTGGCTATTTTAATCGGTTATACTTATTTTTTAGAATCTGGGATTTCCTCAAAATCTATCGTTTCGGCATCCCAATTTATATCTTTTTTAAACTCTCCATTCTTTTTTCTATTTTTACGGCCTTCTTCTTGATAAGGACTATTTTGAGAAAAAGTATCCATTGTCTTGAGAAATTTAACAAAAAACATTCTCTTAACAAACTGCCAAATAAAATAGAATACCAAAAATATAATTATAAATACTAAAATAGTTTTCATAATTTATCAATTAAAATTAATTTACAGAAACCGTACTTTCAGAAACTGCTGTCATGGTCTCCGTTCTTTTACCATCGGTCATCGTTTGTTTATTGGTTGTTTTAATATTCATTTTAGAAGATAAAACCCATCCCGAATTTTCATCTATTTTTAAAGTCCCATTTTGGCTTCCTTCTACACTCATTGTCATCGTGATTCCATTCTGAGTTTGCTTATTAGATTTAGCTGGAATATTCCCCGTCACAGAAACTTCTGCCACTCCATTTTCTATTTTATTTAGGGTATAAGTAATATTAGATTTTACTTTTCCTTCTGGGTCAATGTTTTCAGAAATCGTCCAAGACTCTCCTAATTTCACTCCTTTTTTAGGTAAAATATTGATTCCAGCAGAGAACTCTTCTTTAAGCATTTTTTCATTAAACCCTTGTTTGAAATACTCTATAAACTGCTTTCTTTGTTCAGCTTCTTTCACAAAAGGAGTGATTGCTTTTTCCACTTTTTTATAAAGTTCATCTATTCCCTTGACAGAAATCACTTCCCCATTTTCTTTCATTTTAACAGAGAATTTACTTCCTACTAAAGTATTATTAATTGTCCAGATATTTTTCAGTTGTTCGTCTTTTGGAGCTAGCTGTTTCGTATCTATCACCACTGTTTTTCCATCAGCAATAGAAGTCATTTTTTTACCCAATATATTGATGGTCAAATCATACACTCCATTCTGAAAATCATTTACTACAATATTTCTTTCATCTACAATCTCTTGTGTACCTTTCATAGACTTCCCTGAAGGGTCTTTGATAGTCTGAACTTCCTTCTGAACGGATGAAAACGGATAAGTCTTCCCCTTTTCTAAAATGAATTTTTGAGTATAAACTCCTGCACTATCTGATATAGCCTTTGGGGCTGCTTTCTCTTCTTTTTTTATTTCTACACTTTCTACTTTTCCTGTTTCGGAATTCATTTTTTGCCCTGCTTTCTTATCATTATTACATGCCACGAACACTAAACCTATAACCCCAAGAGCGAAAATTCTTTTTATCATATAATTATTTCTTTTATTGATTATTTTATTCTTTATTTTCAAATTCAAAAAGTATTCCCAATTCTATAATTTAAGAGAACTTTATGAGTTTATGACCATTTTTTACTATCTCTGACATACTTCACTTCTGGTTTGGCAGAGAGACTAATGAGAAGATCTGAAATATACTTCTTACTATCCATCATCACATTAAAAACTATAGTTTGGTTTTCAAGGTCTTTCTCTACCTCTGTTACTGCCATAGATTTTTGCTTGAAAATATCATAACAATCCATCATTGCCTTTTCAAAGTCCTCCTTTTGACAGAGTTTAATTTCGAAACTTATCTGATAAGTTCTACTGATAAGCCTATCTTCTACTCTTCTGAGAACAACCATTACGATGAACATGATAACTATCGCTGAAATAGCAATATTATAAAACCCCCAACCAATTCCTAAACCTACACAGCCCGTAGCCCAAATACCTGCCGCTGTAGTCATTCCCAGAACTATCTCTCCCTTTTCTTTAATAATACACCCTGCTCCTAAAAATCCTATTCCACTAATGACCTGAGCCCCCAATCGCCCTAAATCTGTTTTAATAAAAGCTGTATAACTACCTTTTGCATCTGCAAGACTTAAAATATCTATCCTCAATTGGTCTTGCACCATAGAAACTATTGCTGCCCCAATACAAACTAAAATATGTGTCCTAAACCCTGCAGGTCTATGCCTCCTCTCTCTCTCTAATCCTACTATTCCCCCAAAAACTACAGCTAACAATAATCTAAAAAAGATAATTTCAAAGGTTAATTCATTCACAAAGGTATTTACAGAATTCATATTCTTGGTTGTTTTAATCGTTACATAAAATTATTCTTAATTACTCCCCTATTTTTTGTCTCACCGCCTCATAAAGTATGGCTCCACAGGCCACCGAAACATTGAGCGACTGAGTTCTGCCTTGTATTGGGAGTTTTATTTTCTCATCTGAATGATGTAAAACTTCCTTTGAAATCCCCGATTCTTCATTACCCATTACCAAAGCACAAGGCTCTGTAAAATCTACTTCATAGATGAGTTTTGAAGCTTTTTCCGTAGCAGCGAAGACCATAACTCCTGATTGTTGTAAAAAATCTACTGTGTGAGCCAAATTTTTCTCCTTACAAATTTTGATATTATAAATTGCACCGGCAGAGGTCTTCATCGCATCGGAGTTAATAGGTGCTGCTCCTTTTTCAGGGATAATTACCGCATCTACTCCTACGCACTCGGCAGTTCGGCAGATTGCCCCAAAGTTTCTCACATCCGTCAATCTATCCAGAATAAGCAAAAACGGCACTTTTCCTTCTTCAAAAATCTGAGGTAAGATATCTTCTATCTTATAGAAAGGAACATCAGATATAAACGCCACCACTCCTTGATGATTTTTACGAGTGAAGCGATTAAGCTTCTCCACTGGGACATAATTGGCTCTAATGTTATGCTTTGCCAAGAGCTTTTTCAAGTCGGCATAGATTTGTCCTTGTAGTCCGTTTTGTAAAAATATTTTATCTATGGTCTTTCCAGCTTCTATCGCCTCCATTACGGGACGCAAACCGAAAATAAATTCATTTTTTTTTTCCATTTTTCTTTTCTTATTTAAGCCATTTTGCTTGTCTATAGGTTATTCTCTACTGTGAATTTGCTCCTTTCATTTGCCGACACACAATTCCTAAATGAGAATTTATTCCTTTTCCTTTATTTCTTATAATTCCTAAATAGGAATTGAGTGTTTTTATTTGTTGGCGAGTTATTCCCAATTATGAATTTGCTTCTTTTATTTCTCGGCTAAGAATTCCTAAATCAAAATTGCTTCCTTTCATATCATTCTAATAACTCATCAATGCTCTTTTTTGTGCCAAAACATACCCATAATGCAAACTCTCATGAATATTGTTAAAAATAACTGCATCTTGAATACTTTTTAAATCCGTCCCAAAACTGGTGGTATAAGAACGATAAGGCGTCTCAAAAAAACCTTTATCATAATGCTCTACCAATAGCCTTGAAGTCTCGCGAAGGAGAAAAGCCAAATCTTCTACATCAGTTTCTTCTACATCAAAATTAGGGAGCGTTCCTTTCTTATATTTATCAATCCAATCTATGTTAATTTGAACTTCATTTCCTGAAAGATAGTATAATAACAACTGCTGAGTCGCTACACAATGAGCGATATTCCAAAAGATGTGATTATTAAACCCATCAGGGATTGTCAATAACTCATCTAATGAAGTCTTCAATAAAACTTGGCGAAGATTTTCTCTAATCTGTCTGTGGGTAATGAATTGATAATTCATATTTAAGCATTTATTTGAAATCCCAAAATTACATTTTTATCAATGAACTCACAAACTTAATCTTGATTTAATCCGTATTTTAACAAACGATTAATATATTGAGAACCTATCTATTAAAAAACATAAAACTGTTTTTCATTCTTTCTTCTTATTTGTTATTTTTGCAACTGTATTTACTTCATTTATGACAAAAAAACAAATTTATCTAACCATTATCTTCGGAATTATTCTGAGCTTAGGATTATATGATTATTTATCCCACTTCAAAGCTAACAGAGAATTAATTCTTTCATTAGAAAATCCTCCAATATCCACCCCGAAAGATACTTTTTATATCAACAAGAAGAAAAAACTTTTAGAAAACCCCAACAATAATGATATTACAATTGATAAACTCACTCATGAAGATTTAGTCATCAATTATATCAAAAAATACCATACCCTACCTGAATACTACATCACAAAATCTGAGGCAAGAAAACAAGGTTGGCTCCCTGAAAAAGGAAACCTATGTGATGTATTACCTAATAAAGCTATCGGTGGAGATATTTTTGGCAACAGAGAAAAAAAACTCCCCAAAGGGAAGATTTATTATGAAGCAGATGTAAATTACACCTGCGGAAATAGAAATACCGACCGCATCATCTTCACCCCTGATGGAGAAGTATGGCTGACCAAAGACCATTATAAAACATTTGTCAAACAATAAATTTTATTTTTAATGAAAACGATTTACATAGATTTTTCAGAAATCGGCGATGAACAAGATTTCTATCAACAATTAAAACAAAAACTCTCTCTTCCAGAGAATTTCGGAGATAATTTAGATGCATTATATGATAGCCTTACAGGATTTGTGGAACTACCGTTACATTTAGAATTTATAAATATGAGTGTGAATCAATTGGAAGATTTTGAAACACTTTTAGAAACTCTGGAAGAAGCCGATGAAGAAATTGAAGAGTTTTCTTTCACTTATTTTTTGGAACAATTTGAAGATTAAAATATGATATTTAAACTAAAAAACATTCTTAACGAAGGATTAAAAACTTTCCATCATTATCCTTTGATTTTACTATTTGCCTTCATTTCTGCGATATCTATCATATTCAATCATGAATATCCTAATAAATATACAATAAAAATATTTATCACTGCCTGTTTAGGTATTTCTCTATTTTTTGCATTACAAACTACATTTGAAAAGCATAAATACAAGTTTTTAGCTTATTCTTTTGGTGGAATATTATTGGCCATCTTTTATCTTTTTATTTTGGACAATGTACATACCCCAAAATCTTATGACATTATCATTTATATCGCTTGGTTTTTAAGCTCTTTTCTTATAGTGTCATTCTTACCTTTTATTTTCAATAGATGGAAGGAAGATTATTTTTGGGAATATAATAAAAATTTATTCATTAACATTTTATTATCTTTTATTTTCGTTGGTATTTTTACTATCGGAATAATTTTTTCTCTATTGTCTATCTTCTACTTATTTAATATAGAAATTGCATCCAGAATATATTTTTATTTTAGTGTATTTTCCTTAATATTCGGTAGTTGTTTTATTTTTCTCAATCTATCTTGCAATCAACATAAGAATACTCAATATCCTGTATTATTAAAATTCTTCACACAATTTATTCTTATTCCTCTTCTTATCATTTATGGTGGAATTTCATATTTATATGGAATTAAAATTCTCTTTCTATGGGAGCTACCAAGGGGCATGGTTTCCTTTATGATTATGATATATTGCTCAATGGGTATTTTTGCGTTTTTATTGGTACACCCTTTGAAAGATGCAAAGGTTTGGGTTAGATTTTTCTTTAAAATATTTCATTATAGTATTTTACCTCTTTTAATATTACTTTTTACAGCTATTCTTACCCGAATTTCAGACTATAACATTACAGAATTTCGCTACTTTGTACTCCTGTATGCTATTTGGATTAGTTTTATCTGTTTTTATTTTATTTTTAATAAAAAAGCCCACATCAAGATTATTCCTATTTCCTTATTCTGTTTTATTATTTTTAGTATCTATGCTCCTTTTCTAAATAGTTTTTCTCTCTCTAAGTATAGTCAAAAACTAGCTTTTGAAAGAGTTTTAACAGACTATGGTTTATTAAAAGATAATAGAAAAATAGATTTTAATAAAGAAATTTCTTACGAAACAGCTGAAAATATTGCTTCAAAAATGGAATTTCTTTATAACCATAATGAAGATAATTTTGTTCTTAACCATATAGAAAAAGAAGAACAAAAAAAATTTAAAAAATCACCAAAACATCAAGATTTTATCAATTATTTCAATATTAAAGAAAATGAAAGTGATATATCTAATTCTGAATATTCTAAAATTTCTATATCAAGAAATATTCCCCTGTACAAAAATTATGATTACTACATAGAAATAAATTATGATAATTACATTAGCATTAATGATAAAGATTCTATCCTTTATAATGATAAAGAAATCATAATAAAATCCAATAATAAAGAATATAAATATATCTTTGAGAACGAATTAAAGGAGTATATTAAAAAGAATGAAAATAAGAACGATAATGCTCCTGTTTCATTTATATTAGGAGATTACGAAGGTTTACTCTTTTCTGATATTTATTATAACAAAGTGAAAGGAAAATCGCCTCTCTATTACGATATTCAAAGTGAATATTCTGCCACAATACTTTTAAAGAAGAGATAAAAAAAGCCTTGAAATTCAAGGCATTTTTACAATTTATTTTACTAAACCGATATTCTCAAAATTTTGAAAACCATTTAAGAAATCCTGTATATTCATTCGCTTTTTTCCTTCTAACTGGACTTCTTCTGGGAAATACACGCCATCTTTCACAAAAACTTGAAAACTATTTTTAGAAATTTCTATCTCTCCCACAGATTTAGAATGCACTTTTTTCTCAAAAATTCCGCCAAATATCTTTAAATATTTTTGCTCTTCACCTATTCTCAAAATGGTAAATGCAGCGGGATAAGGAGACATTCCTCTAATAAAGTTATAAATCGTTTCCGCTTCTTTACTCCAATCTATTTCAGTGTCTTCCTTAAATATTTTATATGCCATTTTAGGATTTTCTACCTTTGGCTGTGGCACTTCTATTAATTTATTTTCCGCCAAATCATCTAAAGTTTTCACTACTAATTTTGCTCCTATTAACATCAATTTATCATGCAAAGTTCCCGCATTATCTTCTAATAAAATTTCTGTTTCCGCTTGAAGCAAAATATTTCCTTCATCTATTTTTTCATTGATAAAAAAAGTAGTTACCCCTGTTTTAGTCTCTCCATTGATTACCGCATAATTTATCGGTGCAGCTCCTCTATAATCTGGCAACAATGAAGCATGCAAATTAAAAGTACCCAATCTAGGCATAGAAAAAAGAACTTTCGGCATCATCCTAAATGCCACTACCACGAAAATATCAGCCTCTAAATTTTTAATTTGTGCTAAAAATTCTTCATCTCTCAATTTTTCAGGCTGAAAAACTGGCAATCCCTGCTCCACCGCATATATTTTAACAGGCGACTGGTTGATTTTTTGTCCTCTTCCACTCGCTTTATCTGCCACTGTAACAACTCCAACAACTTCATGTTTGGATTCATGGATTTCTCTCAATGATTCTTTTGCAAATTCTGGTGTTCCAAAAAATACGACTTTCAATTTATTCATTAATCATATAAGTTTTATAATTCAACATTTTTATTTTATCTAAATTCAATAACCCAATAAGACATTCCAAAAGCAATTCTTTCTTAATTTCATATTTTTTTATCCTCAATTCATCAAACGACATCGGAGCCTTTTTTAACAACTCTAATATTTCATCTTCCAAAGACATTAAACTTGCTCCTTTTAAAGCTAAACAATAACTACATTTTCCACAATTTTCGGCTTTCTTTTCTCCAAAATAGGCTAAAATCAATCTCATTTTACAGTAATCTTGATTTCTAATGAAATATTTCATTTCCTCCCATTTTTGCATTTTATTTTTTTGTATCTGCTCAAAAAATTTCCATATTTTCCCTTCAAAACTTCTCATATCCCGATGAGCAATAAACTTCACACTATCTTGATTTCCATCAATATATTCCAAGAAACCTTTATCAGACAATTGCTGTATTCGTTTTCGCACATCATCTTGGTTAATACCAAATTTATTACTCAATACCTTTTCATTAAAAGAAACTTTATTCATACTTACTCCCGCTAAATTCCTAAACAATAATTCTACAAAATAAGCTTCTTTTTGAGGAAGAGACTCCAAATCATCAGGAGATAATTTCAGTTCTATGGTTGAAAAAGTTTTATAATTATTCCAATAAATAATCTCTTGATTATGAAGAAAATTCAATATATTTTTAATTTTTGCATAAGACAAATATGTCGATTTTTGCAATCTCTTCAAATCCAACTGAAAAACCAAATCGGAATTTTCTCCATCGGCAATTTGAAAAATAGAATATAAAGAATTAATAACCTTCAAAAACTCTGTTTTATTAGGAATTTGCTGTTTCAAAACATCATCTATCTCATTCAATTCCTGCTCATTCCACAACAAAAACACATTGCTTTCCTGTCCATCACGCCCCGCTCTTCCTATTTCCTGATAATAATTTTCCAAAGACGCAGATGGAGAAAAGTGCATCACAAACCTTACATTATCCTTATCAATCCCCATTCCAAAAGCGTTTGTAGAAACTAGTACTTCTTGATTACTATTTTGCCACTTTTTTTGTTTTTCATTCTTTTCTCTTGGTGATAATCCTGCATGATAAAAATCTACATTTCTTAATCCTTTTTGAACTAAAAACTGAGCCAACTCCTCTGCTTCTTTTCTTGTTCTCACATAAATAATTCCAGAAAAAGGATTATATTTCAAAAAATTAAAAACTCTCTCATATTTATCTGAAATGTCTTCTATGAAAATTCTTAAATTATCCCTTTGATAACTTTTCTGAAAAATTTTAGGTTTTATTAACCCCAACTTTTCTTCAATATCTGCTACTACCTTTGGAGTTGCCGTTGCCGTTAAAGCCAAACAGGGTAAATTTCCAACTTCTTCTCTAAATCTACGAATATGTTGGTAACTTGGTCTAAAGTCTTGCCCCCATTCTGAAATACAATGTGCCTCATCTACTGCTATAAAAGATAATTCAACATCTACTATTTTTCTAAAAAATGTAGAATTAGAAAGTCTCTCTGGTGAAACATATAAAATTTTTATTTCACCTCTTATTGCTTTATCATAAATTCTTTCTTGTTCCCCTTCGTCCATTTCAGCACTTAGATACTCTGCCTCTACACCAATAGATTTCAAATAAGAGACCTGATCTTTCATCAAAGCCAATAAAGGAGAAATGACAAGACACATCCCCTCCATCACCAATGCAGGAAGCTGATAACACAACGATTTTCCACCTCCCGTTGGTAATAATACTAATGTATCTTGTTTATATATTACAGAAAAAATAATATCCTCCTGAACATCTCTAAAAGCATCATATCCCCAAAAATATTTTAGTGTTTGTAACAAAATTCCCTTAATTTCTTCTCTTGATTGCATAATAAAATTTCAGAGTATAAAAATAAAAAAGAGACTGGATAAATCCAATCTCTTTTCATAAAAGTTTAAAAATATATTTTTTATTCCACATCACTCTTTGGCAATGCTTTCCACTCAGATCCTGTAATGTACTCTACAGTTACTTTTCTATCAGATTGTCTCTCCTCATTGGAAGCTGTTACAGGAACTACTGCATTTTTAGAACCTAGACCACGAGATTTCAACTGGTTAGGATTTACTCCTCTTTTTTCCAATTCTAGCATCACTGCTCTCGCTCTTCTTCTTGATAAATCTAGATTATAATTCTCATTCCCTTTTTTATCTGTATTACCAGTCAATAAGAAAGTTCCTCCATTTGATGCTTTAATCGCTTTTGCTGCCTGATCTAGCTTAGCAAAAGACTCTGGGATAATTTCAGTTTTATCAAATACAAACAAAACTTCTCTTAAAGCTAATTCCACATCTTTCGCTATCACCGAATGATCCATACTTTGCTCTTCTGGACATCCTTGATTACTTGCAGGACCTGGTATAGTCACACATTTATCATACAGGTCAATTACTCCATCTAAATCAGTATCCAATGCTACTCCTGCACCATCTACTCTTGCCCCTGCTGGTGTATCCAACTGTCTATCCCAATCATCACATACCCCATCATTATCATTATCTCCACTCTTACAAACTTCTAAATCAGCCACAGGAACACTATCTAACTTATAATAAAGTTCTTGCAATGGATCATGCCACATCAAATGAGAAGCATGTCTACCAATTTTATAAGCTAATCCTAAATTAAAATTAAAGAAATTATCAGAATTTTGCTCTTCTGTCATATTAATTGTGCTATACGCTTTTCCACCTCCATCAAATTCATCTTCTCCTGTATAAACATACATAGCTTTAAGACCTAAATCTAATCTTCTGCTTAATTTATACTTAACCCCTGCTCCTGCCTGAAAAGCCATATTCTTAAATCCTAAACCAACTTCTGTTTGAGTATCATAAGAAGAAGCACCCTCGTCTTGTCTCTTCGCATTATATCCTAAAACACCAACCCCTACATAACCATGAAATGCCCATCTATAAGGAGATTTATTATCAACTCTCCTAAATAAATTAGAAAAATTAATATCCCCCAATAACGAGATCATATGGAATTGGGTTTTAGCTTTAATTGTTTTTCCTTCATTTGATTGTTTTGTTTGTCCTCCATCATATTGCAAACTCACCCCAAAAGCATGAGTAAGTGCCTTATCTAAACTAACATAATAAGAGTAACCAATATTAGTAGCTCCATTCCCGTTTTTAATAGAAGTCAAATCCGCAGACTGCATCAATGGAATCCCCGCTCCAAATGACACAGACCAATCATTAAACTTTCTTTCTTTATGCTTAAATGGTACTACATACTCTTCTCCTTTTTGGAAAAGGATAGGTTCATATTTTTTCACTTCCTCTTGTGCCACAAGGAATGAAGAAGCCAATGTTATTGCTAACGCTGCAAAATTATTTTTCATAATTTTCTATTTTTTTGTATTTTTTTACGATTATTTTTGTTCAATATAAACTCTTCTATTAGCTTCATTTTTCCATTCTGGACATTTAGAAGCAGGATTACATTCAGGATATTTAAGGTCTTTTTTTCCTTTTCCTTCAGGAATTAAATTACCTTTTGGAACTCCCTTATTTACCAGATAATTTACAACACTATTTGCTCTTTTTTGAGATAATAATTGATTATATTTTTCTGAACCTCTGGTATCTGTTGCACCTATCACATAAAAAACAGGCATTGGTTTTAACGATTTAATCACATTCGCAACTTCATCTAATTTTGCCGTAGATGTAGAACTAGAACTACTAATTTCATATTTATCAAAATCAAATACCACTCCCTCAAAATGTCTATTCAAATCATCCATTACTTCCTGTTCTACTCTTACTTCTGGGCAACCATTATTTTCCACTGAACCTGGAACTGTTACACATTTGTCATATAAATCAATAACTCCATCCAAATCCATATCTAATGCTACTCCAGCTCCATCTACTCTTGCTCCTGCTGGTGTATCCAATTGTCTATCCCAATCATCACACACACCATCGTTATCTTTATCTCCACTTTCGCATACTGTAGTTCTTGGCTCCCCGATTGCATCTGCTCTTAAATAAATTTCTTTAAGAGGATCATACCATCTTAAATGCACTTTATTCTCTTTTCTTCCCAATTTAAATGACGCACCCAAATTCATAGTAAGAACATTATCAGAATCATTTTTTCTGATTAAATTGTATCCTGGCCATTCTTGCATTGTATCTCCCCCTGCATCAAATTCATCATCTCCTGTGATGATATACATTACCCTTGCTTCTAAATCTACCCATTTGTTTAGATTAAATTTAAGACCTGTCCCTACTTGGTAAAAAAACGAAGCAACATCTAATTTCTGCTTAAAATCAAATACAGAATATCCTGCTCTCGGATGATTGTCTTGTCTATGCACCTTAAAACTTTGAAAACCTCCCCCAGCATAGGCATGCAACGCCCATCTGTAAGTAGAAAAATTATCCATTCTTCTGAATAATCCTGTAACATTCAAATCTCCTAACAATGCTATTTGATGAAATCTTGTAGTTCCTTTAGCAACACCTCTTAAATTAGCATATCCCGTTTTATAATAGTTATTTCCATTAGGATAAGTAATATCTGATTCTATAGATGTTAAACTTCCTCTTTGTCTTGTTTCTCCAAATTGATAAGCTAAACTCAACCCAAACATATGGGTAATTTGCTTGTCCAAACTCACATAAAAATTATAACTTGGAGTAAAACTTCTATCATTATAAGAAGTTAGGTCTCCTCTTGTTAAAAGGGCTAAACCTCCTCCTACAGAAATCCCCCAATCTCTAAAAGCTCTCTCTTTATTATTAAATTTATGTACCTTACTACTTCCAGAAGTGAAAGTATTATACTTAAATTTATCTCCACCATAATTTTTATACTCTCTCTCTGACTTTCTATAAAGATCGGTTGCATCCCTATTTACCTTGTTTAGTTCACCAACCTCTGGATTCATCCGCTCCTCCTGTGCAAATACAACGGTAGGAATAGATGCTCCCAAAGCCAACAATGTTAATAATTTTAAATTCATATTTGTTTTAATTTATTATAAACAATCTATTTCTCTTAACAATTTCCTTGAAAACCCTCTTAAAAACAAATGTCTATAATGAGGAATGTTTAATCTTTCACAAGAATAAATTATATCATCATACATTACTATATCGATATCTATTATCCTATCTCTATATTCACCATATACCGAAGAATCCCTCTCTCTTCCCATTTCTTTCTCTATGTTCTTTATTGCATTAAGCAATTTTATTGGAGAATATTCCGTATCAAAAATGACTGCAATATTACAAAAAATATTTAAGCTATCAAATTCAACAGGGAAAGTTTTTAAAATTCCACTTCTTTTTATAACTCTTCCCATTTTTTCTAACTTAGAAATCGCAATCAAAATATGCTCTTTGGCATCTCCTATGTTACTCCCAAGCAACAATACTACTTTTTTCATATTTTTTTATTATTTTTTGTAACAAAATTTATTTTTTATATACTAATACTAATAAAATCTAAGTCTTATGAAAAATTTTTTCAAAAATTTATTTACGAACATTCTCGCTTTCTTTATTGCGATTTTTTTACTCCTATTCATGCTCATTATTGGAATTGTTGCAATAGCCTCCACAGATTCTGGCAAAGATATTAAAATAGAAGAAAACTCTGTACTTACTCTCTCTTTTCATAATCAAATCATTGACCATGATACTCAGTCTCAAATTTCTATTTTTGAATTTAATTCAAAACAAAATCTAAGAATCCAAGATATTCTCAACGCTATTGAAAAAGCTAAAACCGATGACAATATTAAAGGAATCAGCATAGAAACTGATTTTCTGTTTGCAGGAGCTACTCAATTAGAGGACTTAAGAAAAAGCCTTGAAGAATTTAAGAAAACCAAAAAATTTGTGTATGCTTACGGCAATAATGTTAATCAGGCAGCTTACTATTTAGGTTCAGTTGCTGACCAATATTTTCTAAATCCTGCAGGAGGAATTGAACTAAAAGGTATGGCTATAGAAACTACTTTTTTCAAAGAATTTGCGGATAAATATGGCATTGGGCTTAATGTCATCCGTCATGGAAAATTCAAAGCGGCAGTAGAACCTTTCTTCAGAAACGATATGTCTCCCGAAAACCGCGAACAGATTACGACTCTTCTTGATGATATATGGACAGAAACATCCTCTCAAATCATGAAATCAAGAAAACTTAACCAAAATGAATTTAACACTATCGTAGATAGCCTTTACGGAGTAATTCCTGATTTAAGCTTAAAACATCATTTAGCTGATAAACTCGTACAAAAATCTGAATATAAAGATTTCATCAAATCAAAACTAAATATCAGTAAAAATGATAACCTTAATCAAATTTCCATATCAGATTATATTGAAACACTTTCAGAAACAAATCTCAGCACCGATAAAATAGGTGTTTTATATGCTGCAGGAACAATCTATAATGGGAAAGAATTTACTAATATCCATTCCGAAAAATATGTTCAATACATCAAGGATTTAGCAGAAGATGATGATATCAAAGCGGTGGTTCTCCGTGTAAACTCTCCCGGGGGAAGTGCTAATGCTTCTGATGAGATTCTATTTGAACTCCAACAGCTGAAACAGAAAAAACCGCTCATCGTCTCATTTGGTGATTATGCAGCTTCTGGAGGGTATTACATCTCTATGGCAGCTGATAAAATCTATGCCCAAAACAAAACTATCACAGGTTCTATCGGTGTTTTTGGAATGATTCCTGATATTAAAAAATTGGCTCAAAACCAAGGTATACACTATGATATCGTAAGTACAAACGCAAACTCAAGTATGTTCTCTCCAATCTCAGGAATTACCCCTGGTACACTAAATATTTTGCACCAAAGTGTTCAAAGAACCTACAAAAGATTCATTCACTTCGTAGCACAAAATAGAAAGATGACTACGGAGCAAGTGGATAAAATCGGAGAAGGTAGAGTGTGGAGCGGAAAGAGAGCTAAAGAAATAGGTCTAGTGGATGAAATAGGAAATCTGAATGATGCTATTAAATTTGCAGCAAAAAAAGCAAAACTCAACAACTATCAAGTGGAAAATTACCCTGCTAAAATGGATAAGTTACAACAATTTTTTAGTAGTTTAGAGGAAGAAAACATTGCTGCAAAATACATAAAAAAACAAATCGGTGAAGAGCATTATAGTTTATTCCAACTTTTCTCTAACCCTCAACCAAAGAATAGTGTGCAAATGATTTCACCTTATCAACTTCATATAAAATAAATATTTTTAATAAAAAAGAGAGACATTTTAGTCCCTCTTTTTTTTATTATCCAATAACTTGCATTTGAGATATAAACAATACTTCCCTATATTCAATCAAACAAATAACCATATTTAACAATTAAATAATTTTATTAAATATTACTCTATTTATTCCTCTATATTTTTCAATCCCATTAAAAGCTGATAAGCACCTTTTGTTACAATTTTTTTATCCATAAAACTTTGGGAAATATTTACTAACTCGGTATAACCATTTTCAGAATTACCAATCTGAACTTCCAACATTTTATAAGTCTTTGGTTTTAACTCTTCAAAAACATACTGCTTTCCTTCCCAAGTTACCACAGCATCATCAGAAATAGATGTACTTATTTTATTTTCCGTTTCTATTTTAGCATTCAAGAAAGTCCCTTTTGCTAAATGCTCTATTGAACCACCAAAATTACAATACACCAATACACTCCTATCTACTTCAAAATTTTTTCCGATTAGGAATACATTGGCTACAAGTTGATTTTCAAGATTTTCATTACTAAAAGCATAAACTTTCTGCCCTACCCTAATTTTAGACAAATCTTTTTCAAAAACTTTTAAAACCAATTGTTTTTCATTAGTATTAATAATATCAAACAAAATCTATCCGCAGGAGAAACATATTGTCCTAAACTAATATTAACCGCAGAAATATACCCAGAAATAGGAGCTTTAACTGCGATACTTTTGAATATTTCCTGAATGCAAACACTCTGGATTTACACCCAAAATCCTCAACCTATCTGCTATTGCATTCATCATAATTTTTTGATTTTGAGCATCAGTATGAGCCATTTGCATTGCCTTATCACTGCTTTCTTTGTTTTCATTCCTTAAATTTATATTAAGAACAAATAAAACTTCAAATCTATTATTCATTGATTAACAATACTTTACCTAAATCTAAAAGTGCATTCTGATGAAATTTCAGTATATTATTCTTTCTTTTTGAATTAAAATTATAATAAAAATAAACAAAAATCCTTCGGCAAAATTTACCAAAGGATTTTTCATAAAACAACAATATAAACAATAAATCTCTTTTCCTATGTAACAGATAATCAATTATTATTTTTTCCTTTATAACTCTGTAAAAGAAAGCCCTCTCTCCTTTAACAATTTTTCAGATTGTTCTTTATAATAACCTGAATCTAACTTTTCTTTTAATGCTTCAAATGCAGCTAAAGTTTCATTTATTTCCGCATCTGTATGAGAAGCTGTAGGAATTAATCTTAGTAAAATATTACCTTTTGGAATTACAGGATAAACCACTACGGAAGTAAAAATACCGTAATTTTCTCTCAAATCCTTCACTAATAAAGTAGCCTCCACTGGTGAACCTTGAATAAATACTGGCGTTACGCAAGTGTTGGTCTCTCCTAAATTAAATCCTCTCTCTCTCAATCCATTCTGTAACTTCTTCACATTTTCCCAAAGTTTAGCCTTAATTTCTGGACGACTTCTTAAAAGTTCTAATCGTTTCAATCCTCCTATAACCATTGGCATTGTTAATGATTTTGCAAAAATTTGAGAACGAAGATTAAATTTCAAATATCTTACAATTTCTCTATCTCCTGCCACAAAAGCTCCAAAACCAGCCATTGATTTTGCAAATGTTGAAAAATAGACATCTATCTGATCTTGACACCCTTGCTCCTCTCCTGCTCCTGCACCTCTATGCCCCAAGGTTCCAAAACCATGAGCATCATCTACTAATAATCTGAAATTAAATTTCTTTTTTAATTCACAAATTTCTTTCAGTTTTCCCTGTTGTCCTCTCATACCAAAGACCCCTTCAGTAATTACTAAAATTCCTCCACCATTTTCTTCTGCTACTTTGGTTGCTCTTTCCAAATTTTTCTCCAAACTAACCATATCATTATGTTTGTAAGTAAAACTCGTTCCAAAATGAAGCCTAACTCCATCAATAATACAAGCGTGAGAATCTGCATCATAAACAATCACATCTCTCCTCGTTACCAAAGCATCAATGATAGATACCATACCTTGATAACCAAAATTTAACAAATACGCAGATTCTTTTTCAACAAACTCTGCTAATTCTTTCTCTAATTGCAAATGAGCCTCAGTCTCTCCAGACATTGCTCTTGCTCCCATTGGATAAAACATTCCATATTGAGCTGCCGCTTTAGCATCCGCTTCTAAAACTTCAGGATGATTACAAAGTCCTAAATAATCATTTGCTGACCAAAAAACCACCTCTCTTCCCTGAAATTTCATTCTCGGTCCAATAGGCCCCTCTAACTTTGGAAAAATAAAATACCCTTCTCCATAATCCGCGAACTGACCTAACGGTCCTGGATTTTGCTTAATTCTTTCAAAAATATCCATAATTTCTTATTTTAATCTCTATTTTATAATTATTTCTTCGTTGTATTGACAAAATTTACTTTTAGTAAATCCCTGCTCTCTCATCCAATCATCACTATATATTTTAGTCATATATTTAGAACCATGATCTGGAAAAATCAAGACTACACAATCCTCTTCACTAAAAGGATTCGCCTCTGCATATTGCATCAAACCTTGTACTACAGCCCCTGTTGTATACCCCCCCATAATTGCTTCTTTCATTGCAATTTCACGAGTCATATAAGCACTATCTTCGTCATTTACTCTCACATATTCATCAATTTGATTAAAAAGTAAAGTATCTGGAATTAAATTTTTTCCAAGTCCTTCTATTTGATAAGAATGAATTTCACTTTTATCAATTTTCCCTGTTTCATGATAAGTTTTTAGAATAGAACCATCAGCATCTACTCCTATAATTTTGATATTAGGATTTTTTTCTTTCAAATACTTCGCTGCCCCAGAGAGTGTCCCTCCCGTTCCCGTACAAGCTATTAAATGAGTAATTTTTCCTTGTGTCTGCTCCCAAATCTCTTTTCCAGTAGTCAAATAATGAGCTTCTATATTTAACTCATTAAAATACTGATTAATATAAATAGAATTAGGTGTTTCTTCTGCTATTTTCTTCGCTACCTCATAGTAAGAACGAGGGTCATCTGCTGGAACACTTGCAGGACAAACATAAACTTTCGCTCCTAACGCTCGTAAAAATGCAATTTTTTCTGGTTTGGTTTTATCACTTACTGCCAAAACACATTGATAGCCCTTAATGATACTTATCATTGCCAAAGAAAATCCCGTATTTCCTGATGTAGTCTCTACGATAGTAGCCCCTGGCGTCAAAATTCCTCGCTCCTCAGCAACTTTTATAATATGTAATGCAATCCTATCTTTTACCGAATGTCCTGGGTTAAATGCTTCCAATTTAGCATATACTTTTGCAGAAATTCCTTCTACTACATGATTTAATTTAACCATCGGCGTATTCCCCACCAAATCTAAAATACTATTATAAACATTATCCATTCAAAAAAAATTCTATAATTCTTCACAAAAATAAAAAATTATAAAAACATATACCTTCTCATTACTTCTAAAAGAAAGTTAATTTTTATAATTTAATTCACTCTAAATACTTTTTCCAAACTCCAAAAGCTAATAGTATACCAACCATATCTGCAACCCAATCTAATATTTCCATAGACCTACCTAAATCCATAGCTTCCTGTAATACCTCTGTTATCAAAGCATATCCACCCATTATTCCTAAAAAAATTAGGAATCTATTTTTTACGAAAGATAACAAATAACTAAAAGCTAATAAAGCAAAAAGGAAGACATGAACACATTTATCCATTCCTTCAAAATTTAACGGTAAATCTTTTGACTTTATCTTTATAGGTTTGAGTAATATATATGTGAGAAATGCCCAATAAATGGGCAATATTCTATATCTAAATAAACGGCGTATTTTATCCAATAACTTCCTGATATTGTTTATCTGTCAATAATCCTGATAAATCAGCACCTTCTTCTATCTGTAATTTAATAATCCACCCCTTTCCATAAGGTTCTGTATTTATCAACTCTGGCTCATCTTCCAAACTTTGATTAAACTCAATTATTTTCCCAGAAACGGGTAAATATAAATCTGATACAGTCTTCACAGCTTCCACACTTCCATAAATCTCCCCTGCTTTTAATGTATCTTCCACACTGTCTACATCTACAAAAACAATATCTCCCAATTCCCCTTGTGCGAAATCTGTAATTCCTATAACAGCAATATTTTCATCAACCCTTACCCATGCATGGTCCTTTGTGTATTTTAATTCTTCTGGTATGTTCATTTTGATTTATTTTTCTTCAAATTTAATATTTTTTATTAGATAAAACAAATTTAATTTACAACAATAGAAATAATCTATTTTCTTTCATATTCTAACTTAATTTTTCTAAATTTGTGAAAACTACAATAAATTATGCCTAAAAAATTCAATCCAAAACAATTACATATCCTAAATGTAGCAGAGGAACTCATCTCCAAAAACGGCTTCAAAGATACCTCCATAAGAGATATTTCCTCCAAGGCAAAAGTAAATGTAGCTATGATTTCTTATTATTTTGGGTCAAAGGAAAAAATGATGAATGCCCTTTATGAGTATCGAGTGCAAAGGAGTAAAGAAAAATTTTCAGAATTTACCCAAACTATCATTCACGGAAGACCCGACATGCAACTAAAAGAACTTATCAATTTCTTCGTGGGGGAACTTTTAAGATATAAGCATTTTCATGGTTTTGTTACACAAGAAATGCAACATGATGAAAGTACTCGGGATTTATTAACTGACTTCTATATTATTGCAGTAAATATTATTGAGCGAATTATAGAAAGAGGCATCTCCATTGGACTGTTTACAAAGGCTATAAAAGCAGAAGATTTACTCTCTACACTCATTGGAACTGTTTTATTTACCATTAGGAATAAAGGATTTTATGCCAAATTTCTAAATTGCCACACAAGAGATTTACCCTACAATATAGAAGAAAAAGTAAAATCACATCTCATTAATTGCACATTCTCACTTTTAGGATATGATGAGAGATTATAAAAATAATTTTTCGTATGAATAAAAAATTATATCTTTGTAATTTAATCATTTCTTAAACTTTTTATGAAAAAATATATTGTATTAGCTACCATCTCAACGGTATTCTTCTCTTGTAACAGACAACATAATCTAGCCATGAAAAGTGCTGATAAAGAATTTATTCTCAGTACAGCTAATGATTTTTACGCAAGAAAAAAATGGTCTAAAGCTATTTCCTTATATGACCGTTTACCTAATCTAGTTGCTGGGACAGAAGATGCTCCAGAGGTAGTTTTCAAGTCCGCTTATGCTAATTTTTATGATAAAAATTATAAATTGGCAGGACATCAATTCAGAAATTTTGCTAATACCTTTACTCGTGATATAAGAAGAGAAGAAGCAGCTTACATGTCTGCCGTTTCTTACTATGAGGAATCTCCTGAATATAACCTTGACCAATCTAGTACAGAATCGGCAATAAATTATCTTCAAGATTTCTTAAATGATTACCCAAACTCCGAAAGAGCAGAAGAAGCAAATAAAAAAATAGAAATTCTTACTAATAAATTAGAAAAAAAACACTACGAATATGCTAGACAATATTTCAAAATGGCAGATTATCGCAGTGCTGTAGTTTCTTTTGAAAATTTATTAGAGGATTATCCTAGTACAAAATACAGACAACAAAGCATAGATTACATCATGAAGGCTAAATTTGAGTTAGGTATGCATTCCATCTATGATTTGAAAAAAGATCGTTTGGAAAATGCTATTGCTTATGCCCGACAAATAGAAAATGATTATCCCAACACCAATTCAGCCAAAGACGCCCTTTCCATGAAAGAAAAACTAACCAAAGAATTGGAAAAACACCTCATCATCATGAAAGAAGTGGAGGCAAAAAAAGCAGAATTCCTTGAAAAACAAAAAGAAAGAGAACACAATTAATTTCAAATTTTGTTTTTCCTTTTTAATTTATTTATATTTGCAAAATAATTTTTCCCAAGATGAGAAACATTAAAAATACCAAAGCAGAAACAAACACTATCACTTATGATAGAAATACCATAGAAGAAAAAGTGGGGAGCATCTACGAGGCCATTGTAATCATGGGTAGAAGAGCAGAGCAAATCAACTCTGAAATCAGAACTGAACTTCATAATAAATTAGATGAGTTTGCCGTTCATAATGCTACTTTAGAAGAAGTTTTTGAAAATAGAGAGCAAATAGAAATCTCTAAACATTATGAAAAACTTCCAAAACCTACCTCTATTGCTATTAGAGAATGGCTGGATGATGAAATATATTTCAGAAAAACCGACAAATAAAGTTTCTCTTTTCATATTATTAAAATTGAGTTGTAGTATTTTTACTACAACTTTTTTATTTGCTATATTTTTATAGATATTTTTAATTATTTACCTTTGCTTACATGAAAACATTACAAGGAAAAAAAATCCTTATAGGAATTACGGGAGGCATTGCCGCTTATAAAATCAATCATTTAGTCAGAGATTTTATCAAAAATGGTGCAGAAGTTCAGGTCATTTTAACACCATCTGCTAAAGATTTCGTTAGCCCTCTTACCTTATCCACATTATCCCAAAAACCTGTTTATAGCGATTTTACTACCCCAAACGGAGAGTGGAATAATCATGTAGATTTAGCTCTCTGGGCTGATGTGATGCTCATCGCTCCTTGTACCGCTAATACTCTATCCAAAATAGCAAATGGAAATTGCGATAATCTTCTTATGGCAACTTACCTTTCTGCAAAATGCCCTATCTTTATAGCTCCTGCTATGGACTTAGACATGTATGCACACCCCTCTACTCAAAGGAATTTATCTATCGCTGAGGAATATGGACACATCATCATTCCTGCCGAAGAAGGCGAGTTGGCAAGTGGTCTTATAGGAAAAGGAAGAATGGCAGAGCCTGAAACTATTTTCAAATATATTCATGATTTTTTTCATCAGGAGGCTTCTTCGTTGAGTGGAAAGCATATCCTCATCACAGCTGGGCCTACTTATGAAGCCATTGACCCTGTCAGATTTATCGGTAATCATTCTTCTGGAAAGATGGGCTATGCCCTTGCCGAAGAAGCTCACGGAAGAGGTGCGAAAGTAACGCTTATCTCTGGCCCAAGTGCCTTAACACCTCCGCAGGGGATTGACTTTCACAAGGTAACTACCGCCCAAGAGATGTTTGACCAAGTTTTCAACCATTACTCCCAAGCAGATATTGCTATTATGAGTGCAGCCGTTGCAGACTATACCCCTAAGGTTGTCGCTTCTGAAAAAATCAAAAAAAATGAGGAAGAAATGACCTTAACATTAGTCAAAAACCCTGATATTCTCAAAACTATGGGCGAAAGAAAGCAACATCAGTGGTTGGTGGGATTTGCTTTAGAAACCGAAAATGAAGAGGAAAATGCGAAGGGAAAACTACAGAGAAAAAATTTAGATATGATAGTTCTCAACTCGCTAAAAGATAAAGGCGCAGGTTTCCAACAGGACACGAATAAAATAAAAATCATCACTGATACGGAGCAAAAAGAATTTTCTCTAAAATCAAAAAAAGAGGTCGCCAAAGACATTCTCAATTTCATAGAAAATAAGATTTCATAAATAATGAAGAGCAACCGAAAGAAATTCTGGTTGCTCTTTTATTTTTAAGAGTCGTTAAGTTTTTATTCTATTTATTTTTCTCTAAAAAACGATGCACCTGCGAGGAGTTCCAATCTGCCGCCCCTGAATCTTTCTTTAATATTTCGCCGTTTTTACTGATGATAAAAGTCGTAGGGAAAACATTAAAATGAAGAATTTCAGGGAGCTGACTGCTATCAATCATATAAACGGGAACGGTATATTGGTTCTTTTCTAAGAAATCCCTTACTTTCTGCTCTTCATCTTGCATTGCTATCAGTACGAAATGAGCATTCTCCTTCTGCTTCATGTATAATTCTTGAATACTCGGAAACTCTGCTCTACATGGCGGACACCAGCTTCCCCAAAAATTAAGAAATAAGGTCTTCCCATAGAAGTCTGAGAGGTGAGCATCAGGGACATTGATGCCTTTCAGCTCAATATCATACTCCTCTTTCCTTAAAACTCCCTGCACACTTCCCTCCTCTACTGATGGACTGAACAAGAAAACTCTCATCACTCGTTCTCTAACACCTGGTACAAAGAAAAACACCAATACAAAAACTATAAATACAATGTTTCCTTTATTCTTTTTAATAAAATCTTTCATTTTTTTATTCTAAAAATTAGTTTTAATCTTTTCACACTTCTTATTTTGCTCAAACTTTTGGTTTCTACTAAATCAGCCATCTTATTTTGCTTAAACCTTTGGTTTCTACTAAATCAGTCATCTTATTTTGTTCAATCCATTGGGTTTCTGCCAAATCAGTCATCTTATTTCGCTAAATCCATTGTTCCGAACTATTTATGAATTCATCAATGCTTCCTTTTTCATTTTCCTGTCAATTATATATTCATCATTCCATGAAAAAATGTTTTTTCTTGCTTTCATAAAATCATTATCAGCTCAAATCTTTATTGCCTACTCATTTATGCGTTCATATTTTTGTAAAAAAATGCTTAAATCCTCTTTTATGTAATCATAATTGAGCCACTGGACATGATTGAGCTTTTTAAGCCAAGTTAATTGTCTCTTGGCATATCTTCTGGAGTTTTTCTTAATCTCTGAAACGGCAAAATCCAAATCCCAATCCCCATCAAAATACTTAAACAGCTCGGCATATCCTACCGTTTGCAATGCGGTATTGTTTCGGTAAAGGAGAAGATTTTTAGCCTCTTGTAAGAGTCCTTGCTCCATCATTTTATCTACTCTTTGGTTTATTCTGTCATACATCACCTCTCGCTCTGCTGTGAGACCTATCCTTATCGTTTCAAAATTTCTTTGTGGCAAAGGCTGAGCGATATTCTCTATATAGGTCTTCCCTGTTTGCCAAATAATATCCAATGCTCTGAGCAGACGGCGAGGGTTTTCCCTATCCACCACCTGATAATATTCCTTATCAGCTTCCTCTAACATGTTTTGGAGGGTTTCTATTCCCTTTTCTCTCCAAATCTGCTCCAGCTGACGCTGATTTTCTTCATTAGCTTCAGGCAGATTATTCAGCCCCTCCACCAAAGCTTTCTCATACATCCCAGAACCTCCCACCAAAACCACTTCATCAAACTTCAAAAACAGCTCTTCTAACTTTGCCAAAGCATCTATCTCATACTGCCCGATAGAATACTCCTCCTCTACACTTAAATTCCCAATAAAATGATGCTTAACCTCCGCTAGTTCATCTCCGTCTGGTGCAGCTGTCCCAATAGGCATTTCCTTAAAAAATTGCCTTGCATCACATGACAAAATCTCTGTATCAAAGTGCTTGGCTACTAAAATAGCCAGCTTGGTTTTACCAATCCCCGTAGGACCTACAATAGAAAATAGTCTTTTCTTCATTACTACTCATTCATAAAAGCGTGTAAATATATCACTTTTTATTCCATGATAAATAACCCTAATCATAAAAAACAATCCTCCCTAAATACAACCTTATAAAACCCAAGTTATATTTAGGGAGAATATAAATTTTTCAGTAATATAGTATTCTTACTATTTTGTAACTAACAATTTTTGAGCGTGGTCCTGAAGATTTAATCTAAAATTCCCATCATATGGAGCTCTTGCCGTTACTACTACAGAAACACTATAATCACTTGCATCTCCTCCTGCAGGAACTAAATAGTTCATCAAAATAGGCTGACTAAATTCACTATCAAAACCTTTAGATAAAATATTCGCTGTAGTACCAGTAATATCAGTCTCAGCAGTATTATAATTTCTTCCCCTAAAATTTACAATTTGTTTCACCTTTCTTATCATAGTATTTCCTTTATAAAGATATAAGTATATAACAACTTGTCTATCTCCATTAACGGCCATATCATTAAGAGCCTTATTTGCATCTGAAGTAGCTCCATTTTTTTGAACCTCAAAATTAATTATAGCTTCTATAGTTAAGAATTCTCCTGCATTTGCTGTAAAACTGGTATTTCCATTTGTATAATTACCTACTGACGCATTCACATCATTTTTTACACCAAACACAAGATAATTATCAAATACCTTTTGAGGACCTTTTGGTCTATCTACTTCTGCCGTACCTCCTCTAGCTCCATCATCATTTGTATTCCATTTTAATCCAGTTGCAGGATGGTCAATAATGTTTATCAGTGGTGTTCTACTAATAAAAGCACCGAAGTCTCTCTTCCCCAGAGTACCATCATCTTTTGCTACTACCACCTTAGGGAAATCAACGGCATCTGCTCCATCTGCTAATGTTCTTATTCTTCCGTTTCCTTCAACATCTAAGGCTTCTGTAGGAGCAGTGTTATTAATCCCTACCATTCCTGTTTGAGCAAAGCCCATACTGGAAACCATCATTCCTAATAAAAATAAATTTTTTCTCATAACATTCTTATTTTATAATCAATCGGCAAATATAAACATAAAAAGATAATTTATATTTAATTTCTTAAAAATTGGAATTTATAATGTTTTATTTTAATTTTGCACAAACCTAAACGAATGTCAGATAAAAATACAAAATACATCTTCGTGACAGGAGGTGTAACTTCATCATTAGGAAAAGGTATCATTTCCGCATCTCTCGGAATGCTCTTAAAAGCGAGAGGTTTCAAAGTAACCATTCAAAAACTTGACCCTTACATCAACATAGACCCAGGAACTCTCAATCCTTATGAACACGGCGAATGCTATGTAACAGAAGACGGAGCTGAAACAGACCTAGATTTAGGACATTATGAACGATTTCTAGATACCAACACGAGTAAGAATAATAGTGTAACGACCGGGAAAATATATCAATCCGTTATTGAAAAAGAAAGAAGGGGCGATTATCTGGGGAAAACTGTTCAGGTAATTCCGCATATCACCAACGAAATTAAACGCAGAATAAAAATCCTCGCCAAAGAAGGGTATGATATCATCATCACCGAAATAGGTGGAACCGTTGGAGATATAGAATCTTTGCCTTATATAGAAAGTGTAAGACAACTAAAATGGGAACTCGGAGAGAAAAACTCCATGGTGATTCACTTAACTTTATTGCCTTACCTCGCTTCTAGTGGAGAATTAAAAACCAAACCCTCTCAGCATTCCGTAAAAACATTGATGGAAAGCGGAGTACAAGCCGATGTTTTAGTCTGCCGTACAGAACATCACATCACAAAAGAGATTAGGACTAAACTCGCACAGTTTTGTAATGTAAATTTGGAAAATGTAGTAGAATGTAAAGATGTAGATACCATCTACCAAGTACCTTTGGAACTTCAAAAGCAGAACTTCGACCAAGTAGTTTTGAAAACGCTAAATCTACCCTATAACCAAACCCTTGACCTTAAAGATTGGGAAAACTTCTTAAAGAAATATAAAAACCCTAAAAAGAAAGTAGAAATCGCTATCATTGGCAAATATATCTCTCTGCAAGATTCTTATAAATCTATAGCAGAAGCGTTCATCCACGCAGGGGCTTCATTAGAAACAGAAGTGAAATTAAGATGGATTTACAGCGGAGACCTCACAGCGGAGAATATCGCTTTTCATTTTGAAGGGATTGATGGGGTTCTGATTGCTCCAGGCTTCGGAGATAGAGGTATTGAAGGAAAAATCATCGCTGCACAATACGCTCGCGAACATAAAATCCCACTTCTTGGCATCTGCCTCGGTATGCAAATCATTACCATAGAGTTCGCAAGAAATGTCTTAGGATTTGACAAAGCGAACAGCATGGAATTTGATACAACCACTCCCTACCCTGTCATTAGCCTCATGGAAGAACAAAAAAATATTGTGGATAAAGGCGGAACAATGAGATTAGGTGCGTGGAACTGCCAACTTAGTCTACAATCTAAAATTTATAAAATATATGGCAAAGAAATGATTTCCGAAAGACATCGCCACCGATATGAATTTAATAGCGAGTATAAGGAAGAATATGAAAAAAACGGATTTTTACCTACGGGTATCAATCCTGAAACTCATTTAGTAGAAGTCGTTGAACTAAAAAACCATCCATTCTACATAGGTGTACAATATCATCCAGAGTATAAAAGTACGGTAGCCACACCACACCCTTTATTCTGTGCGTTCATCAAAGCAACTACAAAAGATTAAAAAATATTATAGGATTTTTTATCTTTGTAGCCCTATACGGATTATATTTTTGTTTAATATTATAAATTAAGAAATGCAAAACAATAACGGAGGACTTGAAAGGTCACAATTTATCAACATGCTTGTCTTCGGAGCATTTATATTAGCGGTAATGCTCTTATTTCAATACACCAATCGTAATGACAAAGAAAGGCAAGAAAAGGCATTGGTAGAAGAACAAGCAAGAGCAAAAAAAGCAGAAGCAAAGGCTATTGCTATCAATAATGGACATAAAACCGAACTCAAAAATGAGGAGCTTACCTTGGAGATTTCTAATTTAGGAGGGCAAGTTTCTTCTGTGAAGCTCAATAATTTTTCTTCTTACAACAAGGAGAATAAAAATAAGAATCTTTACATCTTTGATAATAAAAATTCAAGCTACGGATTTACTTTTAAAGATAAAAAAGGAAGAAAAATCAGCACTCAGAATTTGAATTTTACTCCAGAAGTGAATGGTAATTCTATCATTATGTCTGCTCAGATAGAAGATGCTACTATTCAATTCATTTACACTCTTCAACCTCAATATAAAGTTGATTTTCAAGTAAAAACACAAGGATTATCCAAAATTACCACAGATAATAAGGCTGGTTTTATTTGGGATTATGAAGTATTAAATGTAGAGAAAGGAAGAGAGCAAGAACAAAGCCACACGGAATTCGTTTACTCTTTTGACAACTATGGAGATTATGACTATGATGCTCGTGGTGAGTTAGATGAAACGAAAGAAACTCTGGACTGGATCGGTGTAAAACAACAATTTTTCACTACCGTTTTAGAGGCGAAACATGGTTTTAACCAATCTACTGGGGAGCAAGAAATCCTGAATAAGGGAGAATATGTAAAAAGATTTAATTATAATGCAGAGGTTAATCTCTCTACAAATAAGGAATTTAACGAAGAATTCACTTGGTATTTTATCCCTTTGGAATTAGATTTATTAAAGTCTTATAACAAAAACTTTGAAGAAATCCTTCCTTTGGGGTGGTCTTTCATCAGAACGCTCAATGTTTGGTTCTTTATTCCTATATATGAACTTATTGAGACTTGGGGGTTAAGTGCTGGATGGAGTATTTTAATTTTAACGATTATGGTTAAAATTATCCTCTCACCAATTATGTTCAAACAACACAAACTCAGTGCAATGATGAGGGTTATCCGCCCAGAAGTAGATGCTGTGAATGAAAAATACAAAGACGCAGACCCACTAAAAAAACAACAAGAAGTGATGGCTGTTTATAGAAATGCCGGAGTTAATCAATTAGCGGGATGTCTCCCTGCCCTATTGCAACTTCCTATTTTCTATGCTCTATTCCGCTTCTTCCCTAATTATATTGATTTCAGAGGTAAAAGTTTTTGGTTTGCAGAGGATTTATCATCTTATGATGATGTTATCAAATTACCATTTCATTTTCCTGGATTGGGAGAGCATTTAAGTATTTTTGCGGTAGCATGTACGGTAGTTATCCTTATCTATACAGTGATGACTTCTGGAAATGTACAAGCTCCTCAACAAGAAGGTATGCCAAATATGAAGCCTCTTATGTACATTTTCCCTATTATGTTTATGTTCTTCTTAAATACGGCAGCTTCTGGATTATCATGGTATTATTTTGTTTCTAATGCTTTGAATATTGTAATTATTTTAGTAATAAAACATCTAATCATTGATGAAAAAAAGATTCATGCTCAGATTCAAGAAAACAAAGCAAAACCTGCCAAAGAAAGTAAATTCCAAAGAAAAATGAGAGAACTTATGGAACAAGCTCAAGAGGCAAAGAAAGAGCAAGAAAGAAATAAAAAATAATCTTTTATTCTATTTAACATACTGATTTTAGTACAAAAGCCCTTCAACATATTGTTTTAAAAAAAATTGTTGAAGGTTTTTTTATTCATACTGCATTTTTATATGAAAAAAATATTTATCATTGGAGGTGGAGCGTCGGGATTCTTTACCGCAGCAAATTTAGATTCTAATAAATATAAAATCACTATTTTAGAACAGAATTCTGATATTCTTCAAAAGGTAAAAATCTCTGGAGGAGGAAGGTGCAATGTTTCCCACGCTTGTTTTAACCCAAAAGAATTGGTACAATTCTATCCCCGTGGTTATAAAGAATTATTAAGTGTTTTTACTAAATTTCAACCTGCTGATACCATGAGTTGGTTTGAGGAAAAAGGTATCTCTCTAAAAATAGAAGAAGATAATAGAATTTTTCCAGAAAGCGATTCTTCACAAACAATTATTGACACCTTACTTAAAGAATCTCTAAAAAGAAATGTTAGGATTATTACTAAACAATCCGTTGTAGAAATTATACCTAATGGTGAACAATATAAAATTCATACCCAAAATCAAAATTATATCGCGGATATTATCATTTTCAGTACGGGCAGCTCTCAAAAAGCATACAAAATATTAGAAAACTTGGGGCATAAAATTATTCCGCCAGTACCTTCATTATTTACTTTTAATATTAAAAATGATGCTCTTACAGATTTAATGGGGACGGGGTTTCCTTCGGCCATTGTAGAAATTCCTTCATTAAAATTAGAAGAGTCTGGTGCTCTTCTTATAACTCATTGGGGACTAAGTGGTCCAGCAATATTAAAATTATCAGCTTGGGGAGCTAGGGAACTCGCTAAAATAAAATATCAATTTGACATTATTATAAATTTCATTGGAATTTCCCCAGAAAATGCTTTGGATACATTAAAGAAAGCCAAAGATACTCATTCAAAAAAATCCATTGGTCAAACTAAAATATTTGATATTACCAATAGATTTTGGCATAAAATTTTATGTCTTGCTCAAATAAATTGCAATAAACAAATTGCTCACTTAACTCACAAAGAAATGAAAAAAATTATAGAACTTCTTTGTAATAATAAAATGAAGGTTTTGGGTAAAAGTACCTTTAAAGAAGAATTTGTTACTGCAGGAGGAGTAGATTTGAAAGAAATAAACTTCAAAAATATGAAGAGTAAAATTCTACCCAATTTTTTCATTTCAGGAGAAGTCTTAGATATTGACGCAGTCACAGGAGGATTTAATTTTCAAGCATGCTGGAGTGAAGGTTGGCTTATTGCTCAAGAGCTAAATTCATAATTATTGAAAATATTAAATTTTATAAACGCTTAATATTAAAAAACAAAACTCTTTTACGATTGATAAAAGAGTTTTTATTTATCTATAAATTAACTTATATCTAATAATTTTTATCCTGAAAAGTTGCTTGAACCTTATCTTTTTCAGACAAAATAATCTCTGAAATGGGAATTTTCCAATCAATTTGTAAATTTTCATCATTCCAAATCACCCCTCTTTCTGCTTCTTTACAATAAAAATTATCACACTTATAGGAAAAAACAGCGGTCTCGCTCAACACTACAAAACCATGAGCAAAACCTCTTGGAATATAAAATTGTAACTTATTTTCGTCTGTCAGTTCTACTCCAAACCATTTCCCAAAGGTTGGAGAATCCTCCCTCAAATCCACTGCAATATCCCAAACTTTCCCCTCTACACAAGAAACTAGTTTCGCTTGTGCATATTCTCCTTTTTGTAAATGCAACCCACGAAGCACTCCATAAGAAGACTTAGAAATGTTATCTTGAACGAAATGTCCATTCATCCCTGTAAGTTCTTCAAATTTTTTCTCATTAAATTTTTCATAAAAATATCCTCTATTATCTTCAAAAAGTGTAGGCTCTATGATATAACAATCTTTTAATGGTGTTTCTTTAACCCTCATATTTAGTTTATTTTTTTACAATACCTCAATTTTATCATTTACTTTAATTCTAACAAACCTTATCAAAACTAAACCTATTAAGAAAAATACTCCCATAAAAAATGCAGCAAACCGCATCCCTGATGCAGTAGGAAGTTCTATATCTATCTGAATAAAAAATACTCTAATATTATCATAATTATCTATAATAAATGAGAAAATAAAAGCCCCTATCATAATAGCAATCTTTTCCAAAACATCATAAAAACTGAAATAAGTAGTATTATCCATACCATTTTCAGGCAATAAACGGCTATAAGTAGAACGAGACATCGCTTGTAACCCTCCCATCACCAATCCTACCAATCCTGCCACAGCATAAAAATGATATTCCACATTAAGATTTGCTTTATTCAAAAAATAAGCCCATACACAAACTACAATCCAAAGAAAAACCGTAATACTAATTACATTTTTATTTCCTATTTTTTGAGATAATCGAGAAAAAACCATCGCCCCAATAATCGCTTCTATTTGGATTAGTAATAAAGTTATAATCAATTTATTTTGAGCTAAATTAATTTCACTTTTACCAAATAAAGTTGCCATCAAAAAGATGGTCTGCATTCCTACACTATAAAAGAAAAAACTAGATAAAAAATACTTTAAATTCGGTGTTTGGAATAATTTCCTTCCTACCTTAAAAAGTTCTTTAAAACTTTCTCTGATAATTTCTAAATAAAATTTAATATTTCTTTTCACCACTTCAAACCACCCTCCTGCTTCGCTATGGGATTGAAATATATTTTTGAAATTTAACAATACCAAATCTTTAGGCAACTGATCCTTTACTTCTCCAAATTTCGGTAAATATCTGAATGTATATTGTGAAAAACTGAACCACCAAGCCCCTGTCAATAAGAAACTTATACGAGTATAAAGCAACGCTTCTTCTTTATTTCTTGCCAAAACTTGGATTAAAATCAAACAAATAATCACCAGAATCACAGACCCTACATAACCATAAACATAACCACGAGCAGAGAGAGCATCTTGCTTATCCTTTGTGGCAATATCGGGTAAAAAAGAATTATAAAAAACCAAACTACCCCAAAAACCAACACTTGCCGTAATACTAAATAAAAGACCTAAATAAACCGTCTCCATGCTTGTAAATAGTGCCAATCCCATACAAGAAGTTGCTCCTAAATAACAAAAAAACTGCATGAAAGATTTTTTATTTCCTATAATATCTGCTAATGATGATAAAATAGGTGTTAAAATAACTACAATAAAAAATGATAAAGTCAAAGAATAACCATAAACAGCATCTGGTTCATAAGTTTTACCAAAGAATTTAATCATATTTCTCACTGGCACATCTATCCATTTACCTGTTTCAGAAATATATTCCTTTTTCTCGTATGCCGTGGTCAAAATAGAATAATAAATAGGAAAAATAGTGGAGGTAATCACCAAAGAATATACCGAATTTGCCCAATCATACACCGCCCAAGCTTGCATAATTCGGGGATTGTTTTTGATTTGTTTTTTCATTTTTATAATATCCAAAGTCTTCTTATTTAAATAAGCAAATTTAAGAAATTCCCAATATATAATATACCGTTGCCTGAACTCTTGCTAAAATTTCACGACTATGATTTCTGTAAAAGCTCTCATTTTTAGTTACATCTTGAGCATCATATCCTAAAGCATTCATTCCTTGATTCCTAGCAAGAAATAACGCCCGAAGATTATGATACCCTTGAGAAACAATTATTACATTATTTTCTCTAAAAACCTCCCTACATCGGATGATGCTCTGTTTTGTGCTGAATCCTTTAGTATCCTCTACGATAACAGTCTCTGGTACTCCTTTCTGATAAACTAAATAATTTTTCATGGCTCTGGGTTCATCATAATATGGACTCCTTTCACCACTTACAATTATTTTTTTGATTTTCCCATGATGATAAAGTGTAGCTGCAGCTCTCATTCTTTCAGTAAAATAAGGATTTGCCTTACCTGATTTCATCTTCGGCGAAGTCCCCAAAACTAAAGCACAACTCCTCGGCGGGATTTTACTAATCTGATAAAATGTTCTTCCATTGGTCAAGTAAAACACCCAAATATTAGCCCATAAAACAAGCAATAGACCTATTTCCGTGGAAAGAAATGTAAGTTTTATAATATTTTTTATTGACTGCAAATTCAAAGTTTTTATCAAATTAGAACAATGCAAAAATAACAATTTCATTTTTAAGTTTAAAAAATAATTATTACCAATCTAAAAACATTTGCTTATCTTTACCGCTTATTTTTTAAGTTTATGAAAAAAAGTATTTTATTCTTAAGTTTCTTAGCTCTTCTGAGTTGTAATAAAACTAAACAAGAAATAACAAACACTACAGATGATAATATTACGGAAAGTAATGTTCATTTAGTTGAAATGAATTCTCAACAAATTTCAGAGATAATTACTCCCCAACAAAATGACACTATCTATGTTACTAATTTCTTCGCAACTTGGTGTGGACCTTGTATGCATGAAATTCCTTTTTTCAAAGAAAAAATGGAGGAACTCAATGGTGAAAAAGTAAAATTCACCTTCATCAGCGTAGATAGACCTAAAGACTGGAGTATTGCCGTAAATCAATTTGCAAAAGAATCCGGCTTAACAAAAAATATTGTTTTATTCAATACGGAGCAAATCCCTGCTGACTTTTTCACTAAACACTTTGAAACATGGAACGGTGCCTCTATTCCTTTTACACTAATTACTAAAGGAAATCAAAGAATAGAGACCATCGGTATGATGAGAAAACAAGAACTCTCTGATAAAATCAATGCTCTAAAATAGTGTCAAAATCCCTATGAAGAACTTCCGATTTGTCCTTCTATGTTTTCTCTTTTTAATGATGATTGCTATCTACACCAATCTTAATACTGGTTTTTTAGCATTAAATTTTTCTGATTTTTGGAGCGAAAATACTCTTCATCAAGAGGTAATTCATTTAAGGATCAATCGGGTTTTGGTAATGATTTTAGCAGGAATTTCAATTCCTACCAGTGGATTTTTGCTCCAAGAATACTTCCGCAATCCCTTGGCAGGTCCTTCTGTTTTAGGAATAAGTTCTGTAGCAAGTCTCTCCGTAGCATTTTACATTTTATTTTCCAAGAATTTGGCTTTTCCTGAATTTCTTCATCAAGGTATGATAAGTTTCTTCGCTATTGGGGGTAGCCTTACCTTATTGTTGTTACTTTTACTATTTTCTCGATATGTAAAAGACATTTCCTATATTGTCATTTTTGGATTTCTCATCTCTGCCCTATCAGGTGCCGTGGTAAGTATCTTGCAATTCTATGCAGAAAACGAGTCCCTGAAAAGCTATATTTTATGGTCTTTTGGAGGAAATAATCAAGTAACCCTTTTACAAATTTTCATCTTATTTTGCATTATTTTATTAGGATTAACACTTACCTTCTTAAGCATTAAACCTCTCATTGGTCTCAGTTTAGGTATAGATTATGCCCAAAGTATGGGCGTGAATCTCTCTCGTCTTAGAGTTTTAATCATCATTTCTTCTTCTCTACTCTCTGCTTCTATCACGGCATTCCTTGGACCTATTCTATTCATAGGTGTGATTGTTCCACATTTTTCTAGAATGCTTTGGAATCCTTCTCAACTTTGGCACCAATGGCTACTCAACATGCTTCTAGGGGTTATCATTATGGAATTATTCTCCTCTCTATCAGAAAATCTTCAACTCCCTATGAACATCATCACTTCTATATTCGGTGTGCCAGTGATTTTGGTCATGCTTCTTAAAAGAAAATAACCAAACTCAATAAATACAACAGAGTCTTCATCATTTTTCAAAATTAAAGTTTATTTTTGCTCATTAAAATTTTTATTGAAACGATGAAACTTATCAGTTATAATGTCAATGGTATCCGTGCCGCAATGGGAAAAGATTTTTTAACTTGGTTAAAAGATGCTAACCCTGATGTGCTTTGTATCCAAGAAAGTAAAGCCCAGCCCGAACAAATAGATGAGCAAGGTTTTAAAGATTTAGGATATAAATGTTTTTGGTACTCTGCTGAAAAAAAAGGCTATAGTGGCGTGGGTATTCTCTCAAAACAACAGCCAAAGCATGTGGAGTACGGCATTGGCATAGATTACATGGATACAGAGGGGCGAATAATTCGTACTGATTTTGAGAACTTTTCAGCGATTTCGGTATATGTTCCCTCAGCAACTAACATTGACCGCCTTGACCTAAAAATGCAGTTCTGCTATGACTTTTTAGACTACATCAAAGCATTAAAAAAAGAAATTCCAAACCTTATAATCTCTGGCGATTTCAATATTTGTCATCAAGCCATTGATATTCACGATCCTATCAAACTCGCAAAGGTCTCAGGCTTCCTTCCTATGGAGCGAGAATGGCTCAGTAAATTCATAGAAGAATGCTCCCTCATTGATAGTTTCAGACACTTCAACCATGCACCACATCAATACTCTTGGTGGAGCTATAGAGCCAATGCTCGTGCAAACAACAAGGGTTGGCGATTAGATTATAATTTTGTAAGCCTAAACATGGAGGCACAAATGAAACGAGCAGTCATTCTAAAAGAAGCTGTACATTCTGATCATTGCCCCGTAATGGTTGAGTTTGAAAATACACTGCTTAGATAATCCTCTCTCTTTACTAATGGATTTATTTCATTTTTACTCCCTAATTCTTATCTTTGCAAAAATAAAAAATCATCATGTTAGTAATAGGCATTGCAGGTGGAACAGGCTCAGGAAAAACCACCGTAGTTTCCAGAATTTTGAAAAATATCGATATGGAGGGTATTAATGTTCTTTCACAAGATAATTATTACCATGACAATACCCATCTAAGCCTACAAGAACGAGAAAGTTTAAACTATGACCACCCAAAAGCAATAGATTTTGACCTTTTAGTAAGCCATATCCGTGCTTTGAAAAAAGGAGAAAGCATAGAACAACCCGTATATTCGTTTGTTACTCATAATAGAACGGGAGACCATGTCATTGTACACCCTAAAAGTGTCATCATAGTAGAAGGTATTTTGGTTTTAACCAACAAAGAACTATTAAAAGAATTTGACCTAAAAGTATTTGTCCATGCTGATACCGATGAAAGACTCATTCGCCGTATCCGTAGAGATACCCAAGAACGCGGTAGAGATTTGGAAGAAGTTTTGCACCGCTATCAAACTACTCTAAAACCTATGCATGAAGAATTTATAGAGCCTTCTAAGTCTCATGCTGATATTATCATTCCTAATATGAATTACAATAATGTAGCAACTAACCTTCTCGCTACAGTAGTCAGTGATTTTTTGAAAAATAACTAACGACTAACAATGAAACAAAATACCTCAGAAACCACCTCTCCCAATAATAAAAGACTTCCTATATTAAAAAAAATAGCTTGGAATAAATACTCTTTAGCCATTATTTTATTCATAATTTGGATGATTTTTTTTGATAATACTTCTTGGCTTGTTATCAGAGAATTAGACAAAGAAATTAATAAATATGAAGAACAAGTCAATTTTTATAAAAATGAGTTTGAAAAAAATGACAAATTCTATAAAAAATTAATGCTCAATAAATCCGAAAAAGAAAAGTTCGCAAGAGAAAATTATTTCATGAAAAAAAGCAATGAAGAGATTTTTATTTTAGTAATAGATAGTTCTTCTTTAGCTCAAAAAAACAAATAAATGATTGATTTGAATATTATCACTCAAGCAGGAATTCAAAATTTCATCATAGATAATACAAATACTGATTTAACCCAGTTTTTATTAAAAACAAATCCTTTTCCTAATCTTAGCATTCAAGAAATTGCACAACAGATTAAAGGTAGACAAATTGCACAAAAAAAATTTCCTTTTCTACTAAAAGAAGGCATTGTTTTTCCTCCACATCTCAATATAGAACAAGCTTCTTCACAAGAAACAGCCATTGCCAAAGCTCAAAATTTATCAGGAAAAACATTCCTCGATTTAACTTGCGGTTTTGGAATTGATGCTTATTTTTTTGCTCAAAACTTTGAAAAAGTTTATTTAGTAGAGCAAAACTCTACCCTTTCTAAAATTGTGAAACACAATTGGAAAATTCTCGGAAAGAGTGCTCATTTCATCAATGACAATTTAGAAAACTTCCTTAAAGAAAACAAAGAAGTTTTTGATTTGATTTATCTTGACCCTGCCAGAAGAAATGCCTTAAATCAAAAAAAGTTCCTATTAGAAGAGCTTTCTCCCAATATTTTAGAAATTCAGGACAAACTCTCTTCTTTCGCAAAAAGAATCATTATCAAGTTATCTCCATTGATTGATATAAAATATCTACAAGATAGCATAAAAAATATCTATGAAATAGAAATTATCGGAGTAAAAAATGATGTTAAAGAAGTTATTCTCCATATTATCCCCAATTTTCAAGGAAAAATTAGAATTACCTCCAAAAATTTATCCAGCCCAAACATAGATTTTTCATTTTTTATAGATGAAGAAAGTTCTGCAATTTCTGAATATTCCGATGTTTTAGAATACATATATATTCCCAATAATGCTGTTCTAAAGTCTGGAGCTTTTAATCTCATCTCTGAAAAATTTAAGTTAAAAAAACTACACCCTAACACCCACATCTATACTTCTAATGAAAAATTAAACCACTTTTGCGGAAGAATTTTTAGAGTCAAAGAAATTTCTGCAAAAAGCTTACAGAAGGGCATGAAGTTTAATATTATTTCCAAAAATCACCCTTTAAGCCCAGAAGAAATAAAATCTAAATATAAGCTTAAAAACGGTGGTGATGATTTTCTCTTCTTTACCCAATCCCAAAAAGGAAAAATTATCCTAAAATCAATATAGATTTACAAAACTTTTTATCGTTTTCCTTTGTTAAACAGTTTCTATTTTTTAACTTTGGTTATTATTACTAAATTATTCAATGGAAACAACCTTATCTTACATTAAAGAAAATAAACAAAGATTTTTAGACGAATTAATAGAATTGCTAAAAATAGCTTCTATAAGTGCTGATCCTGCTTACAACCAAGATGTACTACAATGTGCCAATACCGTAGCAAAACATCTACAAAATGCAGGAGCTGATAATGTAGAAATTTGCGAAACCAAGGGCTATCCTGTAGTTTTTGGAGAAAAAATAGTTGATAAAGATTTGCCTACTGTTTTAATATATGGACATTATGATGTTCAACCTCCCGACCCATTAGAGCTTTGGGAAAGTGGTCCTTTTGAACCAGTTATCAAAAAAACAGAACTCCACCCAGAAGGGGCGATTTTTGCAAGAGGAGCCGCTGATGATAAAGGACAATTTTTTATGCACTTGAAAGCCTTTGAGGCAATGATGAAAACTAATACATTGCCTTGTAATGTAAAATTCATCATTGAAGGAGAAGAAGAAGTGGGCTCTGCAAGTTTAGCCGAGTACTTGGAAACAAATAAAGAAAAATTGGCTTGTGATGTTATTTTAGTTTCTGATACTAGCCTATATTCTATGGAGCAGCCTACGGTTACCACAGGACTTCGAGGTTTAAGTTATGTAGAAGTAGAAGTAGAAGGACCTAATCGAGATTTACATTCTGGTCTTTATGGGGGAGCTGTTCCTAATCCTATCAATATTTTAGCAAAAATGATAGGTAGTCTTATCGATGAAGATGGAAGAATTACTGTAGAAGGATTTTATGACAATGTAGCCATCGTATCTGAGGAAGAAAGAGCTGAAATGAATAAACTAAAAGACGACCCAGAAGCTTTCAAAAAAGAAATTGGTCTAAAAGGATTAGAGGGAGAAAAAAACTACACAACACTAGAAAGGGCTTCCATTCGTCCTACCCTTGATGTCAATGGTATGTGGGGCGGATATATTGGAGAAGGAGCAAAGACAGTAATCCCTTCAAAAGCCTCTGCTAAAATCTCTATGAGATTAGTTCCTAACCAAACTCCAGAAGAGATTACAGAAAAATTTATAAAACATTTTCAAAAAATCGCTCCCAAAAGCATAAAACTTAAAATCACACCTCATCATGGAGGAATGCCTTATGTTTTAGAAAGTAACACTAAAGAATTTTTAGCAGCTAAAAAGGCGATGGAACAAGCATTCGGAAAAGAGGTACTACCATTCAGAAGTGGAGGAAGCATCCCTATTACAGCTTTATTTGAACAAATTTTGGAAGTAAAATCTGTTCTGATGGGATTTGGATTAAGTACAGATGCTATTCATTCTCCAAATGAACATTATGGACTTTATAATTTCTATAAAGGCATAGAGAGTATTCCTCTATTTTTTGAACATTACGCTAAAAAATAACTATTTTTCATTAAAAAATCCTATCTTAATTTCAATGATAGGATTTTTTTATTTTTGAAACCTGTCAAAAATCATAATGTTATTTTTTACAAATATTGTAATACTAATTATTTTTTTCTACATTTGTCCCAACAAAATCTCCATCTATGCAGATTTGTTTCTAATCTTTTTCATATAAATCTATTTTTATAAAGAGGTCATTTTGAATAAAAAATGACCTCTTTTTACCTAATTAGTATACTTTTAATCTTTATCAATAAACACACTCCTTTTATTTTAATTTTTACTACCTTTGGAGCCTTATTTTTTATTTTTATGTTATTTAAAAAGAAGGACAGTTTTAGTGTTATACTTAAAAAATATTTTACCCATCGGAATGAGACTCAATCTATTCAGCCTCTCTCTGAATTTTTTCAAAGTTTAAAAAAAGAAAATTTTGATGTATTTCTCGCCTATCTTAAAAATAATGAAGAAATCACCCAAAATTTCAAGTATTATCTATTCAATATATTTTCGGGAAAAAGTTTTAATAAAGTCATTACCAATGCTAATATTTTATCTGAAAATGCCTTTTTTCCTGAACTAAAGAAAAGAATTTCCTACAAATTTCTCCCTCCAGTAGAAGACGAAAATACAGTATCTAATATCATCTCAAAAGTTTTATACAAAGCTAAAACAGATATTCAGTATATTGAAAAAATTACACCTGAAGAAAGTAATGAGTTTATTCAACTTCTAGGACTTGAAAATTTGATTAACTTACCTTACATCAAAAGAGAAATTTTATTTTCAGCCAATATTCTCTCTCGTAGAGCAACAGGAAGTGCTATGGAATCTGAGATTGCTAGAATGCTCCCTGAATACCAATCTTTTGATAACCCATTCATTGCTCTACAAAAAGAATTAGACCATATTACTGAAAGATTTCAAAATGATGAAAATCTTACTATAAATTCTAAAGATACTGATTATAAACAAATTAAGATTTATATTGAACAATGTTTAGGCTTTGTAAATCAAGCATTTAAAAATGCATCTAAATTTGGAATTTCTAGTAAAACCAATCAATCTTTATTGAAAATCAGACAACAATTAGAACGAATTCAAGAGACTCTATATTTGTTGGTTATTGATACTGAAGATGATATTCTAAATAACACGAGAAGACTCATTATCAATATTTTAAAATATAAATCTCATAGAAATAATATAAGAGAACTTATAGATGATAGCACCAAACTTCTCTCTCATCTTATTACCTCTCACACCGCAGAAACAGGCACCCACTATATTGCAACCTCTTCTAAAGAATATATAAAAATGTTTTGGAAATCCAGCGGAGGAGGAATTTTGGTAGGATTTTTATGTATTTTCAAAATGCTATTCAGTTCTGTGCATGGTAGTGATTTTCTACATGCTATACTTTATTCTATGAATTATGCCATTGGCTTTGTAGTGATTTATTTATTGGGATTTACCTTAGCTACAAAACAGCCTGCAATGACCGCTACTACAATGGCAAAAATTCTATCAGACGAAACAAAAAATTCTAATTATCAAGCATTTGCAAATTTAGTCGCCAAACTTTTCAGAACTCAATTTATTGCCTTCGTAGGGAATGTTATTTGGGTATTTCCTACGGCATTGGCTCTTATTTATGGTATGGATTATTTTTTTGATAAAAATTTTGCCACACCAAAAGCTAATAAATTACTCAAAGATTTAGACCCTTTCCAATCTAAAGCGATTATTCATGCATGTATTGCAGGAGTATTTTTATGTATTTCAGGTGTCATATCAGGAAGTATTTCTAATAATTCTATCTTCCAAAAAATCCCGCAAAGAATTGCTCAAAATCCTTACTTAAATAATATTTTTGGAATTCCTTTTTCTAAAAAAATTGCTGATTTTTATACTAAAAATTGGGCAGGAATTATTTCAAACCTTTGGTTTGGGATATTTTTAGGTATGATAGCACCTTTGGGAGTATTTTTAGGTTTAGATTTGGATATTCGCCATATTACATTCTCTGCGGGAAATTTTGCATTAGGACTTTATGGCAAAGGATTTGAAATTTCCACTTATGATTTTTGGATTTGCCTTATCACAGTATTTCTCATTGGTTTTTTCAATTTTATCATAAGTTTTGGATTATCAATGTTTTTGGCTTTCCGCTCTCGAGAAGTAAATTTTGGTGAAGTAGGAAAAATTTACCAAGAAATTTTTCACTTCTTCCTTAAAAATCCTTTAAGATTTTTTATCCCTCTAAAATCAGAATTAGATCAAGGAACAAAAGATTTAATCAATGAAAAACATTAAAAAAATCCTCCTTTAAAAAGGAGGATTTTTATTTAATAAATTTTTACAGTTTAGAAAATTCAAATTTATTTTTCAGAAAATCAGCAGAAGCATTTTCTACAAATAATTGACCTATTTTAGTTCTTCTTAATTGAGTTAAATACGCTCCTACCCCCAATTCTTGCCCTATATCATGAGCCAAAGAACGGATATAAGTTCCTTTGGAACAACCTACAATAAAACTAATTTTAGGAAAATTTATCTGAATTTCTTTGATATAATGTATCGTAGTCTTACGGGGTTTTACTTCCACTTCTTGTCCTGCTCTTGCAAGATTATACGCCCTCTCTCCAGCTACTTTTATCGCTGAAAAAATTGGAGGCTTCTGTTCTATCTCACCTAAAAAATTCACTAATACCCTTTCTACTAAATCTTTTGTAATATGCTGATAATCCATCAATAATATCTCTGGTTTTTCTGTATCATAAGATTCTGTCTGAGCTCCAATCTTTATCTCTGCCCAATACTCTTTCGGAGCATCTTGTATTTCTGGAATTTTCTTGGTTGCTTTTCCTGTACAAACAACAAGCAGTCCTGTTGCTTTTGGGTCTAATGTTCCTGCATGACCTATCTTGATTTTCTTTAACTTAAATTCCTTTTTTAATTTAAATTTCATCTTATTCACTACTTGAAAAGATGTCCAATCTAATGGTTTATCTACTAAAAAAACTTGCCCACTTTGTATCTGCTCTAAGGTCATTAAAGTCATTTTTATTTCAAAATTATCCTATAAATATTTTATTCACCACTTTCATTCTCAATGAGAATAAAAATAAATCAATAAAATCACTCCTACAATAATCCTATACCAACCCCAAAATTTAAAACCATATTTCGCTAAAACTTCAATGAAAAACTTAACGGCAATCAATGCTACAATAAACGCAACTATATTTCCTACTAAAAAAACCTGAATGTTTTCAGGAGTTTTCATAATCATTTCGTAGCCTTTCTGTCCATTTTCCCAAGTTTTCACGAAAACAGAATAAATTGTTACTGCCAACATCGTTGGTAACGCTAAAAAGAAAGAAAACTCTGCTGCTGCTTTTCTTGTTAATCCTTGATACATTCCCCCTATGATAGACGCTGCCGAACGAGAAGTTCCTGGCATCATTGCTAAACATTGCCAAAAACCAATAATTACCGCTTTTTTGATAGATACTTCTTTTTCATCTGCAATAATGGAATTAGCAAACCATTTATCCACAAATAATAAAATAATCCCACCTAAAATCAACACAGAAGAAATCACAACTTGATTTCCCAAAACAGCCTCAATTTTATCATCAAATAAATATCCAAAAAATAAAGCTGGTATTACAGCAAATGCTAATTTGATATAAATCTGAAAATTATTAATATCAAAAAACTTCTTCCAATAAATTACCACAATGGATAAAATCGCCCCAAACTGCGTAGAAACTTGAAACATCTTCAAATATTCTGTTTCTTCCATACCTAATAATGCTGCTGTAAAGCCCATATGTGCTGTGGAAGATATGGGTAAATATTCCGTAAGACCTTCTATAATCGCTATAATAATCGCTTCTATCAGTTCCATTTATTATTTCTTTCTTTTTAAAATTGCAAAAACCTGCACTATAAAACCTATAATAACCAACAAGGGTGCAATTCTAATTCTCAACACTGAAAAAATATCTTCATTCCAATAATTTGGGTCAAAAGTTCCATCTGGTCTTGTATTTGCTCCCTGTCCCATCATCAATAAAAATCCTACAACTATGAAAGCCAAACCTATGAGCATCAATCTAAAATTTCCCTTTCCGAAATAAAAACTATTTCTTTCTTCTCTTTCTTGATTATTTTTTTTCATCTCCTTGAGTATAAAATGATATAAAGTTCGTAAAAGAAATTTCCTTCACGAACCTTATTTCTTATTAAAATTATTTTTTATGTATAATACAAATCATCCATGTTAGATTTTAGGAACCTCCAAGTAGCAAAAATAGTGCTTAATACAGTAATCGTAATACCCACAAAAACAACTCCTAAAATCAACCAAACAAACTGGCTCGTATCCTGTACAAAAGCATCGCCGATTTCTTTAGTGAAATAATACCATGCCACGGATAAGAGTAAAATTCCTATTATCGCTCCTATAATCCCAATAATAACCGCCTCTTTAATGAAAGGCTTTAAAATAAACCTTCTCCTTGCTCCTACGAGTTGCATAGTCTTAATAATAAATCTTTTAGAAAAGATTTTCAAACGAATAGAACTATTAATTAAGATAATTGCTATCACCAAAAACAGCACCGCAAACCCTACAATCCATAGCAAGATTCTATTCAGATTATAATAGACCTTTTGTGTAAGCTCACTATCATTCTTTACTTCCGAAACACCCTTTACTTCACTTAATTGTTTTATTACTCCGTTTATTTTCTCTGGTGCAATATATTCTGGTTTAAGAGTTACCTCAATCGATGGCGGAAATATATGCTCTTCAAATAATGCCTCTGCATCTATCCCTAATTGTTTCCTTGCAATAACGGAAGCCTCTTCTCTGGTAATAAATCTCGCTTTCTTTACTGCTGGGTTTTGTGAAACTAATTTATAAGTTTCCTGATGATATTCATCTGCTTTCTTCGCTTCCCTTGGGTCCAAATACTCTTGGAAATAAACCTCTACAACCAATTGTTCTTTGATATAATCAGAATATTTCTGTGCATTGATAAGAATTAACCCAAAAAGTCCTACTAAAAATAACACCAGTGAAATACTGATAGTTACCGTAATATTACTAGAACGCAATCTCCTTTTATTAAACTCATCTACTGTATTTGCCATGCGATAATTTTTTTGCTAAAATATGAAAATTCTTCTGAAGTCAAAAAAGTTACAAAAAAATCAGTGTTAATGAAATCATAAATTTTAATAATTCATCTTCTTCTTTCTTCATCACTTTAATGAATACTAAAAGCCTTATAAAATGGACACCCTATTCTCTCTAAAAAATCTCTCGTGAGTTTTCCTAAAAACTCTCTTATGATTTCTCTAAAACTCTCTTATAATTTCTCTAAAACTCTCGTGAGATTTTTGCTAATCTCTTTAGAGTTTTATAAAATACTCTCTTATAAATTATTTTAGTCATACTTTTCATACTATAAATCCTCACTTATAAAATTATTTTTTAACCTTAAAAAAGTCTTTTTCATTACCACTTATTTACCTCTACTTCCTCCTTTATTTTTAAGAAAAACCTTACATTTGCTAAAATTTAGAAAGTATCATGAGCGTAAAAGCAAAGAAGCATCTCGGTCAGCATTTCTTAACTGATGAAAATATTGCAAGAAAAATTACCAATGGTCTCCACTTTGAGGGATATCAAAAGGTCTTAGAAGTAGGGCCAGGCATGGGTGTTTTAACCAAATACCTTTTAGAAAAAGACACAGAAACCTTTGTCGCAGAAATAGATACAGAATCTATCATTTACTTAAAAGAACATTATCCAAAATTAACTGACAAGTATTTTACAGGGGATTTCTTAAAGCTAAACTTCTCAGAGGTATTCCCTAATGAACAAGTTGGTATTATCGGAAACTTTCCTTATAACATATCTTCACAAATACTCTTCCATATCATTGAAAATTATCATCAAATCCCTGAGATGACGGGCATGTTTCAAAAAGAAGTAGCAGAAAGAACGGCCGCAGTACCTCGCACGAAAGATTATGGAATTTTATCCGTAATGGTACAGGCATACTATGATGTGAAATATCTATTTACCGTTCATGAAAATGTATTTAATCCCCCACCAAAAGTAAAATCAGGGGTAATCACTCTCACCAGAAACCCCAAAGAAGGTCTGGCTGGAAATGAGATTTTATTCAAAAAAATTGTGAAGGCTGGTTTTAACCAAAGAAGAAAAAAACTTAGCAATGCCTTGAAAATTCTAAATATCCCACAAGAGATTCTGGGGCATGACTTTCTCAATCGCCGTGCAGAAGAGTTATCAGTAGAAGATTTTATCTTATTTACTCAAGAGTGGAAAAAGAGTCTTTAACTAAAAACCCTCTTATGAATTAAATATTTTTCTTTGTTTTTTCTCAAAATAAACCTTATCAACTATGTCTTTACAAATTATAGATTTAACAAAAAATTTCGGAGAACAAACTGCTCTCAATAATATTAACCTTAACATTAAAAAGAATGAAATAGTGGGACTTCTCGGTCCTAATGGAGCAGGAAAATCTACGCTTATGAAATCCATAACGGGCGTTCTCAAAATAGAAACAGGACAAATTTTATTTCAAGGAAAAGATATTAGTCAATCTCCCATAGAGAGTAAAAAAAATATCGGTTTTCTTCCTGAAAATAATCCGTTATATCAAGATATGTTTGTCAAAGAATATCTCAATTTTGTAGCAAACATTCACAAAATATCTTCTAAAATAGTAAATGAAGTCATTGACTTAGTAGGCATTACTCCCGAAAAATCAAAAAAAATCTCTCAACTCTCCAAAGGATATAAACAAAGAGTTGGCTTGGCTCAGGCCATTATTCATCAACCTGACTTACTTATTCTTGATGAACCTACGAATGGTCTTGACCCTAACCAAATCATAGAAATCCGAAACCTCATCAAAGAGATTAGCCTCGAAAAAACTATTATTCTCTCGACTCATATCATGCAGGAAGTAGAAGCCCTCTGCTCTCGCGTGATTCTAATCCATAAAGGAAACATTCTCCAAGATTGCTCTATAGAAGATTTCAAAGGTAAATTCCAAAACCTTGAAGAAGCTTTTCAATATTATACAAAATAGACTATCTTTTAGATAGTCTATTTTTTTATTACTTTCCGTTTTTATATAGAATATTATTTAATCTAATGATAAAATCTACATTCCTAACCCCTGGCGTTACATCTTCTAAATCAATTTTATAAATTTGATTATTTTTCACTGCATTAGTATTCTTCAAGACAGGATTAGTTCTAAAAATTTCCATCTTTTCCTCTACTGGCTCTGGACGAGATTTAATATCTATTATAAAAATAGCATCTGGATTTCTTTCTAAAACACTCTCAGGAGTTACAAATTCAAATCTTTCATGTAAGTCTTGATATATGTTTATCCCATGAGCTTTATTGACAAGGTCTGTAGCTAACGCACTAAAAGCTGCTATTCCTCCTCTATATGAAAGTATTAAAACTTTCTTCTTTTTGCTATTTTCTGGATTAACAAAATCTTTTTGTGCTACTTCCAGCTTCTTTTTCATTTTATTAACTAAATCCTTAGCTCTATCTTCAACATTAAAAATTCTACCTAATAAATGAATATCATCATAAACATCATTTAATGTAGGATTAGGAATATCATCTAAACTTCTAAGATTATAAGGAGATATACCTAATTTCATCAATTCCTCTGGAGAACCCGCTGTCTCTGCGTTTATATTTCCTGCTGCAAAATCTGGTTTTGACAATAAAAATGCTTCTTTATCCATCCTAAAACCATGACCTTTAAGTTTTTGAGGTACTTTTTCATAAGCTTTTCTAAACTCAGGAAGTAATTCTCCCTCTGTACTCCCTATAATAATCTTATCTTCTAAGCCTAACGCTAAAAGAATTTCGGTAGTATATGGGTTAAAAAGTGCCGCTCTCTGAGGCGGAGAAGTAATCTCTACAGGAATATCTCTACCTCCATCCTTATAGATGTATTCCACTTTTTGCATTTTACCAACCTCCGATTTTTTAGAGTTATCCTTATCTGAACAAGATAATATTGACAAAAGGATAAAAACTGAACATAACTTCTTCATAATTTTCTATTTTATACTATTTAAAAACTATACTTAATATTAAACATTACATTTCTAGGTGTTCCTGGGAATAATCTTGTATAATCAAAAGCTCCTAACCAATAGGTCTTATTAAACACATTTCCTACATTCACAGCTAATTGAACTTTTTTCAATTTATAATAAACAGCAGCATCTACTACCATATAAGAAGGAACTGTTAGACTTCTGTCTATCCATGCTATTTTTTCTCCCACATAATTTCCACCAATTCCTATCCCAAAATTTTGCAATGCACCCCGAGTTACATCATATCTTGTCCAAAAATTGAAACTATGTTTAGGAGTATTTTCTTTTCTATATTTTTCACCATTCTCTTTTAAATTTGCATCAATAAAAGAGTATCCAGCATTAATTTGCCAATTTGGCAAGATTCTTCCTGTAACTTCTAACTCTACCCCTTGAGAGCGTTGATTAGCTCCTTGTTTTTTCAATTCATTAGAGTCATTAGGATCATCTGTTAATACATTTTTTTGATGAATGTTAAAATATGCTACACTCGCATTTAATTTTCCATTTAACCACTCTGTTTTTAGTCCTCCTTCAAACATTTTTGAAGACATAGGAGCAAATGGACCACCATAAGCTGTAGTTCCTAAATAAGCGTTAGTCTGTACCTCAAATCCTTCTATATAAGATGTATATACATTTACATTCTTAGAAGCTTTATATATAGCACCTACCCTTTTCAGTAATTTGTGCTGTCTCGTAACCACTTCATTTTTAAGATTATAATTAGTTTTATCCAAATACCATTCTTGTCTAATTCCTAAATTAAGGATAAAATTCCCATAACTCATTTGGTTCATTAAATAAATCCCATTAGTCATAAAGTGCAAAGGAGTTATTTCTCTATTTTGAAAAATATAGTCATTCAAATTAGCTACAAGATATTTAGGATTTTCTAAATCAAAATGAGGCACATTAGGCACTGGATTTCCCTTATCATCTGTTACATAATCAGATATTTTGTTAACATCAAACTTATTTGCTGTTTTTCCATTTTTTAATCTATAACCTCTTGCTCTATTCCAACCTCCATTTCTACTCACCTCAAAAGCACTTAAGTCATACCCAAAAACTACTTTATTTTTTAATTTCCCTAAATTAAAATCTACATTAAAATAAGCATTAAAATTATCTGAATATACCTTTTGTTCTCTACGAGAAATCTGCATTTCTACTAAAGTTGGTATAGCTTTCCCAGTCTTATCCTGAGCAAATTTATTAGCAGTCCTATGCTCTAATAAATCTTCATCCCAAATATGTTTCATATACGCCATATTAACCCCTACTTTATCTGAAAACTGATGAGATAAACTACTCATAACAGTAAGGTTAATATTTTTATTATAATCATTAGAAGCACCGATAGCAAAATTTATAGGAGTAGTTCGTAAATCTGCACTCTGACCTTTCTTCACACCAAAAATTGGCTGACCTCTATCTAACTTAGAATTAGTATTTGTAAAAACTAACTCTAAATTTACCCGTGTTTTTTCATTAGGGACATAACTAATAGTAGGAGCTATCACATAAGATTTATTTCCTTGCAAATCTCTAAAACTTTGAGAATTCTCATATCCTAAATTCAAACGATATAATAAACTTTTTGATTTCTCTAAAGGACCTGTAAAATCTAATGTACTTCTTATTGTTCCATAACTTCCTATCGTAAGATCTACCTCTTTTCTATTAACACTTAAAGGTTTTTTAGTTACCATATTGATAGACCCTCCAGCATTAGCACTTGCAAATGTAATACTTGCAGGGCCTTTTATCACTTCTATTCTCTCTAAGTTAATTGTTAGTGGTGGTGTAATATAACTGGAAAATGCTGTCATCCCGTTAATCAACCGATTATTATCCCTATTTCCCCAACCTTGAGTAACCCCTCTAATTGAGTAATGACTATAATAACTGGTAGTACTTACCCCCGTTACATTCTTTAATGCATCTCCCATTCTAAAAACCTGCCTATCTGACAAAAGTTCTTTAGTAACTGTAGAGATAGATTGAGGGACCTCCATATTTTTCAAAGCAATTTTTGAAGAAGAAAAAGAATAATCACTATTGTAATCATTCCTTGCTCTCCCAACAATCTCCAATGTCTGTAATATTTTCTCAGGGTTAGTCAAACTATCTTTAACTACCTCTTGACCAAAAACTCCAATGAAGGCCATCAAACTAGAAGCCAACAACACTTTTTTGTTCATAATTAATTATAATTTACATTCAACCCCGCAAAGATATTACTTAATTTATTTTAATAACAAATATCTCCCATGACTTTTATCACTTTTTATACATTTAATAACACTATATAAACATAAAAAAACTCACTTCTTAAGAAATGAGTTTTTTGTCTAACGCATAAAACTATGCATCAATATTTGCATACCTTGCATTCTGCTCTATAAATTCTCTTCTTGGCGGAACTTCATCTCCCATCAACATAGAGAAAACCCTATCAGCTTCTGCTGCATTTTCTATATTTACTTGCTTTAAGAAACGGTTTTCTGGATTCATCGTAGTCTCTGCAAGTTGTTCTGCATTCATCTCTCCAAGCCCTTTATATCTCTGAATTTCTACTTTCCCATCAGGCGAAAGTTGATAAGCTTTTTCATCTCTATCCTTATCATTCCAAGCATAAACAGAAGTTTTACCTTTTCTCAACTGATAAAGTGGCGGTGTTGCAATATATACATACCCATTATCTATCAATTCTCTCATATATCGGAAGAAAAATGTCAAAATCAATGTAGAAATATGAGAACCATCCACATCAGCATCGGTCATAATAACTACTTTATGATAACGCAATTTTGATAAATTTAAAGCCTTAGAGTCTTCCTCTGTACCCACTGATACCCCTAACGCCGTATAGATATTTTTAATCTCATCACTATCATACACCTTATGAGTCAAAGCTTTTTCTACATTCAGAATTTTACCTTTTAATGGTAAAATCGCTTGAAACTCACTATTTCGTCCTTGTCTCGCCGTTCCTCCTGCAGAATCTCCCTCTACAAGGAATAATTCACATACTGATGGATCTGTAGAAGAACAATCAGACAATTTACCAGGAAGACCACCTCCCCATAATGGAGTTTGCCTTTGTACAGTTTCTCTTGCTTTTTTTGCCGCAATACGAGCTTTCGCTGCTAAAATTACTTTTTGAACGATAACCTTAGCTTCTGCTGGATTTTCTTCTAAGAAATTAGTGAGCATTTCACTCACCACACGGGATACCGCCCCTGATACTTCCGAGTTTCCTAATTTAGTTTTAGTTTGACCTTCAAACTGAGGTTCCATTACTTTCACAGAGACAATTGCCGTAAGACCTTCACGAAAATCTTCTCCAGAAATTTCCACTTTCTCTTTTTGTGGAATTCCTAAATCTTCGGCATACTTCTTCAAGGTAGTGGTCAAAGCTCTTCTAAAACCTGCTAAATGAGTTCCCCCTTCATGGGTGTTAATATTATTCACATAAGAATGGAGATTTTCACTAAAAGAATCATTATAACGCATCGCTACCTCTACAGGAATCTCATCTTCGTCTCTGCTTTCTATATAGATAGGCTGAGCCATTAAACCTACTCTATTACCATCAATATATTCTACAAATTCTTTTAGTCCTCCTTCTGAAAAGAATGTTTCTGACTTAAAGTTACCATTTTCACCTTTTTCTCTCTCATCCGTTAACTTAATCGTAATTCCCTTATTCAAATAGGATAATTCACGCAAACGATTTGCCAGAGTATCATAATTATATACTAATTCATTAAAAATAGTATCATCTGGCTGGAAAAACTGCTCCGTTCCTCTCTTATCACTAATTCCCACTTCTTCTACGGCTGTAATTGCCTTTCCTTTTTGGTATTTTTGCTGATAGATTTTTCCATCACGATAGACACGAGTAGTCATATCCGTAGAAAGTGCATTCACACAAGAAACCCCTACCCCATGCAATCCTCCAGATACCTTATAAGATTCTTTATCAAATTTCCCTCCCGCACCAATCTTAGTCATAACTACCTCTAGCGCAGACTTTTGCTCTTTTTCATGAAAATCCACTGGAATACCACGCCCGTTATCCGTTACCGTAATAGAATTCCCTTCATGAATGGTTACCGTGATAGTATCACAATACCCTGCCAAAGCTTCATCTATGGAGTTATCCACCACCTCATATACCAAATGATGAAGTCCTCTCACTCCCACATCACCGATGTACATAGAAGGACGCATACGCACATGCTCCATACCTTCTAATGCCTGAATACTACTTGCTGTATATTGTTTATTATCCATAATCTTATGTTTAAAATTCTATATTTATTTAAAATAAAATACTCACAAATATCGTTATTTTTTTTCAAAATAAAAATAAAGTTAATATTTTTTAACAAAATTTTCTTCATATTATTTTTTATTCATAACTTCACAAAGTTTTAATTTTTCAAACTATAAAAATGAAAGAGAGCAATAATCTTTTACTTCAAATCATCATTGCTATTGTATCAGGAATTACAATTGGACATTTCATTAATGAAGGCTTACTTCGCTTATTCCTAACCTTCAATGGTATTTTTAGTGAATTTTTAGGATTTTGCATTCCTCTTATTATCATAGGTCTCATCATCCCTTCTATTGGTAAATTGGGTCATACAGCGAGTAATATGGTTATCGTTGTCACTATTTTAGCATATATTTCCACTATTCTATCCGCTTATACCTCTTATGGGGTGAGTATACTCACTTTTCCTCATTTATTAGAGGGGCAATTTCTTAACAGCGTCAATGAAATAGAAAATATAAAACCTTATTTCTCGCTAAAATTTCCACCTATTATAGATGTAATGAGTGCTTTACTTTTAGCTTTCATAATAGGTATTGGTATTTCAAAAATTCAAAATTCATACCTATTAAAAGTCTGTGAAGAATTTGAAAATATTATTTCTAATGTTATTGCAAAAATTCTCATTCCTGCACTTCCATTATATATTTTTGGTATATTCTTAAGCATGACTTATACTGGTGAAGTTTTTACCATTATCAATATCTTTGCAAAAATCATCGCGGTAATTTTTGGGTTACATATTCTGTATTTGGTTTTTCTTTTTGTAATTGCTGGAACAATAAGCAAAAAAAATCCATTCAAATTACTAATCACTATGATACCGGCATATTTCACAGCATTAGGAACTCAATCTTCCGCAGCAACGATTCCTGTATCGTTAGAACAAACCATCAAAAACGGAGTTTCTGAAAAAGTAGCTAAATTAACCATTCCTCTCTGTGCTACTATTCATCTTTCTGGTAGTGCTTTAAAAATAGTAGCTTGTACCATTGCTCTAATGATTGTCCAAGGAATGTCTATTGATTTTTGGGATTATGCAGGGTTTATCCTAATGCTAGGCATTGGTATGATTGCGGCTCCTGGGGTACCTGGTGGAGCCATTATGGCTGCCATAGGTATTATTGCTAACATGCTTGGATTTGATGAAAAAAATCAAGCACTTATGATTTCTCTTTACATTGCCATGGATAATTTTGGAACGGTAGGAAATGTAACGGGAGATTGTGCCATTGCTATTATTACCGATAGTATTTTCAAAAAGAAAAATATTAACTAATAAATTATATAAAAGTAGTTTCCATAAAAACGAAAACGCTTTATATTCTAAAATATCTTATGAAAGAGAAATTTTTGCAAACTCTATGGAAAAATAAAGTTTTCAATCCATTAAACTTTCGAGATACGGAAGGAAATGCGATTGAAATTTTAGAGTTTGGTGTAATCAACCCCAATTCTGGACCTGACTTTCATTCTGCAAAAATTAGAACTCAAAATTTAACTTTTTATGGGAATATAGAAATCCATATTAAATCTTCCGATTGGTATGCTCATAAACATCAATATCAGAAAGAATATGAAAGTATTATTTTACATATCGTTTTTGAACATGATAAAGACATTCCTGAACTTAAAGCAAGAAACATTCCCACCATTGAACTCAAAAATTATATAAATCCCAACTTACTCTCCTCAGAAAAATTCCACTCTAATACTGAATTTATTGCTTGTGAAAAAATATTCAATATTAAAAAAATTCCGTTTTATTTCTCCAAAGAAATAATTCTACAAAAACTAACCGAAAAAGACAAGGAAATCCAACAATCACTTAAACTCTCAAAAAATAATTTTGAAGCGGTTCTTTTCCAAAAAATTGCTTATACTTTTGGTTTGAAAGTAAATGCTGATATTTTCCTAAATATTGCTCAAAATATTGATTTTAAAATCATTAAAAAGGCTTCACAAAACCCTTTCCAATTAGAATCTTTATTCTTCGGAAAAGCAAATTTACTCCATGAAGATATAACAGATTCTAAACCTTGGCAAAAAGAATATGAATTTTTACAAAAGAAATTTCAGTTGAATGAAATTAATTTTCCAGCTCAGTTTCTAAGACTCATGCCCGCTTCATTCCCCACCATTCGGCTTTCTCAATTGGCAATACTTTACCATACTCACCAAAATTTATTTTCAAAAATCATCAATGCTGAAAGCACTCAAGAGTTAAAAACTCTTTTTCTGAACATCTCTACTACTCCTTATTGGGAAAACCATTTCGTTTTTGGAAAAGAAACTTCCCAAAAACACAAAACTTTGTCATCCGATTTTATAGATATTATTTTAATAAATGCTATTTTTCCAATCATTTACACTTATCATAAAAATGAATCTGATATTTTAGACAAAATGTATACATTTTATAAAAGCTTAAAACCTGAGAAAAATTCTGTTATCAAAAAATGGAAAAATTTAGGAGCCGATATTCAGTCCGCTTTGGATTCTCAAGCTTTTCTATACCTTTATAAAAACTATTGTTCACAAAAAAAATGTACTAATTGTCCTCAAATTAACTTTTAATCATTAAATACAATAATCTTATGAATTTTTTATCTTCTTTATCCTTAGAAATTAAACAACAAATCTTCCAATCTTACCTCTCATCTTTCCCAGAAGATGAACGCAGAGACGAGAATGACTTTTGGGCTATTTTTAACAATCCTAATGCTCAAGTTTTATCTATTTCTGAAAGTCAACAACCCATAGGCTACCTCATCCTCTGGCAAATTTTGGATTTTATATTCATTGAGCATTTTGAAGTGTTTGAAAATTTTAGAGGAAGAAGTCTAGGTTCAAAAATTCTTAATGAATTGATAAAAAAACACAGTAAAATAATTTTAGAAACAGAGCCTTCTACTCTCAATGATATTGCAAAAAGAAGAGTCAAATTTTATCAAAGAAATCATTTTGAAATTTTAGATAAAAACTACATTCAACCGAGTTATGGCATTGGTAAGAACCCTCTCAATTTATGGTTAATGGGAACTTTTACTCCTAAAAATATAGAAAAATATATTCATGAAATCTATAAAATCGTTTACCAAAAAAAATAACATTTTAAGTTATTATTCTTAATTTTGCCTCTAACAAAAATCCAAAATGAAAAAATACTTAAAACTTCTCCGTGTAGAACAATGGGTTAAAAATACATTCGTATTTCTTCCCATTTTCTTTTCAGGACACTTCATTTCCCCTGATTTTTTGGTAAAAAGTATCTTTGCATTTATCATATTTTCGCTCACTGCAAGTAGTATTTATATTCTCAATGATTATTTAGATATAGAGGCAGATAGAAAACACCCTGAAAAATGCAAAAGACCTTTAGCATCAGGTGAAATCAGTAAACATGAAGCAAAAATTATTTTTGGTGGACTGATTGGCATTTGCTTTATTTTAATCGTCCTTGGACAAGAATATCTTAATAAAAATTTGAGCAAATTTATTTTCATCATTGGAAGTTATTTTGTTCTCAATATTGCTTATACATTGAAACTGAAACATATTGCAATTATTGATATCACTATCATTGCGATTGGTTTTGTTTTAAGAGTTTTCGCTGGAGGATATTCCACAGGATTGATGATTTCTCAATGGGCTATCCTTTTAACTTTTATTTTAGCTTTAGTTTTAGCAATTGGCAAAAGAAGAGGAGAGTTAATTAACTCTCAAATCACGGGAAAAACAAGAAAAGCACTAGATGGTTATAATATTCAATTTGCAGATATTGCTTTGGCTATCAGCTGCAGTTTAGCCATTATTTTTTATATTATGTTTACCCTTTCTCCCGAAGTACAGAATAGATTTAACGAAAAAATATTTTATACCTCATTTTTTGTAGGTTTCTCTTTTTTGAGATATTTACAGCAGACTTTGGTATATAATAAAACTGAATCGCCTACCAAAATAGTCTATAAAGACCGATACATTCAGGTAACTATGGTACTTTGGTTTATTACTTTCATCCTTTTAATTTACTTCAAATAATGAAACCTAATTTTATACAAAAAGTTTCCAATTGGGGAAATTACCCCGTGGTAAAAAAAGAAATGCGTGCCGAAGAAAATTATGAAGATATTAAGAAATTTATCTTGAATCATAATGAAGTCATCGCTCGTGGTAACGGAAGATGCTACGGAGATGCCTCCCTAGGTGAAGCTATCTTTTCTACAAGAAAACTTAATAAATTCATTAGTTTTGATAGAATCAATGGTATTTTAGAATGTGAATCTGGAGTTCTACTTTCAGAAATACTTGATGTCATCGTCCCACAAGGATATTTTCTATATGTAACACCTGGTACTAGCCTAATTACCATTGGTGGAGCTATCGCCTCTGATGTCCATGGAAAAAATCACCACTCGGAAGGTAGTTTTACCGAATATGTGATTGAATTTTCTATCATGGTAGAAAATGGAGACATTAAAAAATGTTCTCGAGAAGAAAATTTCGATTTGTTTTGGGCTACAATCGGCGGAATGGGACTTACAGGAATTATCCTTTCTGCAAAATTTAGATTAAAAAATATTGAAACCGCTTACATTCGTCAAGAACAAATCAAAGCTAATAATCTAGATGAGATTTTTCAATTATTTGAAGAGAGCGAAAACTGGACTTATACTGTCGCATGGATAGATTGTTTACAAAAAGGAGAAAATATTGGGCGTTCTATCATGATGAGAGGAGAACATGCCTTAAAAAGTGAATTACCCTTAAAACTCCAAGAAAAAGCTCTAGAATTAAAAAAGAAATTTACCCCTACCATACCTTTTTATTTTCCAAATTTCATCTTAAACACCTTAAGTGTGAAAATATTTAATTGGATTTTTTTCAATAAACAAAAAAAGGAAGTTAAAAATATTGTAGATTATAAAACATTTTTCTATCCACTAGACATCATCAATGATTGGAATAAAATTTATGGTAAAAAAGGATTTATACAATATCAAATGATTATCCCTAAAAAACATGGAAAAGAAGGAATGAAACGCATTTTAGAAACCATTGCCAAGAGTGGTCAAGGTTCATTTCTTGCCGTACTAAAGCTCTACGGAGCATCTCACCCTCAATCTTATAATTCCTTCCCTATTGAGGGATATTCGGTAGCCTTAGACTTCAAAATTAACTCTCAATTAAAACAATTAGTAAGTAATTTAGATAACATAGTAGAAGAGTTTGGAGGTAGAATTTATTTGACGAAAGATAGTATGAGTAAACCATCTCTTACCAATTATCTAAAAAATACAGATTCTACTAAATTTGTTTCCCTTCAAAGTAAAAGAATAAAAAATAATTATTAAAATGGTCATTTTAGGTAGTAATTCAGAAGTTGCACAGGCATTCGTAGAAAAATATTTAAGTAGTGGAGAAAAAATTAAAAATCTTTATCTATTCACTTCTAACGAACAGAATACCAAGAGATTCGCACAACATATCTATGTAAAATATCTTCAAGAAAGCACAACTATCCCTTTAGATATTACCAAAGAAATTGATTACAAAAAACTAGAAGAAATTGATGCTGATTTACTTTTTTGTGCTACAGGATTTTTAGGAAAAAATACTCAAGAAGGACTTTATGATAATGATAATACTCAAAAAATTATTGACATCAATTATGCTAAGTTGATTCCTCTCTTGAATTTTTTTGCAAAAAAAATGGAAGCCAAAAGAAACGGTACCATTATCGCCCTTTCCTCTGTGGCAGGAGAAAGAGGGAGGCAAAGCAATTTCATTTACGGAAGTGCTAAAGCTGGTTTTACAGCCTATCTAAGTGGATTAAGAAACTATCTTTTTAACAAAAAAGTAAGGGTCATGACCGTAAAACCTGGTTTTATGGACACAAAAATGACCACAGGACTACCTCTTAACCCAAAACTAACTGCTACACCTCAACAAGCTGCGAACTACATTTATAGAGGCTACAAAAATAAAAAAGATGAAATTTATGTTCTGCCTATATGGTGGTTAATCATGTTGATTATCAGAAATATTCCTGAATTTATTTTCAAAAAAATGAAATTATAAAATCCTATGAAAAAACTTTACTGCTTCGATTTTGATGGCACCATTACAAAAAAAGACACGATGTTTTCATTCTTAAAATTTTATAATAAACGAAAATTTTATCTCAATTTTATGAAGCATTTACCTTTTTTTATCATGCTAAAACTTAATTTATCCGAAGCAGAACGAGTAAAAAAAAACTTTGTATCTTCCATTCTAAAAGGAGAAAAAGAAACCAAAATTCAGCAAAAAGCAATATCTTTTTTTGAAAAAAACTATCCTTATATTCTGCGAGAAAAAGCCTTAAATTTCATTCAAAATATAGATAGAAATAATTCTGAATGTTATTTAGTTACTGCATCTTTGGATATTTGGGTAAAACCTTTTTCTGAAAAATTAAATTTAAAACTTCTATCCACCCAAGCTAAATTTGAACACGGAATTTATATTGGCGAATTCGCAACAAAAAATTGTAACGGAATAGAAAAAGTTAATCGCATAAAAGAAGTTATAAAAAACCAATCCTTTAATAAAATCATCGCTTTTGGAGATACCTCTGGCGATAAAGAAATGTTAGTTTGGGCAGATGAAGGACATTACAAATTTTTTCATTAATTTAGCATAAATTTAGAGATATGAAAAAAATATTGATATTCAGTTTGTTAAGTTTTTTCCCTTTCTCATATGCTCAAAAACATAAAAATCATATGAAAGAGGAAGAAATTACTTTTTCCACAGAAAAGTTTATTTTTTATTTTGACCATACTAATGGAACAAAAACTAAGAATTTCACGATTCTAAAAAAACAAAAACAACTAAACCAAGCCCTCAATGAAAGGAAGTTATTTATTACCGAAGAACTACAAGCTTCTGGTATTTATCTTAAATTTCCAAGAAATCAAAAAGTAATTTTATATAATTTTGGAGAAATGCGTTCTGGAATCTACCAGATTAAAGGCATTGATAAAATCAAATTAGCAAAAGATAATCTAGAAGTTTATTTGATAAAAGAAAAAAATATTGAACAGAATTCAAAACTACAAGTTCAAGTCATAACTTATCCCAAAATGATTTTCTCCATTCCCAAAAAATTTAACTTCAAAAACATCATTATCAAATAAATATGAATAAAATATATTTAGACAATGCAGCTACTACTCCTCTTAATGAGGAAGTCATTGATACTATGATTTCTGTAATGAGAAAACAGTATGGTAACCCTTCATCTATTCATAGCATAGGACAAGAAGCTAAATCTTTAATCGAAGAAACCCGTAGAAAGATTGCTGAATATCTAAAAGTAACTCCTAGCGAAATCATTTTCACCTCATGTGGCACAGAATCTAATAATATGATTATCAAATCTTCTGTAGATAATTTAGGCGTTCAAAGAATTATTTCTTCACCGATGGAGCATAAATGCGTTACTGAAACCTGCCTTGAAATGAAAAATAAGAAAGGGGTAGAATTAGTTTATGTAAAACATCTTGACAAAGGAGAAATTGATTTAGTTGACTTAGAAAAAAAACTACAATCATCCGATAAAAAGACCTTGGTGAGTTTAATGCATGCAAATAATGAAGTTGGAAACCTTCTTGATATTGAAAAAGTTAGTGAAATTTGTAAAAAATATAATGCACTTTTCCATTCTGACACTGTACAAACCATCGGACATTTGGATTTAGATTTTGCTAAAATTCCATTAGATTTTGCTTCATGCAGTGCCCATAAATTTCATGGTCCTAAGGGAAGTGGCTTTGCGTTCATCAGAAAATCTTCAGGATTGAAGCCTATTATTGTAGGGGGTACTCAAGAACGAGGTTTAAGAGCAGGTACAGAAAATGTAATTGGAATTGTAGGATTAGGAAAAGCATTGGATATAGCAGTTCAAAATCTAGATACTTATACTCAATATATTCAAGAAATTAAAGATTATGCGATAAAAAAACTCTCCCAAGCCTTTCTTGAAATTAAATTTAATGGCTTTTCGGCAGATAAAGAAAAAAGTCTTTACACCGTTTTAAGTTTATCGCTACCTTTCAAAAATCCACTAATAGGACTACTATTAGATATGAGAGGTATTGCTATTTCACAAGGAAGTGCTTGTAGCTCAGGGGCTTCCAAACCGTCCATGGTACTGATGACTTTACAATCTGATGAAGAAATGGAAAATACAACACCTTTAAGGATATCTTTTTCTCATCAAACCACAACAGTAGAGATTGATAGTCTCGTTAACGCTTTAAAAGAAATCGCAAATGAAAATAGAAAAATAGAAATAATCAATAATTAGTATAGATTATTTTCTATAAACTTTATTGTATTTTTGTATTAAGTTTTAATAAAAAATATATAATTATGGCATTAGAATTTACAGACGGAACTTTTAAAGAATCCGTGTTACAATCAGATAAACCAGTATTAGTAGATTTTTGGGCTTCTTGGTGTGGTCCTTGTAGAATGCTTAGCCCTGTGATAGAGCAACTACATAATGAATTTGAAGGAAAAGCTTTAATTGGAAAAGTAAATGTAGATAACAACCAACAAGTTTCTGCAGAATATGGTATTAGAAGTATTCCTACGGTTTTAATCTTCAAAAACGGTGAAGTTGTAGACAAAATAGTGGGAGTTTCTCCAAAAGAAACCTATATTGAAAAAATCAATGCTCATCTATAAAAAACAACACTGAAAATGAGTGCTTTCTAAAAAAGAAAGCACTTTTATTTTCAAAATATTTGTTACTTATAATTATTATTGTATATTTGCAATCACAAAACGAGAGATGTAGTTCTTAAACAATAAAAAGATCCGGTAGTTCAGTTGGTTAGAATGCCGCCCTGTCACGGCGGAGGTCGCGGGTTCGAGTCCCGTCCGGATCGCAAGATTTAATTTATTCCAAAGACTACTGATCCGGTAGTTCAGTTGGTTAGAATGCCGCCCTGTCACGGCGGAGGTCGCGGGTTCGAGTCCCGTCCGGATCGCAAAAAAGCTTTTCAATATAGAAAAGCTTTTTTTGTTTTATATTCTATTTTGCTATACAAAATTATTTTTCTCTTTCAAGATTAAACAAAATTTTATTTAATTTAGCCAAATAATTCACAAAGTTAAGTTTCATTATGACAAAATTAAGTGTAAATATCAATAAAATAGCTACTCTACGAAATTCCCGAGGAGGAAACCTCCCAAGTGTAACCGAAGCCGCAATAAGAATCCAAGAATTCGGGGCGGAAGGCATTACCATACACCCAAGACCCGACCAAAGACATATTACAAGACAAGATGTTTATGATTTAAAGCCATTAATATATACGGAATTTAACATTGAGGGCAATCCTCATCGACATTTTGTTGATATGGTTTTAGAAGTAAAACCCACACAAGTAACCCTTGTACCTGATGCTGATAATGCCCTAACTTCTAATGCAGGTTGGGATACCAAAACCCATTTGGAATATCTCACAGAGATTATTACAGAATTCAAAAACGCAGGAATTAGAACTTCCATTTTCCTTGACCCAAAACCTGAACTTTGTGAATATGCAGCAAAAACAGGAACTGACAGAATAGAACTTTACACCGAAGCTTATGCTTCCCACTATCATCAAAATAGAGAACTTGCCCTAAAACCTTATTTAGAAACAGCTATTAAAGCAACAGAGTATGGTCTTGGAATCAACGCAGGACATGATTTAAGTTTAGAAAACTTACAATATTTTGCAGAGAATATTCCTAATCTCTTGGAGGTGTCCATCGGGCATGCACTCATCAGCGATGCTCTTTATATGGGCATGGAAAACACCATTCAGGCTTACTTAAAAAGATTAGAGATAAAATAATCATGCCCAAGAAAAGAGAATTTCAATCATCAGAATTGGTGAAATCTTTAGCAAAAATATATGGTTTTGAAGATGTTTTGACCGCTTTTAAAATCAAGGATTTTTTAGAAGAATACCTTGATGAGATGCTGTTTAATGAAATAGAAGGTGTAAGAATCAAAAACCAAATTCTTACGCTTAGAATAAAATCTCCGCTTCTCAAAAATGATTTCCAAATGAGAAAGTCTTTCTATATCAAGAAAATCTCCCAAGCAGTAGAAAATGTTAAAATCACAGACCTACAAATTATTTAAGATGAATCGTGTTCATCTGTCTCAACACCCATTGATGTTTCTTTTTCAGAGCAGGAGTAGAATTTTTCGGGTCATAAGATTTCGGGTTTGGTAAAACTACAGCAATCCATGCTGCTTCTGATTTCGTCAAATCCTTTGCAGATTTTTGGAAATAATACTTTGCCGCTGCCTCTACCCCAAAAACACCCTGCCCCATCTCAATGGAATTCAAATAACGCTCTAAAATAATATCCTTACTCCAAAACTTTTCTATTACAAAAGTATAACCCACTTCTAAACCTTTTCTTAGCCAACTTCTTCCATTCCAAAGAAAAATATTCTTTGCTGTTTGCTGAGAAATTGTACTTCCGCCGCGGATTTTACCCCCCTTTTGATTGTGGGCAATTGCCTTTTCTATAGCTGACACATCAAAACCTGAATGCGTGTAAAACTTCTGATCTTCAGAGGCGATAACCGCTTTTTTCACCCAATCCCCCATTTCATCAAAAGAAATATAATCACGGTCTAATTTTTGGTATAAAATAACCCCTTCTATCTGAGTCCAAGTAATAATTGGATTAAAAAAACGCCCCCATGCTATTGCTAAAATATTTAAAACAATAACAACATAAACTATTTGCTTGATTACCTTGAACATCTTTTATTTTTTTATTAGAAATTGGGAGCAAAGATAATTTTTTTATTTCATCTCTTTTATAAAACCTAAAATTTCACAATTTTTTTTGAATAAATCAGATAAGAATCTTATCTTCGCGACTAAATTTTTACAATAAATAAAGTATTGGCTTTTGTTCTGCTGTCCGAAAACTGGAAATTTTCATAACAACACAGAAACAATTAGTTTAATACTCACGCCATATAGGTGTGGGTTATTTCTATTTTGTGTTGTAAGGTAATTCCAGTACCTCGGGCAACAAAAAAGAAACTCCCATACCTTTTTTTATTGTCCACAAAAAATAAAAAGAGTTAATTTTATTCTGTTGCCCGAAAACTGGAAACTTTCATAATAGCAACACAGGATAGGTTAGCCTATGTAAGCGGAGGGACACGAATGCGGTTCCTTTGCTGTATAGCCCCAGCTGTAAAAGAATAAGATTCTGCCCCAGCTCTTTTTGAGTAGAATATTCACATCTCCGATAGAGGCAGCGGAGATACCTATTCTGAAAGGCAAACAGATGGAAGGCAAACAAGTAAAATCCAAACAGCGAGTAGCAGACCACGGCGAGGTATTCACTGCCGAGAGAGAGGTAAAAGCTATGGTAGATTTGGTATGGAAAGAGTTAGACAGAGGCAGTGCAGATAAACTGATGACCGCTACTTTTTTAGAGCCATCTTGTGGTTCTGGTAATTTTCTCATAGAAATTCTCCGCAGAAAGATAGATCTCCTTAAAAAAACAAAAAAAGATAAAGCCGAATATCGGTTTTATTTGGTGATGATTGCTGGTAGTCTCTATGGTGTAGAGCTCCTTCCTGATAATGCCCAAGAGTGCCGAGAAAGACTTCTCGCAGAGTTCCAAAAAGCATATCCCAAAAAAGAAGCCGTCTATGAAAGACTGATGAAGAGCATCGCGTTCGTCATCAGCCAGAATATCATTTGCGGTGATGCCCTTACCTACACTACCCCAGAGGGGGAGCCTATCCTCTTCACCCACTGGGTAGGCACAGGCATGCCAAAAATTACCGCCAATTACTTTGACTACGGCGAACTAACGAACAAAAAAATGGGAAAGATGTCTCTCTTTGCAGAGCATACCGTGAAAGACTCCGTGACGAAGCACTACTTGGAACTCTCAGAATAGCCTAAAACCTTTTTTTCTCTCATGAAAAATTACAATCCTGACATTCTCAACTGTCTTGCCAATCTGAGCAGTGATGAGGTCTTCACTCCGCCTAACATTGCTACCAAGATGCTGGATCTCCTACCACAGAAGCTCTTCTCTGACCCTAATGCCAAGTTCTTAGACCCTTTCTCCAAATCTGGTGTATTTTTAAGAGAAATAGCCAAAAGACTGCTGAAAGGTTTAGAAAGCCAAATCCCAGAATTGCAGGAGCGTATAGACCACATCATGCACCACCAGCTCTATGGCATAGGCATCACGGAGCTTACCGCCTACATGAGCCGCCGTAGTCTCTACTGCTCCACTCGTGCCAATAGCAAGCACTCCGTTACTCACTTCCCAGATGAAGACGGCAACATCTTCTTTGAGGAAATCTCCCACACATGGGACAAAAACAGAAAATGCATCTACTGCGGTGTGAACCAAAAAGACTTTGGGGATGAAATAAGAGAGGGACTCTCTAAATATGCCTACCCCTTTATCCATAACCTTAACCCTTACGAAAACATGAACTTTGATGTTATTATAGGAAATCCGCCTTACCACTTAAATGTAGGGAATGATAAAGAAAAAGGAAATAGCTCAAAAGCAAAAGCTATTTATCATCTCTTTATTGACCAAGCTATCAAAATGAACCCTAAATATATTTGTATGATTATACCAAGCCGCTGGATGACAAGAAGTACAGAGGGGGTATCTGAAAAATGGATAGATAAAATGCTAAGTTCTAATAAGTTTAGAATCATACATGATTTCTTGGATGCCAAAGGTATTTTCTCCGGAACACCTCCAAAAGGTGGAGTCAATTATTTCTTATGGGACAGAGATTACAATGGGGAGTGTCATTATTATCTATATGAAAGTGCAAATAAACCTTCCTCTTATAGATTTGAAGCATTAGATAAAAATAATTCAGGTATTATCATCAGGGATAGGATAGCCAACGATATATTAAAGAAAATATCAGAAGTTCATCAGGATTATATGAAAAATGGGGAGAATTTTTCTTCCTTAATTAGCCCAAAGGACTTTTTTACCAATAAACAATGGCTTACTTCTAGTTGGAATGGTTTTGCTAACACTCCTAATCAAGATTATAACATCAAATATTATCCTAATAAAATACTTCTAAAAAATGGCGCTAATTTTGGCTGGATTAACATCAACCAAATCCCTAAAAATAGAGAAACTAAAGACTTACATAAGGTATTTATTCCTGCCGCAGGAGGTTCGGGAACAGATACCCATGTTTTAGGACATCCTTTTTATGGTGAGCCTAATTCAGTGTGCTCACAAACATATTTGGTAATAGGATATAATCAAGACTTTACCAAAGAAGAGTGTTTAAATATTATCTCCTACATCAATACTCGTTTTTTTAGATATTTAGTTTCTATTAAAAAGAAAACCCAAAATGGAGCAAGAGGCGTTTACCAATTTGTCCCTATACAAGATTTTGACAAGCCATGGACAGATGCAGAGCTTTATGATAAATACAGCCTCACAGAAGAGGAAATTGCCTATATAGAGAGTTTGGTAAGTGATAAAAGAGAGGAGTAACTTAAAAAATAAAAATTATGAAAAAAATAGAATTAAAAAAAGAATATTACTATGAAATATTTTGTAATAATATGGGAGATATTCCTAACTATAAAGTAGTTAAATATTTAGGAAATCATCAAATACAATTTTTGGATAATAATGAAATTATAGAATTAGATGAAACTCTAATAACTCATGCCGATAAGCAACTAAAAAATGGAAAAAATATTACCTATGCCAAAGGGATTTTCGGTTTTAGAGATATATCAATAGAATCCAAACATTTAGAAAAATTAGGTTTTATAAAAAAAGAAGGAAATTTATATGAAATAGATAATCCTAATATAAAAATTATGATGTATTTAGCAATATTAGGAGATGAAAACTTTAATTACATCGGAAATATTGTAATGAATAGCAAAGAATATAATCATCTTATTCAAAAAATAGAAGATAAAGAAGAATGGAAAAATAAATATAAAATTGTCTTTAATAATACATTATACATTATTGATAATACTAATATTATAGATTATTTATACTACGGAAAGCCAATGAAGTTAAATTTAGATGCACATAATGAAATAGTAACAATAATAAATGAAAATTTCAAAGGAATACGAAATATAAATGAATTATTTGAAAGATTAGAAAAAGAAGGAGTTAAAATAGAAAATAAAGATGAAATACTAATATGAATGAAATACTCGCTCTCCACCAAGTATAAAACAAGCAAAGCGGAGTATGAAATACCCAAGACCAAGTGTAAAATAAGCGAGACCGAGTGGTATTTTTAGAAGATTGAGCAGTAAAAATGCAAAACGGAGTGTAAAATATCAAAAACCAAACAGTATATTTAGAATAATGAGTAGTAAAAATCATTTTTTTTAGAATAATTCAAAAACTGAGTAAGAAATATTAAAAATTAAAAAATTATGACAAAGAAAATCTACAAAACCAATGAAGAAATGCTCCAAAATGCTCAAGTGCTTTTTGAGACCATAGAGAAAAACCAAGACATCGCCCAAAAATTAGAGGACTACGGCTACCCTACGGCAGAAATCGCCAAGGGCAAAAAGCTCTACACCACCGCACAAACTCTCTACGGCACCAACAAGAAAGAAACCGAAGAAGAACGCATCGCTTACCAGAAATTCAGCTCCGCTATGGACGAGCTTACCAAAACCTATGCCGAGCATCGCAACAAAGCCAAGCTTATCTTCAAGGAAAACGAAACCGCGAAAATCAGCCTTGCCCTCAAAGGAAGCCCTGCCACTGCCATCACCACACTTCTGGAAGAAATCACCCAGTTTTATAAAAACCTCCATGAGCAAGAAGCTCTCAGAACACCTCTTATCAGAGTGAAAATCACCACAGAAAACATCACCGACCAACAGGCGAAAACCTCCCAAGTGAAAAATCTATACTCTACCTATGCACAAGAAAAAAACGAAAGTCAACAAGCGACCAAAGACAAGAATAAAGCCTTTGCCGACCTTGATAAATGGACCCGCGAACTCTACGCCTACGCCAAGTATGCCCTTGCCGAACATAGCCAGTTCTTACAAATATTTGGCAAAACCGTGAAATAAAATTTTGGCAAAAAGATAGAATATATCAACTTTCTTAAAAACCGAATAAAATGAATTTTTTTACACAAAATAACATCCCTAAAATATATGCCTACACCGATGAGCATTTCCCAGGTATGCTAAAAGTAGGCTATACTACCAAAACCGCCGCCGAACGAGTAAAAGAGCAATACCCCGTGAAGATGCCTCGCCAGACTTGGGAAATCGTTTTAGAAGAAGTAGCCACAAGAGAAAATGGCACTTATTTTACTGACCATGACCTGCATAAAAGATTGGAAAAAAAAGGCTTTCACCGAGAAAATGGAGAATGGTTTCTCTGCACTCTGAAAGATTTAGAAGCCATCATCATAGAAGAAAAAAAAGGCATCGTCAACACTGAAAACCGCTCCCAAAACTTCAGCATGAGACCAGAGCAAAAAGAAGCCGTAGAGCGTACGGCAAGATACTTCACTGCCGTGAGAGAGGAGGGCTACACCCCTCACTTCCTTTGGAATGCCAAAATGCGTTTCGGAAAGACTTTTGCGACATATCAACTTGCCCTAAAAATGGGCTGGACTAAGGTACTCGTGCTGACCTTCAAACCTGCTGTCCTCAGTGCATGGCGAGAAGACCTCCAAGAACATATAGACTTCCAAAACTGGCAGTTCGTTTCCAATAAAGAAGAAGACCTCAACCCAAAGGAGATTGACAAAAATAGACCCTTCGTGTATTTCGGCTCTTTCCAAGATCATTTAGGTTTAGATAAAAAAACAGGTCTTATCAAACCTAAAAATGAATGGCTACATGATGTAGAATGGGACTGCGTGATCTTTGATGAATACCACTTCGGTGCATGGAGAGATAAATCCAAAAAAATCTTTGAAGCCATAGAAGGTACTGATGACAAAGATAAAGAAGAAAAAAAACGACTAAAAGAAGAACTAAAAGAATTCAAAGAACAAGAAGAGGAACAAAAAGAGTTAGACACCGAAGAATCTGGAAAAACAGAAGACCTCTCCTACTTTGATGAAAACCTCATTACCATCTCTACCAAACATTACCTCTATCTTTCAGGGACACCCTTCCGTGCCTTGGCAGATGGGGAGTTCATAGAAGAACAAATCTATAACTGGACCTACTCCGATGAGCAAAAAGCCAAAGCTGAATGGAAAGGCGAGAATAATCCCTATGCCTCTCTCCCAGAAATGATAATGATGACCTATCAGCTCCCTGGTGAAATCAAGGACATCGCCTCTAAAGGAGAATTTAATGAATTTGACCTCAACACTTTCTTCTCTACCGAAAAAGCCGAAAATGAGCATAACAGCGAGAAAAAAACCAAAAAAGGGAAGAGAAATGAAGAAAATACCGTCTTCAAATACCAAGACGAAGTGCAAAAATGGCTAAACTTTATCCGTGGGCAGTTTTTAGGAAATGCTGAAGCACAGCTCAAACAAGGAAAAAGTAAAGCACCAATGCCTTTCTCCGATAGCCGACTTTTGGACATCTTACAGCATACCTTTTGGTTCTTACCGAATGTATCCTCTTGCTATGCCATGGCAAACCTTCTGAAAAGCCCTAAAAATCAAGCCTTTTTTGGAGATTATAACATCGTGGTCTGTGCAGGAGCAGAAGCAGGAATAGGCGTAGAAGCCCTAAAACCTGTGGCAAAAGCCATGGGCGACCCCCTCAAAACCAAAACCATCACCCTCTCCTGCGGAAAACTCACCACAGGGGTTTCTGTCTCACCTTGGTCAGGGATTTTCATGCTGAGAAACTCTTCCAGCCCAGAGACTTATTTCCAATCCATCTTCCGAGTGCAAACTCCTTGGGTCATTAAAAACCCTAATGGAGAAACTCCAAATGAGCGAGTCATCATCAAAAACAAATGTTATGTGTTTGACTTTGACCCTAACCGAGCATTGAAACAAGTGGTATCCTATGCTCAAAAACTAAATACAGACGCAAGCATACCTTCGGAAGAGAAAATAACGGAACTTATCAGTTTCTTACCTATCTTGGCTTATGATGGGGAGAATATGACAGAAATAGATGCTTTAAAAGTATTAGAAATTGCCCACAATGGGACTACCGCTACCTTACTTGCCAGAAGATGGGAATCGGCTCTGCTCGTCAATGTAGATAATATTACCTTGGAAAAACTTCTCAAAAACCAAGAAGCCATGGACATATTAGAAAATATAGAAGGATTTAGAAATTTAGGGCAAGATATAGAAACCATCATCACTAAATCTAACGAGATAAAAAAAAATAAACAAAAAGGAACGACTAAAGATCCCAAAGAAAAAAAGAAACTTAGTGAGGAGGAAAAGGAATACAAAAGCAAAAGAAAACAGATTCAGGATAAACTTCTAAAATTCGCGACCAGAATCCCTGTATTCATGTATCTCTCCGAATATAGAGAGCAGACTCTGAGAGATGTCATCACCCTCTTAGAACCTGAACTCTTCAAAAAAGTAACTGGGATAGAGGTGAAAGATTTTGAACTCTTAGAAAGATTAGGACTATTCAACAGCAATCTGATGAATGATGCCGTGGAAAAATTCAAAGCCTATGAAGACAGCTCCCTTGCCTACACAGGAAAGAAAACTTATGGTAATCTCAGAGTAGGTTTATTTGATACCACAAAAACTATTACAGAAGAATAAGCTTTATTCTATATATTCCCCTAAAAAAACCGCTATTGTTTATAGCGGTTTTTTCTTTATTCATTCCTATAAAAATATCTTTTTCACTTAATATATCTTATGCTAAATAAAAAATAATTTGTCTTAAAAAGACAAATTATTTTATTTTCAATTTGTATTTCCTCCAAAGGTAAAATTAGCTGTAATCCCTGCCCTTATCGTGGATAGCGGATATGCCGTAGAAACTTTATATTTGGTTACTAACTGATTATAAAACAATCTCATTTGGAAATTTTGAGAAAAATTATAATCTGCAGAGAAATTTACCCCCAATATTTTTTGTCCACCCGTTACCTGTATATCTTCCTTTAATATATTGGTAACTCTGGTTCTATTATCTCTCAAAGAAATATCCATCTTCAAGTTCAAATCACTTTTAATCGTTCTACTCTTACCTCTAATGGTCATTCTCATCTTCAAATCTTTAATAATATACCCCAATCCAAAAATATACTCTGAACCTGAATCTTCCGTCAAGGTATAATTCTGAACTCCCAAAACATAGGCTCTATTCTTGTTATACATCGCACGGATTTGCATGTTATTTCTCATCGTAACATCTGCCCCTAATAATGGAGCGAACTCCTCCACATAGCCCACTTGAGAAAAAGTATAAGGATTAATATAATTATTATTCGTGTCTCTATCCGTAACTCCATTGGTTTGATAATTATAATAATCTGAGCTTGATTGAATCCCCGAAGTGGTATAAGTGGCCTTATAACCATGTAGTAAATCAAATTTTGCAAAATGTTTATTAATTATCGGCAAATTCTTTAAACCAGAATAAATTACCTGCCAATTGGGAAGTGGAAATTTAGATTTCGTAGGGTTTTCTTTACCCACTTTTTTCCCTCCTATTGCTGACTTAAATGCAGGAATCAAAACATAAGAATTTGCTAATCCATAACCATCTACAAAGCCATCAGTGTTCAATGCACCTCCAAAACTTTGAGAAATCTCTCTTGCATTCTGCACCAGATTCATATATAAATCCCTACCATCTTTGAAGGAAGTCCCTAAAATCATATCAGAATAAGAAAAACTCATCATCTCCTTAGCATAGGATAGTTGGTCATTCACCAAAATATTATAATTCGTATGTGATAAAGAACGCGACTGATTTTTCAAAAAATTCAAGTCTATTCTTAAATCATTCATCGGTTGAATTTGAATATTCCCTGTCAAAGCTTTGGTATTCATCTGGGTGTAGGCATCTGTCATTAAATCCGATGCAGAAACCAAATTACGCTCTATCATGAGCCTACGAATATCAGATTGAGAACCTAATAAAAACCCATAAGTAGGCCCTCCGCCATTACTTCCATATCCAAAGAAATTCGGAGAAGAAAGAATCCCTGGCAATGATGTTCCACTTGTTTCATTATAAGAAATATTCGCTTGTTTAAAAGAAGTCAAAGCATACAAAATAGACTGTATTGGTGTCAACTTATTTTTGAATTGATAATTCTTCGTATTCTCTACTTTCTTTCCTTTGCTTCTCTTTTCAGCAATATCCACATTGTATTTTTCCATCACTGCAATCTCTGCTCTCCTTGCAGATATAGTTTTCTCTAAATTTTGGAAATATTTGAATTTACCTAATAAAGAAGGAATATTCACAGAAGCCGTAGCCACTGTATTTACACTATTTTGAGCTAAATTTCCTAAATCTGCCGAAGAAAGCACCGTAGAACGAGCCGACCAATTATACTGAATGCCTCTTCCTACTTCGGCATTGATGAAATCCAAATATGGGAAATACTCAAAAGGCAATCTATAATTCATCTGAATTCTATGATTATACAATACTGGTCTTCCTACCTTAAACGGATCCTTAAAGATAGAACGAGTATTCAAATCTACTACCGACAAATGGTCATTGAGTGTTCTGGTATATGAATTTACATCTAATTTTAAGGATTTTGTCAAATTAAACCCTAAATTATACTGCCACCCGAAATAAAAAGTTCTCGTTCGGGTCGTTTGAAAATCTGTTCCAGCACCAGAAGTTCCCAACAATATCGCATCTATATTTCTATATTGCAATTCGTTATAATTTCTATCTATTTCCGTTCGGAAAGAAAATCTTGTAGGAATAGGATTGAGATTAAACTCTTTCACCCAATTAAGATATTTTGCAGATTTTGCGGTATCGCTTATCAGTTTATTGAATGGCCTGATATTCACTGGCTTAAAATTATAGGAATAATCTATATATCCACGAAGATACTGACGATAATTTTTAGTGGTGTGAATATCACGATAAAAATCATCATTATATACCGCTGTAACGGATAAATTTTCTACATCATAAAACCGCTGTTTCTTTTGTGGATTGGTTCTTTCCTTTCTCATATTAACCACTCCTATGCTTCTCTGCTGAGAGTAAGTTCTTACTACTTTTTTCAGTTCATTTTTTATAGGACTTTTACTCAGCTCTACATCATTATCAAGAGGGTTATATTTGGGGTCTTCTATACTTTGGGTATAAGAATAATTCACAGGAATTTTCATTCCAAATTTTTCTGGTAAAAATTTATCTAAATTTACCGTAGTATCAATATGAAATTGAGAAACTTCCGTTTGAGACCTCTCTGATGGCTTCTGTGTAATCGTTCCAAAACCTACCGAAGACATTGCCCCTGTGGCATTTACCAACGCAAAATCTCCTAAATTAAAATTAAGACTTGCATTTGCTGCATAACCACTTTTATTCTCTGTCCCAGAAACTCTAACCTCATTCATCCACAATACAATATCTTTAGAAATACTGCTCGCATCTTGATTTCTTACCCCCATTACAATACTGGTGATATTCCCTAAACTTGGGCGACCTTTCACATAAATTTTCTTATTCTCATTCCCATAAGAAGTATCAGTATATCTGCTATCTATTACTGCTGAAGCCCTATCTCTTCTACCTTTAATATCCGTAAATTCTTGCAAATCAAGAGCAATAGTATTTTCTGTAGGCCAAATTTCATAAGGTGTTCTTGCATTCGCTGAAGTATATTTTAATGATGCTTCATATTCATAATAATTATCCGTAGCATCACTTCCTAAACGAATAAAAAATTTGGTCTTGTCATCTAATTGAGTAGAAGTTACATTTTTCAAATCCTGAGCATGAACAAACATTTCTAACTTTTCATATCTCCTTAAATCCAAAGACACATTTTTATACAAAGCTCGAGCATCATTACTTAATCCTGTAACTTTCATATACAAAGAGCTTTCATTCGCTCTCTGTGAACCTGCATTCCCACTAAATACCTCCCTATCTATCCCTGGTGGCAACATATATGGCGGTGTCCCCATAGAGTTTTCTTCCAAATTCACACTACCTACATCTACATTAGAAGCATCTATCATTCCAAAGCCTTCATTTGTGGTATTATCTACCGCGACAGGCTTAGTGTATTTTCTCCAATCAGAACGCACCAAATCAAATGTCCCAAATCTCAAAGTAGAAGTCTCATCAAATCCTGTCAAAAGCAGTCTCGCAAAACGAACATTATTCAAAACATCTCTGCTATGCTCCCCTGCTGTGGTATCAAACTGCCCCACAGGAATGCGGAATAGATACCATTTATTCCTTCCAGAACGCCCATCTTCAAAGGTAGTTTGCACTTCTTTAACATCTACAATATTATTTTGACCTAAAACTAAATTATTTCTATTTAAATCAATAGTATATTGATTATAATTTTCATATTGGTCAAGGTTATAATCCCCATTAATATCTTCTACATCAGGCGTTTGCGATGACACCTCCAAAGGCCCAGAAGCGGAATTCCCATCTGGATTCCTAAAATAACGATAACGCTCCACCACAGAACTTGCCATGCTTCCTTGAAATCTATCAGACAGAAAATACACAAAATCATCAGATGCTGGGTCTAACTCATTGGTAACTGGATTCACAAACGATGTTCCAAATTTCTCATGCTCACCTGCATTATTTAATCCATCATACCCCACATCTTGAGCCTTTCTGTCAGCCCCTTCCGAAGAAAAAGTATAAAGTATAGGTGATACACTTGGTTGGGTTCCCCAGTTGGTCGTTGTCGTTACCGAAGGAGATGAATCCGTAGGTAATCCATTTTCATATTGTAAATGACCATCTTTCAAAACATCTTCAGAAATATTCCCTAAATGAAGCAATAATTTAGGATTTGCTCCCAAATTTCCTCCATCAGCATAAGGGTCCATCATCCAAAATTCTACATATTCTATATTAGAAGTTGTAAAATTAGACACCGATATTGGTCTCATCAGCCCTGCCCATCTATCTTGAGTAGCTTCATGATTAGGATTAAAATTATAAGGACCTCTTTCCTTTGGATAATAAGAAATATCAAAAGTATTGGTAAAAGTTTCTTCTCCCGCTACATAATCTCTAGTATTATACAACTCACTGAGTCTCACTCTACGAGACATGTGATTAGACACGCTTTGCGTAGAAATACCATTAGGTGCAGTGCCACCAATGCCATAAAATCTCGGGTCAATATTATACCACGAAATAAGCCCTCTTCCATAGCCATTTACAATACTATTATTTACTCCTGCATTCCTAAATAATGCATCTCTTGTATTTTGTTCAGGTTTGGAAGCTAACCCCCACATTGCAGGGTCTTTGAGGGATATTTTAGAAGAACTTTGCTCAAAATCATCTATATAAGACTGGTTCTGAGCATTTTTACTCTGCCCTGGTATCAAATATGCAGCTTCCACTCTGAAATTTATATTTGATGGAGCACTAGTCTTAATCCAAGGAATTTTATTGGTAAATCTTGTCAAGAATGGAGCTTCATTACTATACAAAACATTAACTCCCAACATGGTGTTATTCACAGCCTCTTGTCCATACTGCACTTTTTGAGTTAATGGCGTCTCTCTATAATTAACTGCTGTGGCACCTATTAACAAATTTTCATTGATTTTCCTTTCTAAATTTAATCCCAAAAATCTCTTTCTTTGAGTATTAAAATTTAATTGATTTTCAAGACTAATGTTTATTGCCTGACCAGATTGTTTTATCGTTTCATTAATAATTGTAACACTCCCTAACAAATAATCTACCGTATAATCTACCCCCTCTATCAAGGTTACTCCATTAGAGGTTACTTTTACAGAGCCTTGCGGAATATTGATTGCTCCCAAAGAAATTCCAGAAGATGATGTGCCTTTATACCTTCCTTCTAAAGTATATCTTTGAGCCAAATTATTCTGTGCTGCTACGGATTTTAATTGACGATAAAGATCAGTAAAAACATACCGAGGATTATTAGCCCCCAATACATTTTCTAAATGCCTACCGAAAGGTTGAGTTTTCGTAAAAATCAATTTTCCGTTTTCTCTGTCAATGGTCAAACCTTCCACCATATCAAATAATCCATCTCCATAAGTCCCATTAGAATTTTGCTGAAAATCCCCATTAAGATTCAATCTATCCCAATTGAATAAACTCAACAAATTAGTATCCTGCACATTCGTATTTGGTAAATAATTAACCTTACCATTATTGGGGTCTCTATAGTACACTCCCATCAAGAAATCGCTGGTGTCTATATTCGCCGTATTAAGAGAATAAATATTCTTCATCATCAAGTCCCACATCGGAGAACTTGTTTTCATGGAAGTATTTGGCTTTAATAATTTGGTAATCAACACAGAAGAATTATCCTCTGAAAATTCACCGACTTTATATACATTAGAATCTCCACTAACAGTATATGAAAATGACACAGCCAAAAGCTGATTATCATTTAGCCTTTGGTTCAATGAAATATACCCTAATTTCGGATGGAATTTATACTCGTTTTCATTTAATTTTCTTGCTCTTCTCGTGAAAACAAAATTCTCTCCTTCTTGGTAAGGCTGATTTCCTCCCGCAGTGATGTCATACAAAGACTGCCCTTTTATGCTATTATAAGCAGAAGTTACATCTCTAATTCCTGCTAAATTTGTAATATCTTGATAAAGATTGTTCTGTGAATTACTTGGGTAGGTAGTTGTTGCCATTCCTTCTCCAAGGTCTCTTACCGCCACAATACCTTTTTGACTTTCCACATTGATAGTACCTTGATTAAGCACCCAAACTTCCATTCTAGTAATGCTAATTTTAGAATTTACCAATGGATATTGGCTTAATGCACCATCATAAGCATTATTAAAATAATGCCCTATAAAGAAATGCTGATTGTCTTCATAATCTACTGCATTCAGCTTAAAAGTTTGTGAAACACCACCATTCTGAGCAACTACCGTTCTTGACTCTCCCTGCTGTTGAGAAAGCACCAATGTTCCCTTAGTTTTCCCTAATTGAAACTCTGTTTTTACTCCAAAAAGAGATTCAGAACCGCGAATTAAACTTGTAGAAAGAGGCATATTGATATTCCCAAATTCTACTTTTTTGATAATTCTATCCTCTGGATCTTTACTTTCTTTATTATTTGATGAATTGTTTTGAGCATTTCTCGAAGAACTTCCCCTTGGTTGCCACACCAAGTTCATTCTATTTTCAAAAGCAAAACCACTTTGGGTATCGTAATTCGCTCTTAATTGCAAATTTTCCCCCACTTTACCTATCATTCCTATATTGATTCTCTGTTGCACATCAATAGTAAATGAACTTCTATTTTGAGGTAAGATAAGAGGGTTATCTATCTTTTGGGTAAAAACTCCTAAATTAAAAGAAGCATATCCTTGAGGAATTAACTCTATTTTATTCCCTCCAAAAATATACTGAAAAACTTTATTCTTAATCGTAATAGATTGAGCAAGTCCCTTTCTTTTTTTCTCATTTTTAGTTCTTTCCCTAATTATATTACTCTCTCCTTTCTCTCTAAAATACTCTTTTACTTGCTGATTTTGCAGATAAATAGAATATTCCTTAGGCTTCATTACCATGGGACTTCCTACTACTAAATTTCCTATTTTAGGATACAAATAGTAAACTCCTGCCTTTATATCATAAAAAGCCTCATACCTTGTAGGATTAGGTAATAAAAATTCCTTATTCTCTATCATCTCTGAAAATGTCTCTTGCTGAGCATATAACTCCTCAGAAAAAAATGATAAAAAGAATAAAGGTGCAGCTTTTAATAAAATAGCTTTTTTCAAAATTTATGTTTTTTATATATTTTTCAAAACTTGCTTCACCAAATTCTCTACACTTATCTCAATAGAACTTTTTAGAATTTTATCGGCAATTTTCTCACTCATTTTCCTTGAAATACCAAGCACTTCCAAAGCAGATAATGCCTCTTCTTTCACTCTATTATCTACCAAAGCTGTTTTTTCATGACTTCCACCTTCAAATTTCCCAACTTTATCTCTTAAATCAATAATTATTCTCTCGGCTGTTTTCGCACCGATTCCCTTTACTTTTTGTAACACTCCACTATTCCCAGAAAGTATCGCCTGAGAAATTTCTGACAATTCCAAAGAAGACAATACAATCATTGCAGAAACCGCCCCTACTCCATTTACGCTAATCAACAAATTAAACATTTCCTTTTCTTCTTTATCAAAAAATCCAAAAAGCAAGTGAGCATCTTCTCTAATAATCTGCTGAGTATAAAGCAAATACTCCTTCCCTAAACTTAATTTTTGTGAAGTCTGTAAACTAATCCCCACATAATATCCTACCCCATGAGCCTCTAAAACTACATAAGTTGGAGTTAATTCTTGAACAATTCCTCTCAAATAAAAAATCATATTACTTGGCTACAAAATATTAAAATTACTACTGCTCTTTTTCAAAATAAAGACGATAAAACTTGCCTTTCTCATCTTGTCCCGTTTCTATCATTTTCCTATCCCCATGTACATAGATATGGAAATTTTTATCTAATTTTATTACAGATTTGAAATGCCTTTGTTGCTTCTTAACCGCCACAGGATTTATTGTAAAATCTTCAGCAATAGACATTTGTGTATTCTGCTCATAATCAGCTTTATAATTTACAAAACTATCAATCACATTTTTATCCTCCAAAACTTCTTGTGCAAAATCTTCAAACTTAAACTCTTCTCGTTCCTTAAAAAAATTCAATGACTTATTCAAAAAATCCGCCTGATCTGCTCTTGAAACCTCAAATTCTTCGGGTAACTTATTGGTAATATAATCTTTATACACAGAAAGGGTTTCTTGTGTATGGAAATAATCATCTTCTCGCTGCCTAATCTTCAAAAAGTCTTCAAACCAATAATACAAATCCCCATTTTTATTATTATCAAACGCGGAAACTACATACCCCAACTCCTTATTTTGATTATAAATTATTGCTCCTTTATCTAATTTTGACAATCCAATTCCAAAATCCTTGTACAGCGAGTAATTATCCTCCTCATCTGCACTAATTTTCAAAAACGGCATTTTCTTTTCCATCTTAAAAATCCCTATAGAATCTATTTTCCCCTGCTCTGTTTCCTCCCCTTCAAAATAGACTACAAATAAATCCCCCCCTTGCACTCGTGGATTTTCTGCTACTTCATAAAGATGTTTTGCTATATTTTCACTTTCCCAAAGAAATTTATCTTTATCCTCAAAAATTTCTGAAACTGAACTAAAAACTGCATTATTCATCAAATAAGATTCACTATAAAACTGGAACTGCTCTTCTGCCTTAAAACTATCCAAAAAAAATGCCAATAATTCCTCTTTCATTTCTTCATCTAATTCCAACTCTTGAGAAGAAAGAAACAGCCCTTCTTGATTTATTTTATTTCCTACCCTATGAAGTACTATTTTTGAAAACATATTCATTCTACTTTTATTCGGCAAATATAATCATTTCACCTATGATTTTGTCATAAAAAAACTATCTAAATTTTATATTTAATGCATTGTCGCATATTATTTTTATATCTTTGAAAAATCAAATATCATAAGATGAATCACTATTCCATAAATGGATTTTCAAAACTTAATAAACAAGAAAAAATCGATTGGATTATTCAAAAATATCTTCCCGAAAATCCAGAATTTGAAACAATATTAAAACAATATTGGAATGAAAATATTACTCTTCAAAATCTCCATGATGAATTCTCTGAAAATACCATTTCTAATTTTTATATGCCTTACAGCATTGCTCCTAATTTTCTCATCAATGGGAAAATTCTTGCAATTCCAATGGTAACAGAAGAAAGCTCCGTAGTCGCTGCAGCTTCTAAATCCGCAAAGTTTTGGCTCAGCAGAGGAGGCTTCAAAACTCAAATTATCAATACCGAAAAATTAGGACATACTCACTTTATTTTCAAAACGGATAAAGAAAAATTAACTCAATTTTTTAATAATTTTCTTAAAGAAAAACTCTACTCTTCCACTAATTCCATTACCTCAAACATGAGGAAAAGAGGCGGTGGAATTTTAAATATTGAACTCATTGATAAAAGTCAAGAACTCACTGATTATTATCAACTTAAAGCCAATTTTGAAACAATGGATTCTATGGGGGCAAATTTCATCAACTCATGTTTAGAAAAATTTGGAGAAACACTAAAAAAAGAAATTCTTAAAAGTGAAATTTTTACCGATGAGGAAAAAAACTCACTCCAAATCATCATGAATATTTTATCCAATTATACACCTGATTGTTTAGTCCGTGCAGAAGTTTCCTGCAAAATAGAAGAATTAAATGATGATAAAAATATTTCACCCAAAGAATTTGCAGAAAAATTTTATCAAGCCGTAAAAATAGCAGAAATAGACATTCACCGAGCTACCACCCATAATAAGGGCATTATGAATGGATTAGATGCTGTAACAATCGCTACTGGGAATGATTTCCGTGCCACCGAAGCTTCCATTCATGCTTACGCTTGTAAAAACGGACAATATTCCTCTCTTTCTCATTGTAGTATTGAAAATGGTGTTTTCAAATTTTGGATTGAATTGCCCATTTCCGTTGGAGTAGTCGGAGGACTTACAGGACTTCATCCTTTAGCAAAGTGTTCATTAGCTCTCTTAGAAAAACCTAACGCCAAAGAACTCATGAGTATTTTAGCAGTTTCAGGATTGGCACAGAATTTCGCTGCATTGCGTTCTTTAATTACCACGGGAATTCAAAAAGGACATATGAAAATGCATCTTATGAATATTCTAAATCATCTCCAAGCTACCGAAGAAGAAAAAGAATATTTCACAAAATACTTCAAAGAACAAACGATTAGCCATCATGAAGTCAAAAAACAAGTCGAAGAATATAGAAAAAACCCACCTATTAAATAAATCTGATTTTACTTTTACAAAAATGATTATTTTTGTCCGCTGTAAATATTTAAAATAAATCATGAATCTTCACGAATATCAATCCAAAGAAATTTTAGCATCTTATAATATTAAAGTCCAGAGAGGTATTCTTGCTTCCACAACAGAAGAAGCCGTAAATGCAGCTCAAAAATTAAGTCAACAAACACAAACCAAAGCTTGGGTAGTGAAAGCTCAAGTTCATGCTGGTGGTAGAGGTAAAGGCGGTGGAGTGAAATTTTGTTCTACTTTGGAAGAAGTAAGAGAAAATTCAAAAAACATAATCGGTATGCAGCTCATTACCCCGCAAACTCCTCCAGAAGGGAAAAAAGTGAATGATATTCTCATTGCCGAAGATATGTATTACACGGGAGAAAACCCTATCAAGGAATACTATATTTCTATACTTCTTGACCGACAAACCAGCAGAAATATGATAGTTTATTCCACAGAAGGAGGTATGGATATAGAAGAAATTGCAAGAAAAACCCCATATCTTATTCATCGTGAAGAAATAGACCCCAAAGTTGGGCTTTTGCCATTTCAAGGGAGAAAAATTGCCTTTAATTTAGGATTGAAAGGCGAAGCTTTTAAAGATTTTTTAAAATTTATAGATGCTCTATACAAGGCTTATATTGGCACTGATGCCTCTTTATTGGAAATCAACCCTTTACTAAAAACCTCCGACAATCAGATAGTAGCTGTAGATGCTAAAATAATTTTAGATAATAATGCTCTGTTTCGCCACCCCGATTTATTAGCTTTAAGAGACAAAAGAGAGGAAGACCCCACCGATGTAGAAGCAGGTGAGGCTGGATTAAATTTTGTAAAACTAGAAGGAAATGTGGGCTGTATGGTCAATGGTGCGGGACTTGCGATGGCTACTATGGATATCATTAAAGCATCTGGAGGAAGCCCTGCAAATTTTTTAGATGTGGGCGGAACTGCAAATGCTGAAAGAGTAGAAAAAGCATTCAACATCATCTTAAAAGACCCGAATGTAAAAACTATTTTAATTAATATTTTTGGTGGAATCGTCAGATGTGACCGAGTAGCACAAGGGATTGTTGATGCTTACAAGAACCTAGGTTCTCTACCTGTCCCTCTCATTGTAAGGCTACAAGGAACGAATGCAGAAGAAGCAAAACAGCTTATTGACAACTCTGGTCTTAATGTTCATTCTGTTATTACCTTAGAAGAAGTTGCTGAAAAAATAAAAGAAATTCTCAATACTGATAAACATAAATAAATTTTATTTTTTATAAAAACATAAAAAACACAGCCACCCCATAGAGTGGCTGTATTTTATAATAAAAATATTATTTATTTAACATTATATATCGTTATTAACATTTTAGATAATAATGCTTCATTATCTTCTGAAGTAGAACCAGTATAAATTTTAGAAGCATCTACATTAATTTTAGAAGTACCAAACCAAGATTTATATTTTACTAAAAATTTATGTTCCCCTGGTTTTAGAGTCACATTTGTCATTAATGTAGCAGGAATAGGTATTTTACCCAATACTATAGTATTCATGAGCTTCGTTGCTAAATAATCAGTAGTAATCTTTCGTTGCTCACCTGTTAATTCACGCAAATACCTATCTCCGGCATCTACCCCTGCAGCATATGCAGAAGATATTTTTTTACCATTATGAAACAATTCAAAAACCCCTTGAGTTCCTCCAAAAGTATTAGGTGCTGCATATCCCACGATATTAAACATTATTATTTTTTCTTTTTCTGCAGGCACAGTAATAGTATAAGTTAATCCTGGTATTTCTTTTTCACTACCTTGACTAACTTCAATCTCAGTAGTTCCTATTTTCAATACCGTTTCAGAAATTACCCCACTTGCTTCTTTTATATCTTTCCATTCTGGAGCACTATCGTTTCCTTTGGACATAAGAACTTGCCCTGCAGTCCCTACACTATTAGAGGCACTAAGAGCATTACCAAGAGTTGTTTGTCCCTTTACACTGAGAGTACCGTCGAGAGTAGAGTTTCCCGTTACATTGAGAGTACCATTAAGTTTTGTACTTCCATCCACCTCCAATTTATTGGAGAGTGTCTTTCCATTTCCAAAGTTTCCAATACCAACATTGCCATTTTGATAGATATTATCAGTGTTAGATGTGGCTTCTGTAGAACCCCCTACCTTTCTCCAGGGTTCAGTAGGGATTATTGGGATATTTGTTTTCCCTAAAACACCATTGGCATCTGCTACTACCATATTAGTAGCCGTAAAGGTAGTGGATTTGTTTTTTCCCCCATTGTAGATAGCATTTGCCATTCCATTGGTTGGTAAGTTACCAACTTTTAGGGTGCCATTCACATCTAAGGTTTCTTTTGGGGTTATGGTATTGATACCCACTTTTCCTGTAGCGGTTGTTTGAGCATTGAAATAAACGGATGCTAATAATAGCACTCCACTATATAATGGTTTCATCATTTTTTGTTATACCTATTTAACTAAAACTTACAAAAATAATTTATCTTTATATTTTATACTTGAATTCTACTATTCAAAAAACATGCCAAAAATCTTAACAACACATTACTTATAATTATCCTTACAAAATATGTTTTTATTACTTAAATATTTAATCCTATTGCTAATAAAATTGCCATCATTAGAGTAATTATCCCTACTTGTTTCAGAAAAGGGTCTAATTCTTTGGATGATTTTACTTTCATGATTTTTCTCCGCAGAGCAGTCATCGGAAAAAATAAAACCATCACCATAAAAGCATAATAATTACCTTTTATTTGCAATTCATTTTTCAGCAAAAAAATTAAGACTAATATCAAAGGTAGTTGCATCAAAACTATCTGATAAATCATAGCCCTTTTAAAACCTAACCTCAATGCTAATGTATTTTTTCCAGCCAATTTATCACTTTCTAAATCTCTCATATTATTAAGATTAAGCACTGCCACAGAAAGCATACCTATCGCCGATGCAGGAAGTAAAATATCCCAGCTCCAAGCCTTAGTAAAAAGAAAGTAACTCCCACCCACAGAAATCCAACCAAAAAAAATAAATACCATAATATCTCCCAATCCCAAATATCCATAAGGCTTTTTCCCCATAGTATACCCCACAGCTGCTAAAATACATAAAATCCCCAATCCTATAAATACATAAAACTCAAGAATGTAATGAGAAAAAAATGCCGTGTAAAGTAACCCAATTGTCATAATCATAGCCAATATCGCAGTAGAAATCACAGCCATCTTCATTTGTTTTACCGAAATTATCCCAGATGCTATAGCTCTTTTTTCTGCATTTTTATCACGAAATCTGTCTGTTCCCCTTACTCCATCTCCATAATCATTTGCAAAATTTGACAAAACTTGATATAATAAGGTAACTAACATTGCTAATGCAAAAATTCTCCAATCCCAGTTTTCCCCAATATGAACCAATCTCCACCGAGCAATAAAAGAACCCAACAAAATACCGCTTATGGATAGCGGTAAAGTACGCAGCCTTGCAGCTTGTAACCAATTATATAAATTATCTTTCATCTTTTTCTTATCTAATTTCCCCATATCCCATCAAAGCATCATAATTTTTTCCAAAAGGAGTGTAATAAAGAAAAGCCTGGTATTGGTTTTGTGTTTGCCAAAAATTACCATTAATTTCGCCCAAATTCAGGTTTTCATCATTACTTTTTGTGGCTAAAATATAATTATAAAAACCTTGTTTTAGATACAAATGTGCGACATACTTTTGCTGTTGCTGGTCATAAAACATTCTGCTTTCAGGAGTGGCTTGATAGTCATTAAATTGCCCTAAAACATAAACTTCTTTATTCTCAAACGGCAAACCCTCCAAGGAAAAAACTACCCAAGAATAATCTCCTTCATAGTGAGCATCTCTCTCTTGCCCCATATTATTACTCCTAAAATAAAATGCTCCATTTACATCAGGCTGATATTGATAACTAAAAGGCGATGTCCATGCAGGAAAAAGATAAGTATAATTCACTCCATCTATATTCTCATAAGCCCGAACCATATCCATCGGTGCATTGAGATTTTTATTATCAAAGTAAAAAAACTCATTATTTCCTGCAAAGGTTAAGTCTAATTGTTGAAATATAAGTTGATTTCCAAAGACCAATGAAGATGATGGTCTTAAACCACTAACCCCCACATTAAAATTGTTATTTTGTATAACATTAAGACTAATAGAATTAATATTTTGGCTGAAATTATTCCCTTCACTAACGGCTCTAACTTCTACTCTCTGATTAAGTTCTGGTGTTTTAGCATGAGTATATCGGGTAACATTCAAGCCTATTTTTGCTGTATTTTCTACTACACAAAACCTCTTCTTAAAAAGAGGTTTTCTCGGTGTATCTTTATAAACCATTATCTCATAATTTCCTGAAATTTTAGGCTGAATATCCTCATTAGGAAATCTTAAACTATAATGAGTATAAGCCTGATAAGTATTAAAAGAATACTTAAAATTATCTATCAATCCATTTAGATTTCCTGTGGCATATTCCGTAAAAAAAAGCCCATCATCTTGCCAATTTCTATCAAGATGTTTAATGGTGTAGCGATAAACATCACTCCCATTATTAAGGTCATCAAATCTTAAAATCAACTGCTGCCCAAATCCTATTACAGGAGTTTCATCATTGGTTTGAGGATTAAAAAGCTGAATACTTTTAATATTTTGCCCAAAAATGAAACTTCCAAAAATTAAAAATAAAAACCTAATTATCATTTAGTTTCTTACAATCGTTAATTTTGGTTTTGTATGATAAATATCCGCCTTAAAAAAGCGAGTTAAAAAATCTATCTCACCATCAGCATAACCGTTTTTAAAAAATGCCAATTCATTTCTACTCACCTCTATACAATATTCTACAAACTCTTTAGAATAAAAATTTGCCAAGAAAATTTGATAAAAATCTTGCTCAGACTTCTCCTTATCTAAAAATGGATTAGATTTCATATAAAAGGCACTTTCTACATTAGGATAAACCTCAAAGCCAGAATTTTTATTATGAAACAGCACCATAACTACATCTGGTTTTTCTTCTGATTTACGAGCTTTTGGTTTATATTTTTTTACAGCTTTCTCTTTTTCTTCTTGAGTCAATTCTTGAGTTTCTTCAATAAATTTGAAATATCCATTAACAAAATCATCTACTTCTTCTTTTCCCAAAAATGCTATTGGAGTATTTTTATTATAAATTAAAAATTCCTCATGATGCTTTTCCAAACTTTCCTTAATAATGGACTGATTTTCCATAAAACCTAAAGATTCCTTAGCATACTGATTTTGTTTTTCTCTTTCTATCACTTCCTCACTATATTTACTTGCGATAGAAATCCCAGAAAACCACCACTCATCTCGCCACTGCACCATTCCCATAAAAATAATGCTCTTTTCTTTCAAATCTTTATGCTTTGGAAAAGATGACTTTAACAATTTAAAATTTCTCCCTGTAGCGATATGTTCTAAATCTAAAAACTTCTCGTCTTGCCCCAAAAGTAAAAAACTACCCACTACACGAGGAGACATTTTTTTCAATGCTTGAGTAACTTTATTTTCATTACCTAAAATCAACTCTGCCCATTCTTTTGCGGAAAGAGCCAAAAGAGAAGTCCTTGCCTCGTGGACAAAATTATCTCTATGGTCATTCAATGCGGTTTCTACATTTCTTCCTTTTTGAATAATTTCTGCTTCTTGTCTCAAAATAGCAAATCCCGTATCTGGGAAGAAAAGATAAGTTTTCGTTAAAATTTGATCTAAAAGTTTTCTAACATTATAGTAATTTTCCGCTTCAGTAATTTGATAAGTCTTTCTAAGCAAATCATTTTCAGGAGCATACTCATATTCTGTTTCTAAAATCCCTACAATGCTCTCTGCTAAATTTTGTACAAAAACATCATGCGGATTAAGCAAAATATTTTTATTTACCGAATTAATAAAATACCATACTAAAAACTTAACATCTTGAAGATTAACCTCACCTTCTACATAATCTCCCTCCGTCTCATAGAAAGGAAGTGGTTTACCATATATCTCCTTATGCTTCTTGACAAAAGAATTCCACACCTCAGACCCCGAAATAATATCTTCTAAATAAGAGGTCAAAAAAATACAAAATAAAGAAATCCCCTCCTCTCTTATAAAATCTCGCAAAGGCAAAACAAAATTTTTCTCATACAGCTGGTCTTGAATCCCATTACATATTTCCAAATAATACAAATCTGATGAAGAGGTTTTACCATAAGGTTTTATTTCTTGCCAATCTTCTAATAATATTTTTTTCTTTTCAGACATATTTTTGAATTTTAATATTTACACAAAGATAATAATTTTTTTTGGAGTAAAAACATCTAAACCCACCACTTTTCCGCACACTAAAAAAACTTGATGGCATAATTTTTGCATACCCATAAGAAAAGTACTAATAAAAGCCTATTTTCATTCAAATATTGAAAATAAAATACATTTTTTTCAAAAAAATTGAAAAAAAAAAAAAAAAATCACTATCTTTGTAGATGATTTTATCATAATTACAAAAGGTATCCATATACCCAAACAACAAGAGTTTAATAAATAAAATAAATATAAAAAGATGATGAAGACACCATTATGTGGTATGCTAACACTTGCTGCCATTTATTTTACCGCTCAAACGACAACACCACCCACAGGAAAAGTAGGTATCAACACAACTGAACCTACCGAAACTCTTGATGTAAAAGGAAAAGTTCGTATACAAGGGCTTTATTCAGAAAATGACCAGACAGGAACAAAATTATCAGAAACTGATGATAACAAGACTTTTACCGCAACTGATGTAGTTACCGCTAATGCTAATGGTGTACTAGGAAAAAAATCTTTATCAAGCATAATTGCTGCACAGACACCGGACCTCCCTTGGAAACAAATAGGAACTACAAACAATGCCGTTCCAAATTATGGACTTAAAATGTATAGTAAATATGCTGTTGGTATCGGAGATTATTCTGCAACAGGTTCAAGTATGGATTCTTCATTTGAAATTAAAGGTGGAGATACCAAGCAGTTAGGTTTAATAAATGGGAATACTATGTGGCATATTTCTACAGAGGATAAAGCACTTACATTTACAAAGAGAAAGCCTGAAAATGGAAGGATATTTTCTGTTACACAAGATGCAAAATTATATTTAGCTAATGGATTAACTTCTGAAGGAGGAGGTGGTGCTAAGATTACCCTTGATGGTAAAGATGGGAAAATAGGTATTAATCAAAACTCTGCGAATTATAATCTTGATGTAAATGGAGATGCTAAAATCTCTGGATTAAAAACTACAAGCGACGATATTACCAATGGTAGCACTACATCAAAATACTTACCTACTAAAATGGTAGTAGCAGATGCCAATGGTGTATTAGGTAAGGTTGATATCCCAACTATTCCTACTATCCCAACAGAGCCATGGCAAGTAGTTGGAAACACCACACAAGCTACTTCTAATAGCCAAGATATCTACCAAAGCGGTAAAGTGGGAATAGGAAGTTTTGGCTCAGGGAAAAATCTGACCCACAAGCTGGAGGTGGAAGGAAATACAGAACTAAGAGGAAAATTGTATATTACAGATAATGGTAACACCAGTAATAATGATAGTTACATATACTCTATAATTCAACGAACTGAAGGGCAACAGTTGTTATTCGAAAGGAATATTTATGTTAAAATGCTTAATGCCGCACAAACAGGTGTAATGGCGTCGCTTACCAATACAGGAAAAATATACTTGGGAAAAAATCTTAAGAAAGAGGATAATGTTGCTAGTAGTACAAACAACAATTTTTACTCAAAAGATGCGAACATCCTTTTAGATGGAGAAAATGGCACCGTTGGCATCGGTAAAAACTCTACAGAGTACTCTCTTGATGTAAATGGTTATACAAGAATTTCTCAATTGCCAACATCAGGAGGAGATGTAGAATATTACACAACTGAAAATAATTCAATAGTAAAAAAAATAAAAGATGAAAAATATGCACCTGCTAAAATGGTAGTAGTAGATGATAATGGAGTTTTAGGTAAGGCAGAGATCCCAACAGGTGGTGGTAGCGGAAATGGTGTAACAAACCATACGGGTTCCAACGATGCCGTGCAATGTAACGCCACTAATGCAGGAACTATCCACTACAAAGAAGGGGTTACAGTAAATGGAAACCAAACCTCTGTAATGGGCTTCTGTATGAAAACTGCTGACAGCAAATACAGATGGTTCTACATGTTTGGAGGAGCAGGTACTACTACTGGTAGTGCGGCTGATGCTCCTAATTTTGGAGATGGTTTATAATGTTTAATATTATTAATATAAAAAATATGAAAGTATTAGCATATAAAATAAGTACTCTTTGTCTCTTGGCGGGTAGCATCGGCCTATCCGCACAGGGGAAAGTAGGCATCAACACCGAAAGCCCTGCCTATACCCTCGATGTAAATGGAACCGTGCGAGTGAATGATATCCCTAATAACACTCACAACCCCGTTATGCTAGGATGGGATAAAACTACTGGACAGGTAGTACAAATGCCTACTATAAAAAAACTATCAGTATTTGATAAACAAGAAATATATATACCCGTAACTCCTAGAAGAGGTCAAGATGGAGGTAATAGCTTTTTTACTTATCTTCACACTTACCAAAATCTTAATATAGATTCTAATGTATATTTTACTTCTCTATTATCCGCCACTCTGGTAGCGGGAAGAGGTGATGATGAATCTCCTGTCGCTATGAAGATAGTATCCATTGCTGATAAAAATACTGACCCAGGGCTTGTAAGTGCTGATGAAACTTGGACTAACAGAATCACCAATGTAAGAGGTTTCCAATACAAAGGAAAAAGAGACAGAGTCGGGGCAGATGATGCTACCCATATTCTACAAGGAACAACCGCCAAAACGCTAACAGCTGAAAAACAAGAAAACCGTATAAAAGTACCTTTCTTCTATGAAACACCTCTATTAGAACTAGCAGAAGTGAATGGACGCTGGTATTTCCGTGGAGAATATGACTTCTCTGCTCCACTAGTAAGCCCAAATACACAGCTTTACTGGAAACTAGAAGTTTTTCTCATTAAAAAAACTTGGATGAAACAGCTAAAAAGTAAAATTAAAATAACCGTATCTGAAAATAACACTATTGAAAATATTTCTGCACAAAAAGGAAGCTATCCTATCGTAGATTAAAAATTAAAATACAATGAACACAAAATTATACCTATCTACTGCCTTGCTACTATTAGCACAATGGAGCAATGCACAGAAAAAAGTGGGTATCGGTACCGAATCTCCCAAACAAACCCTCGATGTAGAAGGGACTATGAGGATAAAGGAATTAGGACCTGCTAAAAAAAATGATATATTAGCTTGGGATGAAGCTACTCAGCAGGTGGTCATCACTCCTACCAGTAATGATAAATATCCTTTCTACTATGTTAATATTTTTATTCCAGTAGCAATTCCTAATAGTTCTAATGTACCACAAGGGGTCAATGTTCAAAACCTCCCCATAAGAATTAACCCTAATAAGTATGACATTACCGTGGTATCCGCTAACTTAATCAATACAAGAGGAAAAGGAACAAGCATTAGCAGTTCTAAAGAATATTACCATTCTAATTCTAAATCTGATTACTCTGTAAACTTCCCTATCGTTGGTGGTAATATAAATAACAACCAAGTAAGCCTTTTCCCCATTATTGCAAGAAATAACCCCAATGACTTAAACATATACACTGGAATTAGCGGTAGAGTATTGGTAGATACCGATAAGGATAATGCTACCGATGAAAGTAAATTACTACTACCAGATGGTACCTATCTACTCAATATGCCTAATCCTAGTATTAAACTAGAAGGTGCTAAAAATATAAAATCTACCCCTGGTCATTTTGAGGACACGGAATGGGGACCAAGGTTTGTCCCAGGCAAAGAAATTTGGGATGGCACCTATAAAAATTATTATAATTTATCTATTACCTTTCCTAATGTAACGGAAAGATTTGGACGAGGTTTTATGCCTTGGGTAGAGGGAGCTACTGGCTATACAGGACAGCAAGAGGATAGAAATAGCAGATATGCTTGGGTGGTTACTATATTCGTAATGGATAAAAAATGGATAAAAGACTAATCTGAACAAAAATGAAAATAAAATATATAATCCCTATACTATTGTGGGCCACTGGGCTTAATGCTCAAAAAAAAGTAGGTATCAATACCGAAAACCCACAGCAAACACTAGATGTCAATGGAACTTTAAGAATCAAAGAACCCAAAGACCTTACCCAACAAACTAATGATACAAATATAATCCCTATAGGTAGAGACCCTGAAACAAAGCAAATCATCTCTCTCGTAGATGAGCATTACTCCCCATTCAAGGTAGTGAGTTATTCTTTTGAAGTAGAGAAAAATATACAAAATCAAACGGCTCAAAATATCACTAAAAATGAAGACTGGGTTAATGACATAGACCTAAAAGTATCAACAGATAAATATACAATGATACTTACCCAAGTATCTTTCGTGAATGCAACCACAGACTCCCCCGTATTGGTACCTATTATAGGATATTCTTCAATCGGTGGACTACATAAACAACAAAAATTTAATACTCTATATAATGCTCAGCAAGGAGATAGAGGATTTATAGATGATGCTGCTGGAGAAAAATATTATGGCTATATGCTTGCAGGACAGCCACAAGTGTTACTGTATCCTAACCCTAACACTAAAACTTGGAAATTCTATGCAGATTATCCCAATATATCTCCAGTGAGTTTATTATTTGAGGATGTTCATAAAGACCCTTCTACACGAGTAAAAAGATACGACCACAAACCTACCAGTGGAGAGCTAGACCAGTTTCCTATCAGATATTTTGATAACTATAAATGGAAAATTACAGCTCTTATCATAGATAATAACCTTATCAAAAGTTTTGATATTAATGCTATCAATAATCAATCAAGTTTCGGTGTAGATACAGACCAGCCTCGGACAGAATTGACAGACTAATATTATCATAAAAAAACAATCACTAAAAGGTGATTGTTTTTTTATGTATTAACAATTTATTTCTTCAAAATAGGATTTAATACTTCTAAATTTCCATCTATATTCTTTGGACTCTCAACCCCTAAAATATGAGTAATAAACGGGTAAATATGTACATTTTCAAAAGACGGTATTTGATAGTTTTCTTTTATATTTTTGCCCATCGCATAAAAAATAGCCATCATCTCTGGCGTAGCATAGGGGTCATACCCATGCGTTCCCCAAACTCCTACTCTACTTACTAATTTATCATGTTTATTTTTTACCATATAATAAGGAGCCTCTGCAATCAATAATAAATCTCCAATATTCGCATGATTTCTATAATGCCACCTCTCGGGAGTTTCTTCTTTTTTATAAACTTTCAAAAATTCTTTATCAGAAAAATATTGCTTTAACTCTTGATAAACTTCTTCTTTGTCTTTTTTATTCTTAAGATAAATTTGGCAATGCATTCCATTATTGATAAAATCTGCTTTGGCACTCAGTTTTTTTTCTATCTCTTCTATGAAAACTAATTTATCCTCATCACTGGTCATATCTATCATTCCGTGGTCAGAAGTGATAATCGTTGTCATTGGTAGATTTAGTTTTTCCACCTCTTCTAATATTTGCCCTAAAAGTTCATCTGCTTTTTTTAATTTCTGTTTTAACTCTTCAGAGCTTGTCCCTGTCCGATGCCCTACCTCATCCACAAATTCAAAATAAAGTGTAACAAACTGCGGTCTTTTCTCTTCTGGTAAACGGAACCACTCCATTACTTGGTTGATTCTATCTTCATACGGGACTTTATCATTATACTGTTTATAGTAAGTAGGATATTCTCCTAAAATAGGAGCTTCTGAACCTACCCAAAAATAAGAAGCAGTTTTGATACCATGCTGCTGAAGCCACTGCCAAAGTGGTATTCCTCCATAAAATTTAGCCTCTTGCACAGCTGTTCTATCTGGAATAGCATAAACCTTTTGCAACTCTGGAGAATAAAATTTATTATCCACAATGCCATGATTCCCTGGATACATTCCTGTAATGATGCTATAATGATTAGGAAATGTTTTACTCGGAAAACTAGAAAGGCTTCCTTTGGCATAAGATGATTTTTTCTGAAGTTTTTTAAAGTTAGGCAAATGAAATCTATCGGGATAATCATACCTAAAACCATCAAAAGAAACTAATAAAACATAATTTTTTTCTAATTTCTGGTTTTGAGCTACCGCAGTTGTTTTACAAGATGATAAAACAAAAAAGCTCATCATTACGAATAAAAGTCTTTTCATTTTTCTATTTTTAAGAACTACAAAAATAATTTTTTTATTTATCTTTGTCTGAATTTAATCCAACAAAATTTCAGCTAAAATGAAAAAAATATTAACGACATTGGCAGTAGCATTAATGATTAACAGCATGAACGCACAAAAGTACGAACCCCTCATCCATACAGATAAAAATGGATTTTCTTATGCCTCTGTTTCTAATGACCAAAACGGAGTAAGAATCTACACCCTAAAAAATGGACTAAAAGTATATCTAGCTAAAAATACTGATGCCCCAAGAATACAAACTTATATCGCAGTAAGAACAGGGAGTAACAATGACCCTAAGGACAATACTGGTTTGGCTCATTATTTGGAGCATATGATGTTCAAAGGAACTTCTAAAATCGGAAGCCAAAACTGGGAAAAAGAAAAAGTTCTTATACAAGAAATTTCTGACCTTTATGAGCAACACAAAGCAGAAAAAGACCCTGAAAAGAAAAAACTGATTTATAAAAAAATAGATGAAGTTTCTCAAGAAGCTTCTAAATATGCAATTGCTAACGAGTATGATAAAGCCATCTCTTCACTCGGTGCTACAGGAACTAATGCTCATACTTGGTTTGATGAAACTGTATATAAAAACAATATCCCAAGCAATGAATTAGAAAAATGGTTCAAAGTAGAACAAGAACGCTTCTCTGAATTGGTTTTAAGATTATTCCATACAGAATTGGAAGCCGTTTATGAAGAATTTAACAGAGGGCAAGACAATGATTGGCGTTTGGTAAGCTATGAACTTATGGACGCTCTATTCCCTACTCACCCTAACGGACAGCAAACCACCATCGGAGAATCTGAGCATTTAAAAAATCCTTCTATGGTTGCCATTCATAAATATTTTGATAAATATTATGTGCCTAATAATTATGCTCTCATTTTAGTAGGAGATTTAGATTTTGATAAAACCATCTTATTAGCGGAAAAATATTTTGGTAAATTTCAACCAAAAGAACTTCAAAAACCACAGTATCCAACCGAAAAACCATTGGATAAAATCATTAAAAGAGTAGTTAAAAGCCCTACAGCTCCCCGAGTGCAAATGGCATGGAGAACTGATAGTTATGGAACAAAAGAGGCTATTTTAGCTGATTTGGTAAAACAAATTTTATCAAATAGTGGAGATGCTGGATTGATAGATTTAAATATCAACCAAAAGCAAAAACTACTCTCCGCATACGCTTACACTCTTCCTATGAAATACTATGGATATTTTGCTGTAAACGCTACTCCAAAGGAAAACCAAACTCTCGATGAAGCCAAAGAAATGCTTTTGGAGCAATTGGATTTAATCAAAAGGGGACAATTTCCAGATTGGATGCTTTCTGCTATCATCAACGATATGAAAATGAAGAAAGAGGCAGAATTAGAAACCGCTGATGGTCTTGCTACCCATCTATATGAAGCTTACATCAAAGAAAAATCATGGGAGCAAGAATTAGAATATATCCAAGAATATGAAAAAATATCCAAAGAAGATATAGTAAAATTTGCCAATGATTTCTTTAAAGACAATTATGTAATTGTTTATAAAGAAAAAGGCATCAATGATAAATTGGTAAGAGTAGAAAATCCTGGTATTACACCGATACAACTAAATAGAGATTCTCAATCTCCATTCTTGTCAAATCTTCTAAATGAAAAAGTAGAAGAAATAAAACCAAAATTTGTAGACTTCAAAAAAGAAATCAAGACAGATAAAATAGAAGGTAAAAAATTAAGTTTTGTAGAAAATAAAAGTAATAATATCGCTTCTGTTGATTACATCTTTGATTTTGGAACCGATAATGATAAAGAATGGGCTATAGCATTTAGCTTGTTTGAATTTTTAGGTACAGATAAATATTCAGCGGAACAGCTAAAACAAGAATTTTATAAACTTGGGGTTTCTTATAATACTAATATTGGAACTGATAGAATCAGTATTTCTCTTTCTGGTTTAGAAGAAAATTTACATAAGGGGGCTGCTCTGTTCCATCATTATTTGATGAATGTAAAATCTGATGAACAAGTTTATAAAAATGTAGTAGAAACTATTTTAGAATCTCGAGAAATTGCTAAAAAAGATAAAAATAAAATTACGGCAGCATTAATGAACTATGCCAAATATGGTAAGGAATCAAGATTCAGAGATATTGTTAGTAAAGAGCGTTTAACTTCTACTAAATCAGAAGATTTTATCGGAAAAGTAAAAAATATTATTCATTATCCTTTTGATATTTTCTTTTATGGTAAAGATTTGAAAAGTTTCAAAAAGAATTTTGCTCCACTAATAAAAATTGCTAAAACTACTCAAAGCATTCCTGCTCCGAAAATGTATCCTGAACCAAATACCACAGGAAAGGTATATTTTGCCAATTATGATATGGTGCAAATGGAGATGAGCCAAGTCGGTCGCGGGGAGATGAATAATCTTAGTGATTTTGGAAAAATCAATGTATTTAATGAATATTTTGGAAGAGGCCTATCCTCTATCGTATTCCAAGAAATCCGTGAAGCTCGTTCATTAGCTTACTCAGCTAGTGTTAATTATGTTCATCCTCGTGATTTGAAAAAGCATAATTATGTGAATACCTATATCGGTACACAAGCTAATAAACTTGGACAAGCTGTAGAAGCAATGTCTGATTTAATGAAAAATCTTCCACAGCAACAAGCTCAATTTAGCAATGCAAGAAACTCTACTTTGAAACAAATTTCCTCTCAAAGAGTTACTAAACGAAATATTTATTACACTTATTTGGCAATGCAAAAATTAGGTGTGAATTACGACATTAGAAAAGATCTTTATAATGAAGTTCAGAATTTAGATTTAAATCAATTAACCAATTTCTATAATCAAAAAGTAAAACCTGTTACTTATAATACAGCTATTATCGGTAAAAAAGAAAATCTAGATATGAATGCTATTTCTAAATTAGGCGAATTCACAGAAGTAAGCCTTGAAGAAATTTTCGGATATTAAACATAAAAAAGACTCCTTAAAATAAGGAGTCTTTTTTATTATTTCTGATGATACTTTCTCGCTATTTTTTTCTGCTCACTCACTACATCATAAAGTAATTCTAATATTTCTCTCAAGTTTTTTAACTCTGTCAACTTTGTTATTTTTTTTCTATCTCTATTATCAGGAAAAGCCTCATCTACTATTTTTTTACGATAATTTAAAAGGTTTTCTATCTGATCCTCTGGCTCTATATTTTCTTCTCTCTTATCTTCTACTTCATCACTATCCAATAGAGCCAATATCTGATTTAATTCTAACGAAATTTTTTTCTTCCAACTTACCCAGTCTATCTCTCCGAAACTATCTCCCTTATGAATATATTGGGCTAACGAAGCTATGTATGCCGTTGCCAAATGAGAGGTATTGACAAATTGATGCACTAATTCCACTTTCGTTTGTTTATCCTTAGGGTCTGATAACATTTTTTGAAAATTATCAGAGAGATTAGCCAAACTGATAATTGCATCTTTTCTTTTCTGTCTAAAATCTCCTTCATCACATATTTGAGAATAATGATTCATTACCCCTTCAAAATAATTTAAATTTGATTTTACAGATTGTTTCATTAAAACCAAACTCTGACGATGCTCCCACATCGGAAATACAAAATAAGAAACCCCAAAACCTATCACTGCCGCAATAAAAGTATCTATCAGCCTATCTTTAAAAATAATATCTACATGATTAGGGTTGAGAAAATTAAACCCAATAAATACATAAATGGTCATAAAAAATACTGCCCAAGAATATTTTTTAGTCAGCAATGCAAAACATAAAACCATCGCCCCTAGCAAAATCCCCAATAAAATCCTATCATCTTCTAAATAGGTTAAAATCCCATAGGCCACCACCGCCCCAAAAATCGTTCCACATACACGCTGTTGATTCCTAGCCTTAGTAATACTATATTTTGACCTTAAAATTGCTAAAATAGTAATGAATATCCAATATGAATGCCCTATTCCCAAAAAATCCATTCGAGAAATTGCAAAACCAATGAGCAATGCCAAAGTAACCCTAATAGCATGACGAAAATGAGCTGACTTCAAAGAAAAATTTTGAAACATAATTTTAAGATTCAATTGTTCTTGTTGCGGAACAAACTTCTCAAAATCCAAACCTGTTGATAAACTTTTAGCTAATTTTAAATCTTGATTATAAATCCTAAAAATCATCTGTATCTCTTCTGTAATTTCAGAAATTCTTGATAATACAAATCTCAAATTCATAAAATCTTCTAAACGATGAGAAGAAATTTCTCTACTTCTCAACTCAAAATACTCTTGATATAATACCTCAAATTTTTCTATAAAATTACCTTGTAAAACTTTCTTATCTCCACTCTGTAAAGCCAATCCTATTTTTGATAACTCCCTTGATAAGTCTTCCATATATTCATGAATCTGATCCAAAATCCCAGAATCTCCAAAATTCTCCTTGAGCTTTTTATAATTAATATCCGTCATCATTTTATCATAAAGATTTATAGAATTTAGGAACATAAGCATCAACACTCTACTTTGCGTAGTAGCCTCATTCACAATAATTCTTGTCTTAAACACCACTTCTCTTGTACTTTCTTGCAAATTTTTTAGGGCAACTTGCATTGCAATTATTTCCCTATTCACTTCCTCATCATCTGCCTTTTTAACATAAAATTTAGCTTTAAGCCTAAAATAAGATGCTAACTGAATATAATTTTCGCCAATCATCTGACCTGCCAATCTATAAGGCTGAAGTTTAAACGAAATCATAAAAACAATAAGAAACCATATACTTCCTGCCGTGAAAACCAATATATTATGAATAATACTTCCCTTTGTCAATTGCCCATCAATAAAAATTGAAAATGCGACCAATGTAAAAACCCCAACTGAAGCCATCCTCTGACCATAGATACCTAACATCGTAAAAAAGACTCCAAAAATAATAATCCCAAAGTAAGTCAATAACGGATAAAGTCTCAAAAAACTAGCAGATAAGGTAGCAAAAAAGAAACAGACAACCACCATAATAAGAGCATTTCTCCTACGAATAAAAGGTCCTGCAAAATCCGTAAACCCAATAAATGCCGTGCCCAGAGGAAACAAAAAATACTCCTTAAGCAATCCAAAGTATGCCAAAATCACACTTGGTACTACAATTGCCAATGCCATTCTAATGCCAGCATAAATATACTGGCTCGTCATAAATCTTTTTAATCTTATAGTATATAAATTTATTGAAGGCATTTCGCAAATTTAAGGAATAAGAGTCAATTATATGGCATAAAAAAACCACATCAATTAAAATCAATGTGGTCTTATCCTCATTTATTTAGATTATTTCCAACCTCCTCCAAGAGCTTGATATAAATCTACTAAAGCTTTCATCTGATTATATTCTGCATTCACTATATTTAGTTCTGCATTAAGTCTACTAACATTCGCTGTTAATACTTCTAAATAATTTACCATACCATATTTAAGTAGTTCTTCAGAGTATTCTTCAGCTTTAATGTAGGCTTGTAACTCTTTATTTTTCTGATTAATAAAATCAGCTTGAATACTATAAGTGCTTAATGCATCAGAAACCTCTCGGCTCGCTACGAGCATTTTTTTACGAAAATTAAGATATGCAGTTTGTTGATTTGCTAATCTCACTTCATATTGAGTCTTTAATTCTCTTTTTTGGAGAACAGGCTGGAGCAATCCTGCTGTAATGCTCCCTAAAATAGAAGATGCATTAAATAACTTATCCAAATGCATTGTTTGTAATCCCGTTGAAGCACTAATAGTCAATCTTGGATAAAACGCAGCTTTGGCTACATTAGTAAGTTCAAATGCTTGAATCAAATTAAACTCTGCTACCATAACATCTGGCCTATTAGACAAAAGCTGTGCTGGATATCCAGTGCTAAAATCTTTCGGTAATTTTTGTTCAGAAAGTTTATTTCTCTCTATTGCTTTAGGGCTTTCTGCCATTAAAATACTTAACGCATGTTCTAAAACTTCAGTTTGGTTTTTAAGTGTTAAAAGTTGAGCTTCTGCATTTGCTACAAGGGCTTCACTTTGCTTCACCGCTACTTCTGTTACTACCCCTGATTGTTTCAAAGCTTTATTAGTTTCCAAATTTCTTTTTCTCGTATCTAATGTCTGCTCCAAAATTCTCTTCTGCTCATCATAAGCCATCAATTGATAATAAGCAGTTGCTACTGAAGAAACCAAAGCTGTTTTCACAGACTGATGACTTGCTACAGAGCTTAAATAAGCTGCTTGTTGAGCTCTTTTATTAGAACTATAAGAATTAGCCAAATTAAAACTCCAAGAAAGATTTGCCATAATATCATACTGCTTCACCTCTATTCTATTAGGAGAAAATCTTCCTGAATAAGATGTCAATGATGGTGTTTGCCAAGCATAATTCGGACCAATAGTCAACGATGGCAAAATCGCTTGCTTATATTGTTTTAGATAAGCCTCAGCAGAGACAATGCTCTGCTCAGCTATTCTAATGTCCATATTATTTTCTAAAGCCTTCTCTATATATCCTTGTAGTGTGGTATCTGTAAAAATCTCTCTCCAAGATTTCGTTGCAATAGAAATACTATCCGTAGAAAGCTCGTCTGTTCTATACACAATATCTTGAGATACCTCTTCTGGGCGTTGATATTTTTTCTGTGCATTACAAGAAACTGCTACCCAAGCTACAACTAAAGTAAAACCTATTTTTGTAATATTATTTATATTCAACATTTTTCTTTTCTTTTTAGTGAATTTCTTCGTTTTCAACTTTTTGAGCCTCTAAATTTAATGGTCTTATTTTCTCTTGTAAGTATTGGAATACCACGAATAACACTGGGATAATCAACACGCCCAAGAATGTTCCTATTAACAGCCCCGAAACAGCACCTGTTGCTATAGAACGATTTCCAATATATCCGATTCCAGAAGAAAGAACTAATGGCATCAACCCTAAAATAAATGCAAACGAAGTCATTAAAATTGGTCTCAATCTATCTTTTGCAGCTAATAAAGCAGCTTGTGAAATACTATCTCCTTTCAACCTTCTTTGAGATGCAAATTCTACAATCAAAATAGCATTCTTTGCTAATAATCCTACCAGCATAATTAACGCAATCTGAAAATAAATATTTTTTTCTAACCCTGCTAAATTTTGCCCTAAAAATGCTCCCATAATCCCCACAGGCAAAGAGAATATAATCACCAATGGTAATATATAACTCTCATACTGAGCAGATAAGAAGAAATATACAAATAATAAACTCAATCCGAAAATAATCATTACTTGAGAACTTGCATTAGCTTCTTGCTTTGAAATCCCTGTAAAATCAATTGCATAATCAGACGGCAAATGCTCTGCTGCAACTTCTCTTACTGCCTTCATTGCATCTCCTGTGCTATACCCCTCCGCATTCGCAGCAGTTACAGATGCCGCAGAATATAGATTATATCTATTCACCGATTGAGGTCCATACACTCTATCCAAAGTTACAAATTGAGAAATCGGTGCCATCACCCCACTTGAAGTTCTCACATACATCTTATTAAGATCAGAAATATCATTTCTATTATCAGGAGTAGTCTGTACCATTACCCTAAACTGCTTACCAAATTTGGTAAAATCTGTAGCATAATATCCTCCAATATACCCTTGTAATGTAGCCATAATAGAATTTATTGTAACTCCAGATTCTTTCGCCTTCGGCACATTAATAGTCAGCTCATACTGAGGATAATTGGTATCAAACCCTGTTTGTGCATAAAGAATCTCTGGACGCTTCATTAATTCCATCAAAAATTTCTGAGAATTTTGAGCTAAAGATGCTGATGAACCTCCCGATTTATCTAACAATTCAAAAGTAACTCCCGAACTTAAACCAAAACCAGGTATACTCGGCATTTGGAAAAATAAGATTTTTGCTTCTTTAATATCCGCTACAGCACCAAAAAGTTTTCCTGTGATTTCCTCTACACTTTGTCCTGGCTTTCCAGCCCTTTCATCAAACGGAGCTAATTTTACAAAACCTAATGAATTGTTACTCCCCGAACCATTGATAAGGCTTCGCCCTGCAATTACCGTAGCACTGGTAACTCCTTCTATCTTCTCTGCTCTCTTTTGAACCTCTTTTGCCAAAGCAAAAGTTCTCTCCATAGATGCACCAGGTGCTAAAGAGATATCCATCATAACAAATCCTCTATCTTCAGTAGGTACAAACCCCGTTCTCATCGTGGAATTAGACCAATATAATACCCCTCCAGAAATGGCAAAAATCACTAATACTATCCATTTTCTTTTTAGGAAAACATCAACTATTTTCACATAACGAAGTGTGGTAGCCTCAAAAGCTATATTAAATTTATCAAATACTCTTCCTACAAAATTCTTCTTATTATGCTCTTCATTATGATGAACTTTAAGTAATAAAGCACAAAGCATAGGGCTGAGTGTCAAGGCATTCAATGCAGAAATGAAAATAGAAATAACCATCGTAATCCCAAACTGCTGATAAAATACCCCTATTGGTCCAGAAATAAAGGAAACTGGAATAAAGATGGCTCCCATCACCAAGGTGATAGAAATCAATGAAGAGGTAATCTCACTCATTGCCTCCTCAGAAGCTTGCTTTGCATTTTTAGCCCCTTTTTCTAATTTAGCATGAACGGCTTCTACTACTACTATCGCATCATCCACCACAATACCAATTGCTAACACTAATGCAAAGAGTGTCAATAAGTTAATAGAATATCCTAATAAATTAAGGAAGAAGAATGTCCCCACGATAGATATAGGTACAGCAATTGCTGGAATCAAAGTAGAACGAAAATCTTGCAAGAAAATATAAACTACCAAGAATACCAATATAAATGCTTCTATCAATGTGGAAATTACACTACTAATAGATGCTTCCAAGAACTCACTGGTATCCATATTAAATTCATACTTAATTCCTTTAGGCATCGTAGTTTCTGCTTCTTTTAAGAAGGCTTTTACCTCTTTTAAGATTTCTTGTGCGTTAGAGCCTGGTGTTTGGTTTATCCCAAATGCCACAGATGGATAATCACCTCTATTAGATTCCATCCTATAAGTTAAAGCAGACAATTCTATTTTTGCAACATCTTTCAAACGGAGAAACTGCCCATTACCAATAGCTTTAATGATAATATCATCATATTGCTCTTTTTCGTTAAACTTTCCTTTGTATCTAATTACATATTCAAAAGCATTCCCGTTATTTTGACCTAACTGCCCCGCAGCTGCTTCCATACTCTGCTCTGCAATAGCAGCTGTAATATCAGAAGGAATAAGACCATACACAGCCATTTTTTCTGGATCTAACCAAACTCTCATGGAATAATCTTTCCCTCCAAAAACGCTAGCATCTCCCACACCATTAATCCTTTTGATTGCAGGAATAATAGAAATATTTAAATAATTATTGATATAGGTGTCATCATAATCAGGATTTTCCGAATAAAACGCCAAATAAGCTAATGGACTAATTTCTTGTTTCTGTGTGATAACTCCAGCACGAGTAACTTCAGCGGGAAGAATAGAAGAAGCTCTATTTGCTCTATTCTGAACATTAACTGTCGCCATATTAGGGTCAGTCCCCTGCTTAAAAACTACTGTAATTGTCGCTGTACCATCATTACTTGCCGTAGATTTGATATAATCCATACCTTCTACCCCATTGATTTGCTCTTCCAATGGTACAATTACACTCTTCATGACTGTTTCTGCACTTGCTCCAGTATAATTTGCAGAAACTGCTACTACTGGTGGTGCAATATTAGGATACTGAGTTACAGGAAGAGATGTAATCCCCAAAACTCCTAATATCAAAATTATAATAGATACAACCGATGATAAAACTGGTCGGTTGATAAACATTTTAACCATATATTATATTATTAAAAAATTGGTTTTATTGCTTTCAGTAAACTATCTAACTTCACTTGCTGTGGAGCAATCTTTGTTTCTGGTTTCAGAGTAGCTACTCCTTGAGCTACAATTTTATCACCTTTTTTCAATCCATCCTCCACAATAATCATATTATCAATACGAGCAGTAACACTTATTTTCGTATTATTTACTATATTATTTTTATCTACTTTATATGCATAAACAAATCCTTGCTGCTCATAAGTGGCAGATTCAGGAATTACCGCTACTTTATCATACATTTTAGGAATTCGTACTATTCCACTATTACCATTACTCAAAATTTTATTAGCATTGTTAAACAATACACGGAACTGAATGGTTCCCGTAGCCGCATCAATCTGCCCCGTTACAGTCTGTATTCTTCCCTTTTCTGAATAACTTTCTCCATTAGCCATTATTAGGTCTACAGAAGGAATATTTCTTAATTTTTCAGGTAATGTAGCTCCCTCTGTATCTTTCAAAAAGTTCAAATATTCTTTTTCATTCATAGAAAAATAAACATAAAGTTCACTTGTATCAGAAACAGTAGTGATAGCTGTGGCATCTGTAGGTCCTACTAAACTTCCCTCACGAAAATTAATTTTACCTACCACTCCACTTATCGGAGCCCGAATAATAGAATAATCTACCATTGCTTGAGAACTTTTGTAACTTGCTATAGCTTGTTTATGCTGTGCTTGTGCTTGAAGCAATTTTGCTCTCGCGGTAGATAATTGCACCTCTCCAATAATCCCTTTTTGAACCAACGGTACTAATCTATCCACTTCTATTTGAGCAGAATTTACAACCGCCTTTGCAGCATCTACCGCCGCTTTTGCAGCTAATGCCGTTTCGGTAGTAGAATTAGTTTCCAAAGTAAATAATGGCTGACCTTTCTGCACATATTGCCCCTCATCTACCAATACTTTTGTAATATAACCCTGTATCTTAGCTCGAACATTATTATTTACTCTCCCTGTAATATTTGCTGGATATTCTAAATATCCCGTTAATGTCTTTTCTTCTACCTCTACCACTGGGTAAGACTGTGGAGCATTAGCCATAGCCGTTGTATCTGATTGTTTTTCTCCTGAACAACTAACTGCTGTAGTTAGCGTAGTTAATGCCAACAAAGAATAAATAATCACCTTTTGTTTCTTCATATAATTATACTTTTAATTAATTTAACTCTACTTTTTACAAATCACGAAAAAACTGATAAGGGAACTCCTTATAGTTTCTTCATAAAAATATTTTGTTATTTAGTTAGATAATATTTTTATAAAAAGTTAAATACTTCTCAAAAAATATTTTTAACAAATAAAAAAGGCAAAAGCTCACTCCTCCCCCTTATTTATAAATTTTAATGCTACAAAGGTCAAAAAAAAATCAGTAACTGGCCTTACCAATATTACTGATTTTATTACCAAAATTACTGATTTATTCTCTTAATCTTTTAAGATAAATCGGAAAAACTTGCTCTAAAATGCTCCTTACTTGGGTAATGTTTCTTCTTTTGATAGATGCAGATAATTCTGATTTTTCCGTGAGAGCAAAACTAATGAACTCCATAATTCTCTCTCTTGGAACTCCTTTTTCTGTGAAATAATTCTCGTCTATCCGAATCTTTATCCATTCAGCATTATTTTCTTGATTTTCATATTTTACCAAAATTTTCTTTTGTCGTTTCTGTTTCCCAAACAGATTATTAGGGTCAAAACTTATCCCCGAAGAACCCAAACTTTTTACTTGTTTCTCTATTGTTGCTATCCCCAAGGATTTTTGGAGTTTTTCATTTGTACTCTCTTTATTCAAAGCTTTGGTATCTTTTGCCAAATCGCCTGTGAGTTTGATTTTTGCAAGAATCAACTCATCTATAGTAATTTCAGAATGATTCATTTTTAAAATAACTTCTCTCTGAAAATCAAACTCTTTCACTATATAAACAAATCTTTCATACCCCCTTTTTACCAAACGAATTTCTTCGCCATTCCTTGCGGATATTTTAAAATATCCTTCCGCATTAGAATAAGTTTTTTCATTACTTTTTATATTGATTATTAGTACATTTTCTATTTTCGCCCCATCTTCTGTGATGATTTTCCCCATAATCTCCTGTGCCATCATCTTCATTACCGCCAAAAACATTAAGCTTATAAAAAATATTTTTTTCTTCATTTTTTAATTTTAATATCCCTAATAACACATCTAACTTCCTAAAATAAAAATAGCTGGAATTTTATGAAGGTTTACTTTTTCTTTTTTCCACTCTTTGATAGGCTGTGTTTTAATAAATTCCGTTTCAGGGTCATTTATATTTGCTGCAATACATAACAAACTATTTGGTGATAAAAAACCACACAAATCCTCTAAAAGTTGCCCATTTCTATAAGGAGTTTCCATGAAAATTTGTGAATAGCCAGTCTCATAAACTTGTTTTTCCAAATATCTAATTTGTTTTTTTCTTTCCACCTTATCTATCGGCAAATAACCATGAAATGAAAACTGCTGACCATTAAACCCACTAGAAATTAGTGCTAAAATAATAGAACTAGGTCCATTAACAGGCACCACTTGGATTTTATGCCGATGAGCCCACCTTACCATAATATTCCCTGGGTCGGCAATGCAAGGCAAACCTGCCTCGGATAACAATCCAAAATCTATCCCTTTTTTCATTAAATCTTGAGCCTCTTTCAAATCAGAAGTCTCCGAATATTTATCTAATAAATATAACTTTAACTCAGATTGCTTCTTCTCGGGAGCAAAAAACTTTATCACTTTCCGTGCTGTTTTTTCATTCTCCACAAAAAAATAATCTGTTCTCAAAATATATTCTTTAATCACAGGAGCGAAATACTCCAGTGGCGATTTTTCTGATAAATAAGCGGGTATAAGAAATAACATTTTTAATCCAAAAATTTAAGTTATGTTTCTTAGTGTCAAAATTACATATTTCCATCTCACTAACCACAAAATTAATATACTTTAACATCAATAATAGCAATCACCCATTTTTTCTCCTATAATGTAAAGAATTTTTATTTAACTTTGGAGTTGTTTTATTAAATCATAAAAAACATAATGTTTGCATTTATTATCAACCCCTATTCCGCAAAAAAAGAATACAAAGGCTTTTTAAAAGAACTCAAAAAAAAAGTTCCTAACCCTCACTATATCGTCTCTAAATCTATAGAAGATACTTATCAATTTATTGATGAAAACAAAGAGCAAGTGGATATTTTTATCGCTGTGGGAGGAGATGGTACAATCTCTACTATTGCACAAAAATTGGTAAATACAGATAAAATTTTAGGAATTTTCCCTGCGGGTTCAGGAAATGGTTTCGCCAATGAAACTCAATTTTCTACGAATTTAGACGAACTTTTAGCAAAAATCGAGAAAAAAAACTTCAGAGCGATAGACACTTTTTTAGTAAATGATAAGTTCTCTATCAATATTTCTGGTGCAGGATTTGATGGAACTGTCGCCCGTGAATTTGAAAAAACCAGCCGAGGTTTTGCGAATTATATGAAAACTGTGGTAGAACTTTTTTATAGTTTCAAACCCATTAAAATCACTTTCAAAACGAAAGAGCATGAAACATACAGCGGTGAATATCTGATGATTAACATTGCAAACACCAAACAATTTGGCAATAATGCCTATATCGCACCATTTGCAGATATTACCGATGGATTGGTTGACATCGTTTTAGTAAAAAAATTCCCTCTCACTTATGCCATGCCATTCGTTTTCAAGATGTTTGCCAAAACTTTACAAAAAGATGAGTATATTCAATATTTTTCGGCATCAGAAATAGAGTTTGAGTTAGATACAGATACTTGGCATATTGATGGTGAATATACCGCTCTGAGCTCCCCTATTAAAATAAAAGTTATCCCTAAAAGCTTAAATATTCTCATTTAGAATTGAAAAAAATAATTTACATATGAACAAAATTTTTTACTCAGCATTATTTATTTTAGCAAGTATCTATTGTGAAGCTCAAAATATTCCGCTTTCTTCACAAAATAAAAATACCAATAATCCTACCTGGGATACCTCCTACGGTGGTGCAGACAAAAGTTTTGATACTGAACTTTTAAGATTAAGGGAAATTATGGCTCCCCAATTCCAAACTCTGGAATTTTATGATGAAATTACGGGACGAACAATGACTTATAATCTCTTTATTCCTAAAAACTATAATGCTAAAAAATCTTACCCTTTGGTTCTTTTCATGGGAGATGCCAGCACTACTGGGAAAGGAGCAATGTCTCCACTAAAACAAGGGTATGGCGGATTTATCTGGGTAATGGATGAAACTCAAAAAGAAAATCCAAGTTTTGTTTTAGTTCCTGCATTTAATGGTCCTGAAAATGTAACCAATGACCAATGGCAAGTAACCGAAGAAGCTAATATAGCAATGAGATTACTTCAAAAAACCATTCAAGAATATAGCATAGATAAAAACCGATTATATACCACTGGTCAATCTATGGGAGGAATGATTTCTTTCCACTTTAATGTAAAATATCCTGATGTTTTTGCGGCATCTCTATTCGTAGGTAGCCAATGGGACTCTAATGTTTTAGCACCTTTGGCAAAGAAAAAATTCTTTTATATCATCTCTACTGCTGACCCCAAAGCATCCGTAGGAATGAATGCTCTTAGTCAAGTTTTAGAAAAAGAAAAAACAAAATTCGGAGAGATAGAGTTTTCTGCACAGCTTCCTATAAAAGAACAAAATGCCAAAATAAAAGCTTTAATCAAAGAAGGATATAATATTAACTTTGTGAGATTTACTCCAAATACCGTAGTTCCAGAAATAGCACAAGGGTGGAAAGGAGCAGAGCATATGTATTCTTTTGATTATGCTTATAAACTCAAAAGCGTGAGAGATTGGCTATTCAAACAAAGAAAAAACAAATAATATAAAAAGCGTTCAATTTTTGAACGCTTTTTTGAATATACTATTAAATCTCGGTATTCAAATCAAATTCTTCTAAATAATCATGCACTCGTTTTAAGAAAAGTCCTCCTAATGAACCATCTACTACTCTATGGTCATAAGAATGAGACATGAACATTTTTTGTCTAATTGCAATTACATCTCCATCAGAAGTCTCTAATACAGCTGGTTTTTTAACAATTGCCCCAATGGCTAAGATTGCAACTTGTGGCTGGAGGATAATTGGTGTCCCCATCAGATTTCCAAAAGTTCCGATATTAGAAATTGTATAAGTAGCCCCTTGAATATCTTGCGGAGCTAATTTCTTATTTCTTGCTTTGTATACTAAATCATTAATAGCCTTTGCCAATCCACTTAAACTTAATTGGTCTGCATTTTTAATAACAGGCACTATCAAATTCCCATCTGGTAATGCCGTTGCTATCCCTATATTGATATTTTTTCTCTTAATGATTTTATCACCATCTACTGAAACATTAATCATTGGGAAATCTTGAATAGCCTTAACTACTGCTCTTACAAAAATCGGCATGTAGGTTAATTTTACCCCTTCTCTTTTTTCAAATGCATCTTTCTTTTTACCTCTCCATTTTACAATATTTGTAACATCACTTTCTATGAAAGAACTTACATGTGGAGAAATCTGCTTACTCATCAGCATATTTTCAGCAATAATCTTTCTCATTCTATCCATTTGGATAATCTCATCTCCGTCATTCGTAGTAATTACAGGAGCTGGTGATACAAGTTTAGATTCTTCCCTTTGTGGCATTGCAGGTTTTTGCTCTTCTACTTTTCCTCTATTATTGACAAATTCTAAAATATCCTCTTTAGTTATCCTTCCCTCTAAACCTCTTCCTTTGATTTGTCTTAATTCTTCTTCGGAAATATTTTCTTCTTGGATAATAGACCTAACCAACGGCGAAAGATTTAACCCCTCAACATTTGATAATATATTTGGAGTTGATACTTGAAGTGGCTTTTCTAAAACCTCTACCACTTCTTTTTCTACCTCTTCAGAAATAACAACTTGAGATTCTGAAATAACATCACTTACTTCTTCTCCTTCAATTTCTAAAATGGCAATAGGCTCACCAACTTTGGCTATCTCATCTTTTTCCTTTAATATTTTGACTATTCTCCCTGAAACAGGCGTAGGAACATCGGAATCCACCTTATCCGTAGCTATTTCTACCACACTATCATCTTCATTCACAAAATCTCCTTCCTTAAAAAGCCAACCAATAATTGTAGCTTCCATCACTCCTTCTCCCATAGAAGGTAACAATAATTTATGCTCTGCCATAATCTTGTCTTTAATCAATGACAAATATAAGAATTTATTATTTATATTCCTTAACTAGACCTTTTACAATTTTTATCACCGATGGCATCGCAGTATCAGCTGCCTTTAAAACTTCTTCATGAGAAACATTAAATGCTATTTCTGGCCCTCCCAAATCTGTGATAATGGAAATACAGAAACAATCCATTCCCATATGTTTCGCGACAATCACTTCTGGAACAGTACTCATTCCTACGGCATCTCCACCAATGTAACGAACCAATCCATACTCAGCTGGAGTTTCAAATGTAGGCCCTTGCAACGCTACATACACACCTTTATGAACGGGGATTTCATTCTGCTGTGCCACACTTTCTGCTATTGACAACATTTTTCTATTATAAGGCTCTGACATGTCTACAAATCTAGGCCCTAATTCATCAATATTTTTACCTCTTAAAGGATGTTCTGGCATCATATTGATATGGTCATTCACAAGCATAATATCTGCTACCTTAAAATTAGGATTTACCCCCCCAGAAGCATTAGATAAAATCAAATTTTTAATTCCTAAAAGATGAAAAACTCGGAAAGGAAATGTCACCGTATCCATAGAGTGTCCTTCATAGTAATGGAATCTCCCACTCATCATCAATACTTTTCTTCCTTCCAAAACTCCGTAAATTAACTTGCCTCCATGACCTACTACTGTAGTCTGAGGGAAATTAGGAATATCCTGATAATCAAAAACATGAATAGCTTCTACCTCATCTTTTAATTTTCCTAATCCTGAGCCTAAAACAATCGCAAACTCGGGAGTATCCTTGATGACATCTTGAATGAAACTTGCCGTTTCTTTAATTTTTTCTAATAACATAATTCAAAATTATTTGGTTAAATTCTTCTTTATTTTTTATTTCTGTGTTAATTCCCCAATAAAATAGTTTTTCCCAAAAATACTCAAAACTCATTAATCTTGTGTAATCCTTTTCTGTGGTCAAAATCAATTTATTTTCTCCCATTTTCTTGTATTCATCTGCTATTTTTTTAATATCTTCTTGAGAAAAAGAATGATGGTCTCGGAATTTGAGGTGCTTCACATTCTGTGTATATTGGGATAATTCCTCCACCAAAGGAGTTGAATTTGCAATTCCTGTTATCAGCAAAACTTCATAATCCGTTAATTTTTCTATGGATATTTGACCATATTTTGATTGTAAATTCTCATCATATTGAATTGATGAAAAAAATACCTTTTGTCCATATCTTGGTTTTATTTTAGCAATATAATTCTGCTCTTGCTCTTGTGTCAAATCCTTTGGACATTTGGTTACCATAATAATATCCGCTCTCTTAGACCCATTTCTAGACTCTCTCAAATCTCCTGCGGGGAGTAGAAAATCATTGAAATAAGGTTCATTATAATCCGTCAAAAGAATGTTAAACCCTGGCTTTATCGCCCTATGCTGATAACTATCATCTAAAACCAAGAGTTCTAAATCCATATCTGCAATAATTTTCTTCGCTCCCTTTACCCTATCTTCACATACAGCTATTGCAAATTTATTCTTAAACCTCTGAAAAAGTTGCATTGCTTCATCCCCTACCATTTGATAATTACTCTCATAATTAACAATATAATACCCCTTGGTTTTTCTTCCATAACCACGAGAAAGAATACCCATTCTAAAATTATTAGATAATAATTTTACTAGATACATCACCATTGGAGATTTCCCTGAACCCCCTACCGATAAGTTCCCTACACCAATAATAGGAACCCTAAACCTCACTGATTTAAAAATTCCAAAATCATACATTTTATTTCTTATTGCAGTAATTAAATGATAAACTACCGCCAAAGGATAAAAATACCATCGCTTCATAAGGCACAAAAATACTGATTTTTATCATTATGATTATTAATTGTCTAAATATTTCATAAATTTACATAAAAATATTACGATATGAACAAAAAATTCATCATGCTTCTAGTAATAGCAGGAGCATTATTAACAAATTGTAGCAGTAGAGATGAACACGATGTAACCAACTCTAATTCACAGGAAAACACTCAAAAACCTACTCCTCCAAAATCATCTACTCCTACTGATGAAAGACCCACTGATCAACAAATTGGACAAAGAACATATGCACAAAGATGGAAAGTAGATAAAGACACCTATCTAGAGAATATTGATATTGCAGGTCTCTATAATAACAACATATCTAATGTACTTGAAGGATTAAAAAAATCAGTAGAATTTGCAACTCTTACATTTGATCAGAAATACTATGTTCTCAAAGATGAGGATATAAAAAATTTAACTATTACTGATTTGAAATATGATGGGCAACATATTACTTTTTACACCCAATATAAAAATATAAAAAGTACTACTAAAAGTTCGTTAGAATTTAATGATAGAGATTTCTACAATAAAAAAATCACCGTTAATAGTAAATATGTATCCACAAAATATATGCGCGGAATTTATGAATATTTACCTTTAAATTTAGGGGATTTATTGAATTATGATGAAAAAAGATATCAAATAAACTATGTTGCTGATTCAAAAAGTAGAAGTGATTATAGCAATAATTTTAGTATAAAAATAGAAATTATCGATAAGAAAATTTCCTCTAATAGTTCCAAGAATACTTTTGAAATCGATAAGAATATTGAAAAATTCAAAACTCTAAAAGAGCTTGCCGATGATTTAATGATTGTAGATTCGGGAGAACTTAGAAAAAGAGCCAAAGAAATCATAAATAAAAATCCTAATAAAACAGATTTTACTAATGATTTAAAAGGTTATTTTTTCAATTCTTGGTATAATCTTATTTCTATATCCTTAAAATCTGATCCTAAACAAACATTATCCATAAACGGTAACAGTTCATTACATAGAAAAATATTCGGTTCACGAGAGCATTTGGACATCTATTTAGAAGCACCTAGATTTATTCTTACTTCTGCTATATTAGAAGGAAATAATTTAAAAATAAAAATAAAGCTTCAACAGGCAAATGATGTTACTATAGATAAAGAATATAATCTTACAATGCCTAATATAAAAGGAGTCAATAATGTTATCCCTCTTATTCCTGGAAAAGTTATTGATGACCCTGCTGATATTGCGTAAAAAAATATCTTTATATCCTTAAAAAATAAAAGCAATCCAAAATAGGATTGCTTTTATTTTTTAATAAGAGTGATTCATTAACTCTTTCTTACTATCGTTATAAAGTCTATATTCCAAATACTTAAAAGAATCTCGTGGGATAATCGTTACCCATCTATTATACCTAAATAACCATTTCATTCTAATGCTAGTTAGCCAACCTTTTGTAAGATAAGCTTCAACAAAAGGATGAACATGTAGATATAATCTTCCTTTTTCATGAATTATATGACTTTTAATGGCTTCTTCCATTTGCTCTATAATCACAATAGGAGCACTTATTTCTCCTATTTCATTAGGGTTTTCTTCCTTAGTATCTATTACCTTTTCTGGGCGCACTCGTTGTCTTGTAATTTGTATTAAACCAAATTTACTCGGTGGGAGAATCTTATGACGAGCCTTATCTCGTTTCATCTCCTCTTTCAGATGATCATAAAGTTCCTTACGATGATCGGTATTAGGCATATCAATAAAATCTACTACGATAATTCCGCCCATATCTCTAAGTCTCAACTGACGAGCTATTTCTGTAGCTGCTACTTTATTTACCATAAGAGCATGCCCTTTATTTGCTTGACTTCCAAGAGATATATTATTCCCTGAATTTACATCTATTACATGAAGAGCTTCTGTATGCTCTATCACTAAATAAGCTCCTTTGGAACTAGGGATATTCACATGCTTTCCGAAAGACTGTTTCAGCTGTTTCTCTACATTATAATACTCTAATAACGGAATATGAGAATCATAAAACTGAACTATTTTTTTGCTTTCAGGCGAGATTACCTCCAGATAATTTCGCATATCACTGACCATCTGCTCATCATCGCAAATAATACTTACAAAATCTTGGTTAAAATTATCTCTCAGAATAGCAGAGGCTCTATCTTCCTCATTTAACACCTTAGAAGGCACTTTATTTTTCTGAATATTTTTAAAACAAACATTCCATTTTTCTATAAGCTGATTCATATCATTATGAAGTTCAGCTACTTTTTTACCTTCTGCTACAGTTCTTATAATTACCCCAAAACCTTCTGGCTTAATACTTTCTATTAAAGTTTTCAGCCTAATTTTTTCTTGACTATCCTTTATCTTTTTTGAAACTGAAATCTTTTGGTCAAAAGGAATTAAAACCAAATATCTGCCCGTTAAGGAAATTTGCGTAGATACTCTCGGCCCTTTTGTAGAAATAGGTTCTTTTGTGATTTGTAAAAGCACTTCATCTCCTGCAGATAAAACTTTATCTATTGTTCCATGCTTATCTATTTCATTCTCAATAGGAAATGCTTTAAGACTTGGAGTTTGTATTTTTTTATGTAAAATCCCTTTCAAGAGATTTTGGTAAGTTCTAAATTCTGGACCTAAATCTTGATAATGCAAGAATGCATCTTTATCATAACCTATATTGACAAATGCTGCATTAAGATTAGGAGCTAATTTTTTAACCTTACCTACAAAAATATCTCCAACTACATAATCACTACTTTGTTCTTCTACATGAAGTTCAAAAAGTCTTCCATCTTCTATAAGAGCAATTTTAGAAGCCTCATCTTCACATGATATAATCAATTCTTTCTTCATTTTTTTGGCTTTCTATTTTTTTTTACTTTTTAATAGCAAAAATATAGCTGGGACACAAGAGTTCTCAACTATATTTTTATCTTTCACACCTAAAAGACTATTTTTTCTTTTTATGTCTATTTAGTCTTCTTCTTTTCTTTCTCTTGTGGGTAGCCACCTTATGTCTTTTTCTTTTCTTTCCGCTTGGCATAGCTTTAATGTTTTATATCTTGTTATTACTCAGTGAATTATTTTTCTTATTTTACTTTTACTCTTGTTTTTACTCTATCCATAAAAGTTTTAGAAGGTTTAAATGCAGGAATATTGTGTGCAGGGATTTTGACTGCCGTATTTTTAGATATATTCCTACCTATTTTTGCGGCTCTTGTCTTAATAATAAAAGAACCAAAACCTCTCAAATATACATTATCCCCCTCATACATGGCCCCTCTTATCTCTTTCATAAAAGCCTCCACTATTTTTTGAGTTTCGTTTTTCTCTGTCCCCAACTTATTCGATATCGCATTTACTAACTCTGCTTTTGTCATTTCCTTTTTTGTTTTTATTTTTGGTGTGCAAATATATAAAAAATTTGAAAACAATTCAACAAAATTCTGATTTTCTACATATTGGTAAAAGATTATTGCTTTGGTATCGCCAAAACGCAAGAATTTTACCTTGGAGAAATACTAAAAATCCATACAATATTTGGATTTCCGAAATTATTTTACAGCAGACTCGTGTAGAGCAAGGGCTCGGTTATTACCTTAATTTTATTCAGCGATTTCCTAATACAGAAACTTTAGCAAAAACCAATATAGAAGAAATTTTGCTTTATTGGAAAGGGTTGGGATATTATTCTAGAGCCATCAATTTACATAAAGCAGCCCAACAAATTTACTACGAATATCAAAATACCTTCCCCCAAGAATATGAAGAAATTATCAAACTAAAAGGTATTGGAAAATACACTGCTGCGGCTATTGCAAGTATCTGCTTTAATCAGAAAAAACCTGCAATAGATGGCAACTTTTACCGTGTTCTTTCTAGAATCTTTGCTGATGAATTTGATATTTCTAAATCTCAAGCTCTGCATTATTTCTCAGAATTAGCATTATCAATTATGCCAAATGAAGATTTTGGAGATTTCAATCAAGCGATTATGGATTTAGGAGCAAAAATTTGCAAACCGAAAAATCCTGATTGTGAAAATTGTCCTATTCAGACAGATTGTTTAGCTTTTCACATAGGAAAAACAACTTTTTTCCCTATCAAAACAAAGAAAATAAAACCTGAAAATTTAAATTTAACATATTATTTTATCCAGCATCAAGAATTTTTCTTAATCAAACAACGCGATGAAACCTCCATTTGGAAAAAGTTATTTGATTTCCCAGAAATCATCACTCCAAATTTGGAAAAATTTATCGTCAAAGAAAACCTTATTTCTCATAAACTCACCCACAAAAATCTCAATATAAAAATTTGTATTCTTAACATAGAGGATAATAAAATTTTTAAACAATTTCAAACAGAAAACCATATGACCATTGCATCTTTCCAAAATTTCCATGAGAAATCCTTCCCTAAACCTTTAGAAAAATTTTTAGAAGAAATTCTAAATGATTTTAATTAAAATTTTATTCTTCCATTGCCATGACTAAAATACTCACCTTGTTATTGTATTTCAAAATCTCCCATGCTATGGCACTCATGGTATTTCCTGTAGTGAAAACATCGTCTATCAATAAAACATGCTGATTTTCTATTTTTTCTACAAGAGAAAAATCATAATGCATTTCTTCTCTATGCATTTTATCCTTGGTAGCTTGAGCTTTGTGATAAGTATTTCTTTGAAGCAAATCATCACGAAATGGAATTCTCCATTTATCCGACAAAACCTTCGTAAAAAGATATAATTGATTATACCCTCGTTCTTTCATTTTCTTTGGATGAAGGGGAACTGGAAGCAATAAATCTGGCTTTTTCTCTATGAAACTTAACCTTTCTATTATCCATTCCGCAAGAACTCCCCCTACTTTTTCTTGATTTCTATATTTTAATTGATGAATTATTTTCCTAGAAAGACCTTTTCTTTGGAAAAACATTAACGCAAAAGCCTTCTCTAACGGAAACAAAAACTCTGCTTTTTTTCTCAACAAATTATCTCCAAATTCCCAATGTGTAAAACTAATTTTTTCCAAACACCCTACGCATACAATCTCCTCTTTAGAAATAATCTCTCCACACTCTATACACCGATTAGGAAACAAAACATCCAAAAACATAAATTTCCTAAAATTTAATTTTATTCTTTATCTAAAAACTGAATATTTCTCATCAATCCAGAAAATTTAGTCCTTTTCACTGGAGATTTTCGGAAAATTTCTGAAAAAATCTCTTGTGTCAAATCTTTCCATTCCGACTTTCTTAATTCACTAAATTTCTTCACGGCAAATCTTTGCTCCGAATGTGGAGCAGAGAACCTATTCCAAGGGCAAACATCCTGACAAACATCACACCCAAAAATCCAATCATCCATTTTTCCTTGAAAATAATCAGGAATTTCATTCTTCAGCTCTATTGTAGCATAAGAAATACATTTACTCCCATCTATAATATGATTCCCTAAAATTGCCTGTGTAGGACAAGCATCTATACAACGAGTACATTTGCCACAATAATCCGCAACCGCCCCATCTTCTTCTAACTCCAAATCACAAAGAATCTCAGACAAAAAGAAAAAAGAACCATGCTTCTTACTAATCATGTTCCCATTTTTACCTAGCCAACCAATCCCAGAACGCCTTGCCCACACCCTCTCCATCACAGGTGCAGAATCCACAAACACCCGAAACCCAAACTCTCCTATTTCTTCTTGCAACTCTGCTACCATTTCACGAAGAATATCCTTAACTACATCATGATAATCCTCTCCATATGCATACTTCGCAACCTTGAAATTATCCTCCCTAGAAATTTGATGCTCAGGATAATAATTATAAGACAAAGAAATTACAGATTTTGTCCCCTCTACCAAAAGTCTGGGATCCAAACGCTTATCAAAATGATTTTCCATATAACTCATCTCTCCATGAAATCCCGCTTTGAGCCATTTTTCTAGACCAAACGCTTCTTCCTCTAAAAATGTTGCTTTAGAAATTCCACATCCCTGAAAACCAAATTTTTCAGCTTTTTGCTTTATTAACTTCGAATATTCCGATTTTTTACTCATATTTACCGTGCTAAGGTATTATTTTTTATATATTTGACAAAAATTATATCTTTGAAATTATTTTAATCCTTAATACAAATAATCAAAATGGATATTCAGAAAATTTTAGATGCAGGAAATTATCACTTAATTGATGTTCGTGAGCCAGAAGAACTTATTACTGATGGAGCAATAGAAGGTGCTGTCAATATTCCTTTAGGGGAGCTGGAAACTCGCAAAAATGAAATCCTTAACCTTGATGGAGACCTTATTTTCTTTTGCAGAAGTGGAAACCGAAGCGGAAAAGCTACAGATTTTTTCAAAAATGAAGGACTTGACCGTGTTTTCAATGGCGGTAGTTATGAGACTCTATCAAAATTAGTATAATTTTTTGGTTACTTAAAAGTTTTTTATATCTTCGCAGAAATTTTGATTAAAAACGATGATTATTATATCCCTTAACAACAAAATGATGATGTCTATGCAATACAAAATATTGTATAGAGGGATTTCATTGTCTTAATTTCATGAAAAATAAATTGTAAATTAGATAAGCCTCTGTAAAAACAGGGGCTTTTTTTAGTATTTAACCTTTTAAAATATACAATTATGAGTAATTTAAAACCAGCAACACAAGCACTACACACAGGACACAACACTTCAACAACACAAGGAACAAGAGCAATTCCTATTTACCAAACCACTTCGTATGTTTTCGAAAATGCAGACCAAGCTGCTAATCGATTTAACCTCTCCGAAACAGGATATATTTACACAAGACTAAACAACCCTACCAACGATATTTTGGAGCAAAGATTAGCTGCATTAGAAGGAGGAATTGGAGCAGTAGTAACCGCATCAGGAACAGCTGCCATTATAACAGCACTACAGACTCTTTTAAAAACAGGAGACCATATTGTAGCTTCAAGCAGTTTATACGGAGGTACTTATAATCTTCTAAATATAACTTTACTAAGATTTGGTATTACCACATCTTTTGTGGATTCTTCCTCCGTAGAAAACTATGAGAAAGCTATTAAAGAAAACACCCGAGCTATTTTTATAGAATCTTTAGGAAACCCCAAACTTGATGTTCAAGATATAGAACTCATTGCCCAAATCGCCCAAAAACATAATATTCCTTTAATTGTAGACAACACTGTAGCTACTCCAGCTTTATTAAACCCTATAAAACATGGTGCAAATATTGTAATACATTCTTTAACGAAATATATTGGAGGAAATGGAACTTCTTTAGGAGGTGCAATTATAGATGGAGGAAATTTTAATTGGGCAAACGGAAAATTCCCTGAATTTACTGAGCCTTCTCCTGGGTATCACGGATTAAAATATTGGGATGTATTAGGAAACTCCTCTTTCATTGCTAAAGTAAGAATTGAAGGACTTCGTGATTTAGGAGCAGCTTTAAGTCCTTTCAATGCATTTCAAATTCTACAAAGTTTAGAAACTCTCGATATTAGAATAAAAAAGCATAGTGAAAATGCTTTAGAACTAGCAAAATGGCTTAAAGAGCAACCTGAGGTATCTTGGGTAAATTATCCTTCTTTGGATAATCACTTAGTAAAAAAATATCTTCCAAAAGGACAAAGCGGAATCGTTACTTTTGGACTTAAATCAGGCTATGAAGGAGCAAAAAAAGTGATTAATAATGTAAAAATCTTCTCTCTTTTGGCTAACATAGGAGATACTAAATCTCTTATTATTCACCCTGCTAGTACAACACATCAACAACTTACAGAGGAACAACAAAACACCACAGGAGTTACTCCCGATCTTATTCGCCTTTCTGTTGGTTTAGAAGACATTGAAGATTTAAAAGCTGACTTAAAAGCAACTTTTTAAGATGTTAATAATTTCTCAAAAGCTATTGTTTAAAACAATAGCCTTTTTATTTTCATTTAAAATTTATCCCAAAATAGAAATTCCACTCTCCAAAAGTTCAAAAATGGTATTTTTAGCATCATCAGGATTAAGATTTACCGCCCTTGTTCCCTTAAAATGTAATGCTGTTTTAAAACCCATTTTAACTGCATCAAGGCAAGTATATTTCACACAATAATCTAATGCCAACCCTACCACTTCTAATTCTTTTATTCCCCTATTTCTCAAATAATCTGCTAATCCCGTATCTGCCAAATGTTGATTATCAAAAAAAGCACTATAGCTATCAATATCAGGATTCATCCCTTTTTGTATAAATTTAGTCGCATATTTTTTATCTATTTCAGAATAAATTTCTGCCCCAAAAGTCTCCTGAATACAATGATCTGCCCATAGCACTTGAGTAATTCCATTAAAGCAAATAACCTCTCCTACATTTTTACCGTGATTAGAAGCAAAACTTTTATGCTCTTTGGGATGAAAATCTTGAGTAAAAATTATTTCATCATATTTTTTATTTTCCATAAGACAATTAATATATGGAATAATACTCTCAGAACCTACTACTTCTAAACTTCCTCCCTTACAAAAATCATTCTGCATATCTACTACTATCAATGCTTTTTTCATATTAAAATTGATTTTAATTTTCAATATTAACAAATTATTGATAATTTTACAAAAATTTTTTACTCATGGGATTATTTGATTTTTGGAAAAAACTTAAAAAAGCTTATAAAGACAGCCAAATTTGGCACAAAATCGAAACAAGTGAAGATTTAAAACAAGCCTACAAAGACTCTTATGAAAAGCCTGTCATTATCCAAACTTGTGCTACAATGCATTTTCGTAGCGATTACATGATTGGCGATTTGGAAAGCCAAGCGAGAAAAATGGATCTATCCGAAGTGAAATTTTACAAACTAAACTATACTGGAAATGCTCTATTAAAAGATGAAATAAGTTCTGATTTGGGAATGGAAATACCATCAGCCACTTTCATTGTTTTCAAAAATGGACAAGCCATCTTCAAGAGACATGAAGAGACCATCAACATGGCAAAACTCTTGGAAAAATTAAGAAATTACTAAAGGTTCGTTGTAATAAATTTCACTAAAATTTATTTTTCAATTCTTCTAACGGCAACTCTATAAAGCATCTCTTACCATCAGAAAGATATTCTGGGAAACCTAGTCCTGCATACTCTTTGAGTAATTTTTCTACATCATCTTTATATATAAAATCAAATTTAGATTTAGATTGGATCTTTATCCATTGCTCATCGTAATAATTCATAAAATTAATTTCATCTCTATACTCTGAAACCTCTAAAATTCGCTCCAAAAATACGATAGTTTTTGTTTCACTTAATCCTTCTGGTATAGCATTTATTTTCAAAATATTACCTTGGTCTAAATTGATATCAAATCCTAATTGAGAGAAATATTTTTTAATCCCCATATATACGCTTTTTTCTCTTTCGTTAAGATAATATTCTAAGGAATATAATAGAATTTGTCCTAACTTTCCTTTTTGGCAAGATTTATTTTTTTTATCTAATAAAACTGCTCTATTTACACGACTCATATCCAGCATCAGAGTCTTTTGCCCTTGGTTATAAAGCCAATACCCATTGGGTAACCTCATCAAATCTTCCTCAAAATCATCATCTTCAAAAAGCTCATTAATTTTAGAAGGCTTAGTTTCTATTTCTTGCTGAAATACTCCTGCTATATCTACCATTTTAGAAGGTGTAACATTATTCATTTCAGCACTAAATGGATTATAATTTCTATCAACTTTAATCTCTGGAAAAGCTGTTAGATTTGGATTAACTGCCGAAACACCTTCAAAAATATCCATCTCTGGTTTTTTATCAAAATCTAATGATGGTGCGATATTATAAATCCCCAAAGAACGCTTAATCGTAGAACGAATGAGTGCATAAATCAAATGTTCATCTTCAAATTTCACCTCTGTTTTCTGTGGATGAATATTAACATCTATTTTCTCAGGGGACATCTCCAAATAAATAAAAAAAGTAGGGATATACCCTGCTCCTAAAAGTCCTTCAAAAGCGTCTTGAACTGCTCTATTAAGATAAACACTCTTAAAAAAACGCCCATTCACGAAAAAAAATTGCTCACCTCTAGATTTCTTTGCACCTTCTGGTTTTGCTACAAAGCCACTGAGCTTTATCCAGTCCATATCCTCTTTGACTGGCACCATTAAAGGCTGTAATTTTCTACCAAATATATCTATAATTCTTTGTAAAACATTTGCTTTTCTAAGCTTAAAAATCTCTTCATCATTATGATAAAGAGAAAATTCTATCTGCTCATGTGCTAATGCTACACGATGAAACTCATCAATAATATGACGAAATTCAATATTATCTTTTTTCAAAAATTTTCTACGAGCAGGAACATTATAAAACAGATTTTTCACAGAAAAATTAGAACCTTCTGCTGTCTGTATTGGCTCTTGAAATTGCAACTCTCCTCCCTCTATATAAATATTTGTTCCTAAATCATTCCCTATTTTTTTAGTCTTCAACTCCACCTGAGCCACTGCTGCAATAGACGCCAAAGCCTCTCCACGAAATCCTTTGGTACCAATATTAAAAATATCTTCTGTAGTTCTAATTTTAGAAGTTGCATGCCTTTCAAATGCCATTCGGGCATCCGTTTCAGACATTCCCACTCCATTATCTACCACTTGAATAAGATTTTTACCAGCATCTCTTACTATGAGTTCTATCTTCGTTGCCTTTGCATCTATAGCGTTTTCTAGAAGCTCTTTTACCACAGATGCAGGTCTTTGTACTACCTCACCTGCAGCTATCTGATTTGCCACAAAATCAGGCAAAAGCTGAATCACATCTGCCATACTTTAGAAAATTTTAACCTTATCTTTTTTCAAATTCTTTTCCTTATTTTCTATTCCCAAGTTATAAGAAACTCCTACTCCAAGCGTCTGCTTCATTTGTAAATTCTTAACTTGGTCATGGTCATACACTAAATCTATACTAAAATTAGTAGAAATGAAACGATTAAATTTCATCGTTAAAATACCACTATATGCGATATCTACACGCTCTGGATGCTGAGAATAATTGCTAAACAAATTAAGTTGACTAACCCAATTAATATCTTTATATAATTTAATACGATAAATCACATTTATCAAAGTACCTAACTCCGCCCTTACACTTTGTCCATCTCGCTCCAATCCATATTTCCCTTTCCTTTGTAAATATTCATCCAAAACTAGAGTAAGTTTTGAGTTAATAGGACTGACAGATATCTGAAAATTATCATTAGGATTATACAAAATTCCTATTCCAGAATTTAAGTATGCAGGAGCCATAAACCTTGAAATCCGATCACTATAAGTTACTCTTCTACTAGAACTATAATTATATCCCGCAGAAAACTGCGAAGCAAACTCTATCCCAAATAAAAAATAATAATGTTTTCCTAAATCATACCCATATTTAGAAGAAATATTGAGATAATCCTCTGTTTTTCTCAATTCTTTTCCAGAAGTAGATAGCGTTCCATAAGCCATTTTTATATTGTTATCCCAAAAATGTTCCCTATGTTTATAACTAATGGAATAATTGATTCTCCCAATAATTCCCACACTATTATTTCCCCCTGTATTCCAATTAGAGTAAGAAGACTGATTAAAAATCAAATTATTCTGCCCATAAATAAACCATTTTCTCTCTTGATAAGTATTCATAAAAGCAAATGGTGTAACGGGATAATTATCATCCGTAAGAACCCTTTGTGGTGTTTTTAATATCACACTATCTTTTCTCTTAATTTTAAAATCTACTAACTTAGGAATATCTAAACTATCCAAATCTACTAAATTTTCATTCCATTTTTTTTGTGTAATAGAATCTACTTTTTTCAATAATACTTCCTGTGCAATGCCCCAAAAAGGTAAACATAAAAAAGCTGTCAATAATCTAATTTTTATCATACGGCAAAAGTAAAAGTTTTTTATTGGAAAAACAATTTTCATATAGTTTTAATTCATGAATATAAGGCCTGAAAAATGACTCTATAAATTGTATAAATAAAACAATTACAATCTCAAAATATAATTACATTTTTGGCTAATTTCATTTTAATAACTATCTTTGAAAAAAGATTCTTCCATTCTATTTTTTTAAAATAAATTATCATTATAAAACATATACTATAAACTTATGAAATGCGGAATAGTGGGATTACCCAATGTAGGTAAATCAACCTTGTTTAATTGTTTAAGTAATGCAAAGGCACAATCTGCCAACTATCCTTTTTGCACCATAGAACCTAATGTAGGAACAGTTTCGGTACCTGACCCAAGATTATTTGAGTTAGAAAAAATAGTAAAACCTGAACGAGTTCTTCCTGCTGTAGTAGAAATTGTAGATATTGCAGGGCTAGTAAAAGGAGCAAGTAAAGGAGAAGGATTAGGAAATCAATTCTTAGCAAATATTAGAGAATGTGAAGCAATTATTCATGTTTTAAGATGTTTTGAAAATGGGAATATCGTCCATGTGGAAGGTTCTGTAGATCCTTTAAGGGATAAAGAAATTATAGACATTGAACTGCAATTAAAAGATTTAGAAACATTAAGCAAGGCCATTGAAAAAGCTAAAAAGCACATAAAATCAGGTAAAAGAGAAGATATTTTAACTTATGAGACTTTGGTAAAACTAAATGAATTCATAGAAAGTGGAAAAAACGCAAGAGAATTCCCTACCGATGATTTCTCTCAGTCCATCATTGATGAAATCCAATTACTCACTAAAAAACCCGTTCTTTATGTATGTAATGTTGATGAAAATTCTCTCAAGAATGGAAATCCTTGGATTGAAAAAATTGAAAAAATGGCCGAAAATGAAGGTGCAGACACATTAGTTCTAGCAGCCCAGATAGAGGCTGATATCAACGAATTAGAAACCTTTGAAGAGCGACAAATCTTTTTAGAAGAATTAGGTTTGAATGAACCAGGCGTAAATAGGCTTATTCGCCAAGCTTATCACTTACTCAAATTACAAACTTATTTTACTGCTGGGGTCAAAGAAGTTAGAGCCTGGACGATAGGCATCGGTTGGACTGCTCCACAAGCAGCAGGAGTTATTCACTCTGATTTTGAAAAAGGATTTATCAGAGCAGAAGTGATGAAATATGAAGATTTTATTAATTATGGCTCTGAACTTAAAGTAAAAGAAGCAGGAAAACTATCCGTAGAAGGCAAAGAATATATCGTCCAAGATGGAGACATTATGCATTTTAGATTTAATGTATAATCCTAAAAACCTTTCTCAATTTTTGAGAAAGGTTTTTTATTTATTTCAAAGAATTTCGTTCAGTTGCTGAGTTTCATCTTCTATTTTATAATCAAGAAATCTTGCTAAAACAAATATCTCATCAAGATTAGATAATAATTGCTTCTTCGCATCAGATTTTAATTTTTCTTGATTGATATTCTTCCTCATATTTCTCTTTGCCGATTCTAAAATATTATTCAAGTCTGTTTTTGAAAACCGATTTACTGCATAATCATCCATAAAATGAATCTTTACCTCTGGAAATATTTTCACCTCTGGCGATGGTAACTCCTTTACGATTAATTTTTTCTGAATAGAATCCACTTCTATTTTCATTTTTTTCAAATCGTAAGAAACCTGTGCTTTTGCAGTGGAGTAAAGTACCATTTCCTTTGGAAAAACATCTATATTTCCTAACCTAAATGCTGAACTTTTATGAGTTTGGAAACTAGAAAAATTCTGTTCCAAAACTATCATCTTATTCAGTTTATCAATCTGATTATTAAGAATATAATAATCTTTATTAATTACTTGACTTTCTTCTTTATTAAAATTTATATAAAAATATGCTAATAAAAACGAGAAAAATGCCCCAAATAGAAAAATAAAAATATTCTTAAAACTCAAAATTATTTCTTTTTAATAATATTCAACAAATCCTGCTCTAAAAATCCCGTTTCTGGCATTTCTATGATTCTCCCTACTTCTCTACCATATTTTTTCACGATAATAGTTGGCACTCTTTTAATATTATACGGCACATCCTCTCCATCTGGAGTTTCCTTTTTTCTATTTACTGCAATTAGCTTAATTTTATTCTCAGGGTATTTTACTGCTTCTAAAATTTTTATCAACCTCGGTAATTCTCTATGAGTATCGGTACACCAAGTACCAAAAAACACTATGATTTCGTAAGAATTAATTTTGCTTTTTTGTAACTCCTTAACAAGTTGAGCATCGTACTCATACTCATCATATTCCTTGTTATACCACTCTGAAAAAGGCTCTTTCGTGAATTGCATTTTCATTTGTCTCCCCAAAAGCATTTTACCATCTCTCTCTGTGTGTACCATTCTATTATAAACTTTTTTTTCTGAATAGCACGATACCGAAGAAACCACTGCTAATGTCAAAACCGCGTATTTTAATATTCTTTTCATTAAATATCTCTTTTTTACAAAGGTATAAATTTTTATGATTTAATTTTTAACAATATTAATTTTAACCAAATTTCCTGCTCGGAGAATCATTTTTTCAGAATCTTCATCAAGGTTGATTACTTGAACTTTTTTACCCAAATCCTCATATTTTGAAGTGATTTTATTCAAAGATTCTAATGCACTCATATCTTTCAAAGTGCTATTCTTGAAGTCTATAATAATATTTTCAGAATCATTTTTCACATCAAATAATTGCTCAAAAGACGGCACAGAACCGAAGAAGAACACTCCCTCTATTTGATATGTTTTCTCTTTATCTGTTTCATAAATAGAAGCCGTTAACTTATTTGCTTTTTGCCAAGTAAAATGCAATGCCGAAATGATAATCCCTATCAAAACAGCTACCGCTAAATTATGAGTAACTACCGTAATTAGCGTAACAATAATCATCACCCACACATCCACTTTTGGCATCTTATTAATAATCCTAAAACTTGACCACTTAAAAGTAAGGAAAGAAACCACCAACATTACTCCCGTAAGTGCTGCCATAGGAATTTTCTCAATAATTGGTGCAGCAACTAAAATAATGCCTAATATCGTCAATGCACCTACTACCCCCGCCACTCTACTACGAGCCCCAGCATTTAGATTCACCAATGTCTGTGCTATCATAGGGCAACCTCCCATTCCTGTAAAAAATCCATTCAGTATATTAGAAGCCCCTTGTGCTATTGACTCTCTCGCTCCATTTCCTTTAGTTTCTGTAATTTCATCAACCAAATTCAAAGTCAATAAACCCTCCGTAAGCCCTACTGCTGCTACAATAGCCCCTGCAGGAAGAATAATTTTCAAAGTTTCTAAATTTAATGGAACGACAGGAATATGAAACGGCGGTAAAGAACCACTAATCGGAGAAATATCCCCAACGGTCTTGGTATCAATACTTAAAATTAAAACCAAAAGAAACACCACAATAATCGCCATTAACGAAGAGGGCACCGCCTTAAAGAATTTTGGCAATAAATAAGTAATGGCAATCGTAAGGGTTACTAATCCCACCATAATCATCATAGGCTCTCCTGAAAGCCATTGCATTTCACCATCTACATCTGTCTTAAACTGCTGTAACTGAGCCATGAAAATAATCACTGCTAAACCATTCACAAAGCCATGCATAACAGATGCTGGAACGAGGCGAATATACTTCGTCCATTTAAAAATACCTACAATAATCTGAAACACTCCTGCCATAGCCACCGCTGCAAAAGCATATTCTAATCCATATAATTTAATCAGCCCAATGAGAGTAACCACCGTAGCTCCTGCCCCTCCTGAAATTAGCCCTGGCCTACCACCAAACATCGCTGCTACTAATCCCGCGATGAATGCTGCATACAATCCTGAAAGTGGTGGAAATCCTGCTAAAATAGCAAAAGACAATGATTCTGGAATCATGGTCATTGCTACGGTCAACCCTGCTAATATCTCTACCCTCCAATTAATTTTTTGGTCAAGATTAAAAAACTCCAATACTTTATTCATAACTTTATTTTACCCTACAAAATTAATAAAAAGACACCGCTAAGAAATTTTTTAGAGTATGAAATATTTCATTATCCTGATAATTATTTTGTAACTAAGACACTTTTTGTCACTATCAATCACTAAACTTGCCATATAAAATTAAAATTTATAAACATGTGTGTAATAACTCGTTATTATTTAGTTAAAGTAATAAAGGACTTTCATAATCTAAAAAAAGGGATGTCTGTTCATATTCTCCTTGATGATCCTAATCGAAAAAAATACAAACCAAGTGGTTTTTTAGGCTGGATTTTTGGAACAGGAAGACCGTCTCCAGCAGAAATTACAGAAGCTTTTAATAAACATTATGGAGAAGGAACAGTAACAGATATTATCCCTTCTGATGTAATCTCCATAAAATACAAAGAACATGGTGATATAATAATACATTATTTTGATAATGATTTAAACCACAAATAAAAAGTTATTTTTTTAATATAGAAACAAGAAATATTTATAATGAAAATAAGTTGTCCCTAAAAAAACAACTTAATAGTATTCAGATAGTGAAGTAATATAAGAAAAGATAAAATAAAACACAGCAATAAGAAAAATGCAAAAAATATAGCGATATAGAAGCCCACCATACTCACACATATTTTTATCAATGTTAAAAGATATTTTATTATTTTGGACTTTATTTCCATCTGTGATACTACATTAAAAATTGTTCATAATTATACAAATACACAATATTCATCAATGCCAGAATATTCCAAACAACAAACAAAAGTAATACAAAAAAATACAATAAAAATATAATTATTAATAAATCATATAGATATATTTTTTCATCTTTAAGGCAATCATTAAGTACTATTAAAATCCTTATATTTCATATAAAACTATATCCCATTTAGGTAAAACATCTATATTTTTAGATTAAGAAGCGGATTTTTTTAGGTTTGGAACCTAAATTTATCAGAACTGTAACCTAAAATTTTAGGTCTTTCACCTAAAATTGGGGATAAAAGACCTAAAAATTTGAGTAAAAAAGCGTAAATCCATTATAAAAAATCTAAACGCTTCTATTCTGAACCTAAAAACTTCGTTAAAGAACCTTAACAGATTATTCAGACACCTATTTTTTATATTGAGAAAACCATTTTTTCTCAACATCATTCATTAGTATTTCTTTACAATCACTACAGTAATCTTTTGAAGTATCAAAATTATTTTTCCCTTTGGCATCTCTCATTACACAAGTTTTATTGGGACAATGGTCTAAACCTAAATTATGCCCCAATTCATGTAAAGCAGATTTTAGCAACTCCTCTCTCTTGCTTCCATTTCTGCTTTTTAATCGGTAAGAAGATACTACACTTGCCGTGCCTGGGCGGTAGCCTAACCCCATCACTCCCCAATCTTTTATCTTGCCACTTGTAGTGGAAATATCTTTAGTGGTAAAAGCTAAGACAATATCAGTGTTTCTTGTTTTAGCCACTTTTTTCATGTCCCTAATGATAGAATCTGCTCTATATCTATCTCTATGAACGGATTTATTTTTCAAAGGCATATCAATAGGCTCTAAAACTACTATATTATAGTATTCTAATTCATGTACAAGATGATTTCTTAAATATTCTACATCTTCTTTATCAAAATCATCATAGGGTTGAAGAGCGATAGTGCCTACCATACCTACTTCAAGTAGCGGTTCTAAATCATCACTCTCATTTTCTACTTCCTTACCAACGATATTTTCTACTTTCTTATTTTCTACATTATTACAATTGCTAAAAAACATCGTAGTAATTAAAAAAGATGTTAATCCTAACTTTCTCATTATGGGATAATATTAAATAAATCTAAAAAATTTATTTTTTTCTGTTGTTTTTTTAATATTCTTTCTCTTAATTCTCTATCTACTTCTTTTTTAGTAGTTTGATTGTCAAAACCTCCTCTTAGTCTATAAGCTTGTATATTTTCAGGTGAAACACTATATCTTAACACTGAATCTTTAGGGCTTAATATAAATCTATTCCCTTGTTCTTCAGGTAACACATAAAGCCTTTGTTTATTAGCAATATTATAAATATCTTGTAAGTCTTGACACATACCAGGTCTCCCACTTATACACCCTGCTGTAACTTTTTTAGCATTAGGGTCTGAATTGAATAACTCTACTCTCTTCTCACTTGCTAGTGCATGTATAGCCATATTGCTATTACTACCATCCTGCCTTTTTAAACGAAAAATAGGCTCTTGAGTATAATACCCTTTAGTACCATCAGGATGATTTAGTTCTTTTAATGTTCTTGGGTCTCTGTGACCAACTTCCATTGCTACACTTCTAATATTAAAAATACCCGCTCCACTCATATTATTCCCTCGTTTAGTTCTTATACCATATCCATTTATTGGAAGTGGTATATCTGCATCACCTGTGTGTTGTCCTCTAAAAATCCTTTCTTGTTTTAATAATTGACCATTCTTATATATACCTAAAACTCCTTTTTGTTTATCAACAACAAGATATGGTTTATCAGATGGAAAAATCCTATGATAAGTATTTATAGCATCCAAATTTTTTAAATTGGTAAAAGGATGTAGTTGATTAAGATATTTCTTTACTTTTTCATTTTTATCTTTAGCTAAATCATAAGTAGTAACTCTATTAATAAGATATGGAGGTCTTTACTTAACTTTATTTAATCCAGCGAATAAATCTTCTGTCTTACTTCATAAGCTTTCCTTTTTCATTAAAAGTATCCACATCTTTTATATAATCATTAATATTAAACTTCTTTTTGTACATAACTATAATTTTTTTCATTTAATAATAAAATAATATTCCTCCTTCACATTTTGGTATAAAATTACAAACTACGCCTCGCAAGAAGAGCAATTCACGAAGTTAATCATCAGCTCCTTGGAAACCGACTGAGAACGCTGATAATAAAGTGTCTTCACTCCCATTTTCCAAGCCTCTATCATCACTTTATTCACATCTTTTATCGGCATAGTAGAAGGGATATTCAGGTTCAGGGATTGTGCTTGGTCTATGTATTGCTGTCTTTGAGCGGCTTGGGTAACAATCTCCATTGGGGAAATCTCCTTGAAGGTCTTAAAGACATCTTTCTCTTCTTGGGTCAGCTGATTCATATGCTGTACCGAACCATGATTCAGCATGATATCTCTCCATACATCTTCATTATCCAATCCTTTTTCTTCTAATAATTTAGTCAAGTATTTATTCTTTCTCATAAAGTTTCCTTTTGCTAAACCTGCTTTATAATAATTAGAAGCAAACGGCTCAATACCAGGCGATGTTTGTCCTAAAATAGCAGAACTTGATGTCGTAGGAGCAATGGCCATAGTGGTGGTATTTCTCAAACCATAACCTTTGAGCATTTCTGGCTCACCATAAATATGTGCCAATTCCTTAGAAGCGGCAACAGACTGCTCCTGAATCTGCTTAAAGACTTTAGCATTAAACTGTTTAGCTTCCATACTTTCAAAAGGAATCATATTTCTTTGCAAATAAGAGTGATACCCTAAAACACCTAAACCTAAAGCCCTATGCTTAATGGCAAAATTTCTTGCTGAAGTCAAATAATAATTCCCCTCCGTTTTCTCAATAAATTCTGACAAAACAGCATCTAAAAAGTAAATGGCAAGCTTTACTGCATCGGTATCTTTCCATTCATCGTAAAGCTCAAGGTTCATGGAACTTAGACAACAAATAAAGCTTTCTTCTTGTGTAGAAGGAAGCATAATCTCGGAGCAGAGGTTACTTGCATTGATGGTCAAGCCTTTGTCCTTATAGACTTGCGGTTTATTTCTATTAACATTATCAGAGAAAAAGATATATGGCATGCCTTTTTGTTGACGACTTTCCAATACCTTTGCCCAAATTCTTCTTTTATCACTATCTCCATCAATCATATCCTGCATCCAATAGTCAGGTACACAAACTCCCATGAATAAATTTTGGATAGGGTTTCCAATGTCTCGGATTTGTAGGAACTCCTCTACATCTTCATGGTCAATATCTAAATAAGCAGCAAATGCCCCTCTTCTCACGCCCCCTTGGGAGACTACATCCATAGCTGTGTCAAATAACTTCATGAAAGAAACTGCCCCAGAGGACTTACCATTATCAGTTACAGCCGTTCCTCTGTGTCTCAACTCACCAAAGTACCCCGATGTACCACCACCAATTTTGGTCTGCATGATAACCTCGCCCATCTTATGTGTAATCCCCTCTATACTATCAGGTACATGCACATTAAAGCAAGAAATCGGTAGCCCTCTCTGCGTCCCCATATTCGCCCAAACAGGTGAAGAAAAAGAAATCCAGCCTTTCATAATCATTTCCTTAAAAGCTTCTTTCAGTTCTGGCTTATATAAGCGTTTTGCAGCTGCTGAGGTTATTCTTTCAATTGCCCCTTCTACGGTTTCTCCTTTTAGCAAATAGCCTCTGTTTAACATCTGTTCAGACTCTTCGTTGAGCCACCAAATTCCTTTATTTGATATTTCTTCCATTATTTATATTAATTAATCCTCGGTTAAATTTTATCTAAATCTTTTTCTTTACACATATATATCTGTTTGCCAATGGGTATATACCTATGAGCTTATACATATATACCCGTAGACCAATAGGTATATACCTATTTCTCTACGAGTATATACCTATCCATTGTCCCTTCTATTTAGGTGAATGATTTTCATTAAGGCTGCTGCACTTCAAATCGCTGACAAGCCTCCGTATCTCCTACTCTTACCTTATTGATATGAGTAAATTTTACATTAGAATCTGCAAGAATGAATTGTAAAGACTTCTTCACACAATAGCCTATTTTATACGCCACAGCGATACACACCCTGTGGTCTCCCACTAGCCCCATACCCATGTAAATGTACTCTCCCAATCTGAACTCTTCACTAGCATTATATTCTCTCTCCTTTTGTATTTCTTCCGTCATTAAATCTTCTGGTCTCATTTTTTATATTTTTTAAATTAAATCTATATTTTTACTCCTCTTCTGTTCCTGGCTCAGCACCAATATAAGGCACGGCATATATCACTCCGTTTTCATACTCGGCTAGGAAAATTTGCTGAACGCTCTCATACCCCATATCCTCCAAACGCTCTTTGAGCCACTCTTCTGTCTTATCAAGCGTCTCCAAAATCCCTAACTGCACCGTACCATCAGTAATAATGGGATACTTCGGGTTTTCCTCTCCCGCTAATACGATAATCAGCTCCCCATTTTGCTCCAATACCGCTCTCTTTACCTCCTTCAAACGATAAACACCTTCTTTTCTCAGCTTAAAAGACACATCATGTGCTGTAAGCCCAGCCTTTTTACAAGCTTCTATATCTATCTGTCCTCTATTTATAATGATAAGTGGTTCACCATCAATGAGAACTTTTATCTGATGGTTTTTAGTTTTAAGTCTTCTTAAAGATAGGATTAAGAATGTCCAGATCACTAAAATCATGAAGAACTCAAAAAGAGTGACATTAGGACTATAAATTACCCCACCAATAATGCCCCCTAGAACATAATTCTGTATCTGGTCCATCGCAGAGTTAGGTGCTAAATTACCCTTGCCTGACACATTGATTACCAATATTAAAGCAACTAACCCTAATAATAGTTTCAGGAATACATTGAGATAGAAAAACTGCTCAGTCTGTAACCAATCAAATATAGTCATCTACTAAAACAAATCATTTTCAGAAATAGATTTATCATGTTTCGTGTAAGCCGTAGGTCTCTTCGCAAAGAAATCATCTAACTCATTAGCGAATACCTCCTCCTCAAACCAAAGCATAGGCTTAACCTCCTCCATAGTGATGTTAAAAGGTTTCTGTAATCCTAATTGAACTAATGATTCATCTAATCTGTATCTCATATAATTAGATAAATCCGTCTTTGAAAAAAATTCTAATTCTCCATTCTCAAAAATCCAATCAAGCATCTTATCTTCTAACTCAATATAATTCTTCATAAAGTTTTCTACTTCCTTTCTTGCTTTTTCTTTCATCTCTGGGTTTTCCTCAAAGATTTTTCTAATGATGAAAATCCCTGCATTAGCATGAAGTTGTTCATCTACACTCGTCCAAGCGATGATATTTGCTACATTTTTCATATATCCTTTGAACCTCGTAAAAGATAAAATTGTAGCGAACTGACTAAATAAAGAAGCATTTTCTATAATCAAAGTAAAGAACAATATTCTCTCCAAAGCATTCTCCTTATTCTTAGCCAAATATTCTTTCAAGACTTGACTCCTCTCCTTAAAAATAGGAACTTCCAAAAGATTTTCAAACTCATTATTATATCCTAAAACCTCCAATAATCTAGAATACGCTTCCGAATGCCTAAACTCACACTCCGCAAAAGTAGCTCCTAAACCATTAAATTCTGGCTTTGGAAAAAGGTCATATAAATCTCCCCAAAAAGTCTTTACCGATACTTCCACTTGAGCAATTCCCAACAAAGCTCTTTTCACCGCTTCTTTCTCTTCCATGGATAAATTAGACTTAAAATCTTGAATATCCGCTGTAAACTCCACCTCTGAATGAACCCAAAAAGATTTATTCATTGCATCTACAAATTGCATCACTTCTGGATACTCAAAAGGCTTATAACTCTCTCTTTTGTCAAAAATTCCCATAATCTTTTTCCTCTATTTTCTTTGAATTAAACTTACATTTTTTTCAGAAACAAATTCTGCTACAAAAATAAGAAGAAATTAAAATTTTTCCTTATTAAATTTTTCCACACCATCCCAAAGCATTATAAATAAGCTACTTAAATCCATTTATTACATTTAAAGTTAAACACTCACTTGATAGCTCTTTATTCATCAGTAAAAACTATTAAACACATCATATAATAATAAAGTTATCCATAAAAAAGGAGTATTAGAAAAAACCAATACTCCCATAAAAAATCTTATAATAAAAAACTTATTATCCCTTTTTCAATGCTTCAGCACCAGAAACAATTTCCAAAATTTCATTGGTAATTGCTGCTTGTCTTGCTTTATTATAGAATATCACTAATTCATTCTTTAAAGCTTTTGCATTATCTGTTGCTTTATGCATTGCTGTCATCCTTGCTCCATGCTCAGAAGCCACAGAATCCAATACTGCTTTATACACCTGAGTTTTAATAGATTTAGGAATTAAGGTTTCTAAAATAGTTTCCTTATTTGGTTCATAAATGTATTCCTCTTCTACTTGCTTCTCAACCTGTTCAGGCATTGTAATAGGCAATAACTTTTCAGTAATCACCTTCTGAGTTGCAGCATTGACAAACTTATTATAAACCAAATAAACTTCATCAAATTTACCTTCCTTAAAATCCACCATTACCCTACTTGTCAATTTTGCAATAGCCTCAAAACTCAAACTATCATAAATAGAACTTTGGTTGTCATACACTACTTTATTTTTTCTAATCGCATCATATACTTTTTTTCCAACCGTAAGCACTTCTATTTCTATCTCTTCATTAGCTTTATAATTGGCATTAAGTTCTTTAATTACAGAAGAATTAAACGCTCCCGCCAATCCTCTATTAGAAGAAATAGTGATATAAAGAATTTTTCTAACTTCTCTTTTATGAGCATATTCTGACGAAGTTCCTTCAGAACCTACACTTACTTTTTGTATCAACTCTTGAAGTTTTTCAGAATAAGGTCTAAGCATTGTAATGGCATCTTGTGCTTTTTTTAGTTTCGCTGCCGAAACCATTTTCATCGCACTTGTAATCTGCATCGTAGATGATATAGATGTAATTCTGCCTCTTATCTCCTTTAAATTTGCCATTTGAAGTTATCTTTTGTAAGATTCTAATTTTTTAAGAATCTTCTTATACTTTAATTATATTTTGCTACTAACTCTGTTGCTACCTTTTTCAATACATCGGTCAAATCTTTGTCAATTTTACCAGCCTTAAGAGCTGACATTACTTCAGGATGCACAGATTTTAATGTATCTACATAATCTTTTTGGAAAGCTCTTACTTTTGCAACAGGAATATCTTTCAATAAGTTCTCCGTCCCAGCATAAATCATAGCCACTTGATCTTCTACAGGAAGTGGAGAATTTACTGGTTGTTTCAAAATTTCTACATTTTTCTCTCCTTTAGAAATTACCGCCAATGTAGCAGCATCCAAATCAGAACCAAATTTAGCAAAAGCTTCCAACTCCTTATATTGAGCTTGGTCAAGTTTCAATGTTCCAGAAACTTTCTTCATAGATTTTATTTGAGCATTACCACCTACTCTTGATACAGAAATCCCTACATTAATTGCTGGTCTAACACCTGAATTAAATAAATCAGACTCTAAGAAAATCTGTCCATCTGTAATAGATATCACATTGGTAGGAATATACGCTGACACATCTCCTGCTTGTGTTTCAATAATAGGTAAAGCCGTCAATGAACCTCCACCTTTTACCATAGGTTTTAATGATTCTGGTAAGTCATTCATTTGAGAAGCTATTGTATCATCTTTGATAATTTTCGCTGCTCTTTCCAATAATCTTGAATGTAAATAGAATACATCTCCTGGATAAGCCTCACGACCAGGCGGTCTTCTTAATAAAAGAGATAACTCTCTGTATGCTACCGCTTGCTTAGATAAATCATCATAAACAATTAATGCAGGACGACCAGTATCTCTAAAATACTCTCCTATTGCAGCACCTGCCATTGGAGCATACACCTGCATAGGTGAAGGGTCAGAAGCATTAGCTGCAACCACTACCGTATAAGCCATTGCTCCCCTATCTTCCAATGTTTTTACAATTTGAGCAACTGTAGAACCTTTCTGTCCCACTGCAACATATACACAAAATACAGGCTGTCCAGCATCATAAAATTCTTTCTGATTCAATATCGTATCAATTGCTACCGTAGTTTTTCCAGTCTGTCTATCTCCAATAATTAACTCTCTTTGTCCCCTTCCGATTGGAATCATTGAATCGATTGCTACAATTCCTGTTTGTAACGGTTCGTTTACAGGCTGACGATAAATTACTCCTGGAGCTTTTCTTTCCAAAGGCATTTCATACAAATTACCTTCAATTGGTCCCTTACCATCGATTGGGTTTCCTAAAGTATCTACCACTCTTCCTAATAAACCTTCTCCTACCTTAATAGAAGAAATTCTATTAGTTCTATTTACTGTATCTCCTTCTTTTACTTTTTTAGACTCTCCAAGAAGTGCTACCCCTACATTATCCTCTTCAAGATTTAATACTATACCTTCAACTCCACTTTCAAATTTTACTAATTCTCCATATTGCACATTTTCTAAACCATAAATACGAGCAATACCATCTCCTACTTGCAATACAGTACCTACCTCCTCTATATTAGATTGGGTATTAAAATTAGCTAACTGTTGTTTCAATATTGCAGATACCTCTGCTGGATTTATTCCTGCCATTTTATTGGATATTTTTTCTAAATTAAATTGAAATTTTTTCTAAGATTACTTAATTGAGTTTTCACCGAATTATCTATCTGTCTATCTCCTACTCTAAGAATATATCCACCTATAATCTCTGGCTTGATTATAAATTTTACTTGATAAGATTTATTAGGATCTATTAGAGTAGATGCTTTCACTATTTGGTCTACATTATTTTCTAAAAGTTCCTCAGCAGTAGTTAAGACTACCTTTTGAACTCCACTAAACTCTTCTACACTCAAAATATATTCTAATGCTATATCTTCTAGATATTTTTCTCTTCCTTGTTTAATTACAAGTGCTATCATATTTTGTGTAGTAGAAGAAAAACGAGAAAATATCTCTTCTGCGATACGCTGTTTTTTCTTTGTATCTATAATAGGTGAAAAGAAAAAACTCTTTAACTCTTTAGATGCAGAAATAGTTTTTGCAACATCTTTCATTTCATTGAATACGACATCAGTAGTCCCTACCTCTTTAGTATATTCCAATAATCCCTGAGCGTATCTTTTAGCAATTTTTATTGTACCCATAAAAAGGATTAATTAAAATTTTTATTATCTAAAAGGTTTGTTATCAATTTATTTTGAGCTTCTTTATCTTCTAATCTTTGCTTAAGAATAACCTCTGCAATATCCAAAGATAAATTACTAATCTGTAATTTCATTTCATCAATAGCAGCTGTTCTTTCCATAGCAATTGTGTATCTTGCCGCTTCAATCATTTTTTCTCCTTCTACCTTAGCCATTTCCCTAGCTTCATTTACAATTCTATCTCTTATTTCTCTTGCTTCCCTTAAGATATTATCCTTCTCTATTCTTGCTTCGTGAATAATTCTCTCATTCTCTGCTTTCAAGTTCTGAACCTCCTCTCTAGCTAATTTTGCTTGATTAAGAGCATCAATAATAGATGTTTCTCTTTCGTTAAGAGCACTAAGAATTGGCTTCCATGCAAATTTTGCTAAAAGAAACATTAATACTGCAAAAGTCAAGGTCATCCAAAAAACTAAACCTAATCCTGGTGTTATCATTACTATTTATTTTTGATGTTATAAATTAATTCCAAAATATTTTCTTGTCATAGAAATTGAATATAATCTTGATAAGCACCAACCGTGTTACCAAGATTATAGTTAAATTATTTCATGAATGGAGCAGAGAAGATCAATCCAATAAGACCAGCCCCTTCAATAAGACCACAAGCAATCAACATTGCAGCTTGTACTTTATCAGCAGCTTCTGGTTGTCTAGCGATAGCATCCATCGCATGAGAACCGATTTTAGAAATCCCGTAAGCTACACCTAATACAGCAAATGCAATTGCTACATAATTTAATTGTTCCATGATAAAAAAATATTTAGTTAAAATTATATTGTTAATATTCTGAACTCAATTTACTAATGTGATTCTTCATGATGCTCTGCCACAGCCATCCCAATATACAAAGCCGACAAAATTGTAAAAATATAAGCTTGAAGCGCTGCCACTAACAATTCTAATATAGACACAAACAAAGCCAAAGGAACAGATACTGCTGCTACCCCTATATTTTTAAATATAAATATCAATGAAATGATACTCAAAATCATAATATGCCCTGCTGTAATATTAGCCATAAGACGCATTGTCAATGAAAATGGCTTCGTAAATATTCCTATAATCTCCAAAGGAATCATTATCGGCTTTAACAATAGAGGAACTGGAGGCCAAAAAATATGTTTCCAATAATCACCATTCGCATTCAATAAAATTGTAACCAATGTAAATAATGACAATACTAAAGTTACAGCTATATTCCCTGTAAGATTCGCCCCCCCTGGAAAAAACGGCACTAATCCTAGTAAATTATTCAACCAAATAAAGAAAAACACTGATAACAAGAACGGCATAAACTTCTTGTACTTTTTAGAACCTATATTTGGAATTGCAATTCCGTCTCTTACCAACAAAACCACTGGCTCAAAAACTCTAGCCACTCCTGTCGGCACTTGTGATTTCTTATAAGAATTTGCCATTGACACAAATAAACCTAATATAATCAACACTGAAACAAACAAAGCAAATACATTCTTAGTAATAGACAAATCATAGAAAACATTTTCAGTTCCTTTAAATAAATCTACAATTTGTGCTCTTTCTAAACCTTCCTCATTCGTTAAAACTCCGTGATGCAAAGTATACCCATCAACCACCTCTCCATGTGCAATTTCGCTTGACATCATAAAATGCCAACCGTTAGTGTCTTTTACTATAATAGGCAATGGAATTGAAACATGAAATTCATTTTCTTCTCCTTCATTCAAAGTAGCAATATGCCACTCATGAGTATCATAAATATGATGGTTAATCAATTCTGAAGGATTGAATACTTCCCCCTTCTCACTTTCATGTTCTCCCGCATAGACAAGACCACAAAACAAAGTAAGCACTAATCCTAAAAACAATGAATAAAATCTTCGGTTCATTTTTTTATTTTATTGGTTTGCAAATATATTCAATTTAATTGAAGTTAAAAAGTATTTAAGATTGATTTTTATCAGATTTTTGATTATTTCTCATACCCGATAATACAGAAATATACAAAGGTATTGACAACAAGAAAAATACTGTCGCAATAAATATTGCTAATACTGAATTATCTCTAATAAAAAACATCCAAAAAACAACCCATAAAATATCTTTCAAAAAATTCATTCCCATAAATTTCATTAAGGATATAGATTCTTGCTTAAATCCTTGATACAAATACAAAACTATTACATTCAATATCATAAAAGACAAAGCAATCCCTCCTACATGCACTGCATACTCTGGACACCAATAAAGATAGCCTCCTATCAAAAAGGCAACCATTATATAAATAATAATACTTATTCTCTTCAAAAGTATATTTTTTGCAAAAATAAAAATTTATTTAATAACTATAAAAAATAGAAATATATTTTTTTCTAGCCTTCTCACATTTCATCTATTAGAAAAAATTCTTCATCTTCATCATCCCAAAATTCATCACTATCTATAAAGTTATCCATATCCCTCCTATCTTTTTTCGTTGGTCTTCCCAATCCTTTCTGGCGATAATAATCTTGTGAAAGTTTTCTTATTTTAAGGAGTTCGTACTGCTCTTTTTCTGTCATGTCCACAACATAGAGAGCTACCAACTTTGCCCCCACTCTACTTTTAGGAATTTGAATTATCTTAATCTTATAATTGATTTGATTTTTCCTAATCTCTATTATCTCTCCTTCCTTTACTTCTCTTGAAGCTTTAACTATCTGACCTCCGATAGACACTCTATTTTTTTTAATTTCTTCGGCAGAGATATTTCTTGTTTTGTAAAAACGAACACTCCATAAAAATTTATCTAAACGCATTTTACCACTTTTATAATTTCAGACCTATTTATTCTGCAAAAATCATCTTTAACACTTCCAAAGATTTAGGCGTTTTGAAATCTGGAAAATGATAATGACAATATAGCATAACAGAATCTAAAAATTGCCTTTTCAATTCATTTTTCATTTTAATATTAGAAATACCAGACTCTAAAATATAGTTTTTCCACAAACTTGAAATTTCTTCATTAAACAGATGATGGCTTTCCATCATCTCAAAACTCCCAGTTTCTGGTTCCAAATACTTAGCTTCATTTACCAATGGGGCTACTCCTTGCACCTTCAAAAACTTTACCAAGAAAATAAAATGTGCATAAAAATCCTCTCTCTCCACTGCATTACAAAACTCCTTAATCGCATGGTATATATTTTCTTGTTTCACTTCTGTTCTTAATACTTGGCTCAAAAATTCTGCCACAAAAAATATCATTGATGAAATGCGAATATCATTGCTATATAATGACTTACATTGTTCTATTTTTTTGATATTAACAATATTGCTTTTACAATACTCATCAGTTACAAAGGTAATTTCATTAAGTGGAGCTAAATATGCTTTCTTCTTATTCTTAGCAGAGTAAATTCCTGTCAAAAAATAAGACTGAAAACCCATTTTTTGAGTAAAACAATGTACTATCACATCATGATCTCCATACCTTACATAAGACAGTAAATATCCTACATCAGTCATCTTCAGCTTCTCATTTTATACCATAATAGAATCATCTATTCTCTGATTATTCCAAGATATTCCGTTAATTTTCTTATTTCTATCAAAGTAAAAATCTATTCTCCCCAATAATAATCCTGCCCACCCTACTTGATTCACCAAAACATTTTTACCGTTTTTATTCTGAAACACTTGAGGTTCAGGCAAAAAAGTATGAGTATGCCCGCCGATAATCAAATCTATACCACTTGTTTGAATTGCTACTTTTTTATCTGTCATTTTCTCCTGTTCATGAACTCCATAATCATAACCCAAGTGAGATAAACACACTACCAAATCACACTTTTTCTCTTTTCTCAGAAAATCGGCGTAATGCTGTGCCGTAGCAACAGGATCAAGATATTTTGTTTCTTGATAATTTTTCTTCCCTACCAAACCTTCTAATTCTACTCCTAAACCAAAAATTCCCACCTTAATATTTTCTTTTTGAAAAATTTTATACAGAATAGTTTTTCCTGCTAAAATTGTTTCAGAGAAATCATAATTAGAACAGACAAAAGGGAATTTAGCATTGGGTAAAACTTTCAAAAATCCCTCTAATCCATTATCAAAATCATGATTCCCCATTGTAGCTGCATCATATTTCATCATTGACATCAGCTTTAACTCTAATTCTCCTCCAAACATATTAAAATACGGAGTTCCTTGGAAAATATCTCCACAATCAAAAAGCAAGACATTTTTTTCATATTTTCTGATTTGCTCTATAAGAGTGGCTCTTCTGGCGAAACCTCCCTGATTAGGATTTCTACTATGATTTTTTTCAAAAGGTTCTATGCGGCTATGCTGGTCATTGGTATGCAAAATCGTTATTTTTCGCATTGATTTTTGTCCCTTAATTTCATTTTTATTATTCGCCAAGATATTATTGGGAATTAAAGTGGTTGCCAACCCTCCTCCTAATATTTTCAAAAACTCTTTTCTATTCATCATTTTTATTTTTCAAATTTCAAACGCACATCATTTTTCACCTTTACCTCTGGATTTTTTCTAAAATATTCCAAAAATAAATTTCTCAAAATAACATCTGTTTTTATAGTCTCTCCTTTTTCAAAAAAATACATGCTATCTCCTCCCATAGCTAGATAATCAGAAGTAGCAATATAATAAGTTTTCCCTATTTGAGGGCGTTCTCCATTGATTAAACCTTCCTCTAACTTCCCATCTTTCACTGTGATATTCAGTTGTGCCACAGGATTATTCCTTTGATGTTTCTCATAATAATCAAAAATTCCTTGAATATCCTCTCCCTTCATTTTAACGATAACCATCTCATTTTCAAAAGGCATTACCTCAAAAATATTTCTCACCAAAATATCCCCTTCCGAGATATTATTTCTTATCCCACCGATATTCAAAATTGCAGCATCTACTTTGGGTATTTTATTCTTTACCGCCCAGTCATTTGCTCCTTCTAATAGGTAATCAGAAAGCAATACTCCAAGATTACTATTATCCCCTGACCTATTTAACTCCACCAAAGTATGAGAAATTTTTTGGTTCATTCTATCATCTAATTTTTCTTTATACGGAGCTATTAACTTCACAAATTCCTTTTTGTCTTCAATCGCTTCTCCGATAACAATATTTTCCTGTGTTTTGACATCTACCAAATTCATGCTTGAATGACAGGCCATCAATACAGAAAAAATTCCGCCCAATAAATAATATTTAATTCTCATTATCTATAAAAATATAACTGCAAAGATAATAAATTTAAGCATGAAGCCCTAAAACAAAATCTATTCACATTTCAAAATAAAGATGATAATGATTGGCACATTTAGGATTAAATTTTGCTTTACAATAAAGACAAACCTCCGTATTCATATACTCCCAAATACTCAAAACATTTTTGCAATGCCCACAGAGAATCGCCTTTTCGTTCCATTCAGAACTTTTCCAGCGAACCATCTCATGAGATTCACAAAACTGATGGCACTGATAACAAGGATAAAAAGTATTACAACATTTACATTTTATCGCAATAATATCTAAAAGACTATGATAATGCTCACATCTTGTTTCACTATCCACCAATAACCCTTTCAAATTCATTTCTTCAATTTTTTATTATTCTGAAACAATCACTTTTCTAAATACACAAAGTTAATAATTCCCATCAATTTTAATTTCCTTATTTTTGCAAAAATTTCAAATTAAAATGCTATCAGTTCAAGGATTAGGGCTACATCATTCGGGGAATTATCTCTTCCGAGATGTCAATTTTACCATAAAAAAGGAAGATAAAATAGGTCTTGTAGGGAAAAACGGAGCTGGAAAGTCTACGCTTCTTAAAATGCTTTCTGGAGAAATAAATTTCTATGAAGGAAATGTCATCCCAGAAGGTAATATTACCATTGGCTTCCTCAAACAAGATTTAGATTTCGTTAAAGGAAGAACCGTTTGGGACGAAACTATGCAAGCCTTTGAACAAATTAATCAATGGAAAAAAGAACTTGAAGAAGTTAATCATCAATTAGCCACAAGAACAGACTATGAAACCGATGATTATAGCCAGTTAATCCATAAAATGACTGAATTAAACGACCTTTTACATCACCATGATGCCTATAATTTAGAAGGCGATATAGAAAAAGTTTTGCTCGGATTGGGCTTCAAAGCAGAAGATTTTAGCAAAATTACTGATGAATTTTCTGGAGGATGGAGAATGCGTATAGAATTAGCTAAATTACTTTTACAAAAAAACGATTTGATGCTTCTTGATGAACCTACTAACCATCTGGATATGGAGTCTATCATTTGGCTAGAAAGTTTTCTGAAAGATTATCCAGGTGCAATAGTACTTGTAAGTCATGATAAACAATTTATGACCGCCGTATGCAATAGAACTTTTGATATCAACAATAAAAAAATTGATGATTATAAAGCAAACTATTCTAAATATCTTACATTAAGGGCAGAACGAAGAGAAAAATTAGAACAAGCCAAAAGAAATCAAGATGCTGAAATCAAACAAATGGAAGATAACATCAATCGCTTCCGTGCTTCGGCAACTAAAGCGAGTTTTGCTCAATCTTTAATAAAAAAATTAGAAAAAATAGAGCGAATAGAATTAGACAACGAAGATGTATCCAAATTCAACATTCGTTTTCAGCAAAGTATTGTCCCTGGAAAAGTGATTTTTGAAGCCGAAAATTTAGGTAAAAAATATGGAGACAAGCAGATTTTTGACCATGTGGATTTTTTCGTGAATAGAGGTCAGAAAATCGCACTTTTAGGACAAAATGGACAAGGAAAAACTACTCTGGCAAAGATTTTAGCAGGAGAAATCAAAGATTATACAGGGACTTGGACATTAGGACACAATGTAAATATTGGCTATTTTGCTCAAAATCAAGAAGAAGTTTTAGACCCCAATAAAAGCGTTTTGGAGGAAGCAGAAGATGCCGCTACAGAAGAAACCAGACCAAGAGTAAGGGACCTTTTAGGTAGTTTCTTATTTCAAGGAGAAGATGTTACAAAAAAGACCAAAGTATTATCTGGAGGCGAGAGAAATCGTTTAGCTCTATGCAAATTACTCCTTCGTCCATTTAATACGCTCATCATGGACGAACCTACCAACCACTTGGATATTCAATCCAAAGAGATTATAAAATTAGCCCTTCAAAACTATGATGGGACGCTCATTGTCATTTCTCACGATAGAGAGTTTTTACAAGGTTTATGTGATAAAATTTTTGAATTTAGAAATGGACAAATGAAGGAGTTTTTAGGTAATATTGATGAATATTTAGAATATCGCCAAAAAGAAAGTATTCGAGAAATATCTGCCGAAAAAGCCAAATTAGACCAAAAACAAGAATCTAAAATTGAGCAAAAAAACATTGAAAAAGAAATAACTAAGCCAACAAATTTCATTAGCAAAGAACAAAAACAACTTCAAAATAGAATAAAAAAAGTAGAGGAAAAAATTGCTAAATTAGAAGAAAATATCGCTGAATTAGAGAAAACTTTTTCTAAAATAAATCCTACCGAAGAGCAACTTCACCAATATAATCAGTTTAAGGAAGAGCTGAAAAATACCACAGAAGAATGGGAAAATTTAATTTTACAAATAGAAGAATAAAATCAAAAGTCTATCTTAGTTAGGATAGACTTTTTTATATTTTTTTTATTTTAATTCCAAAGGAATCTTACACACAGGTACAGGATTTACTTTATGCCTCATTGCTTTATTTAGCCTTTCATAAATCTCAAAAACTTCTTTCTCTCTTCCTTCAAAATCATTAGCAGTATAGGCTGTTTCCTTCTTTTCCATTGCCCATTCTAATTCTTTATAGGAAGCCCCAATTTGTTCCTCATCCGTCCGTTCGATATCCCAAAGCCCATCGGTAGGAATTGCATTTTGAATACTTTCTACAATTTTTAATTCTTTTGCTAAATGATAAACTTCTGTTTTCGTCAAATCACCAATCGGAGAAATATCCACCCCTCCATCACCATATTTGGTAAAGAAACCTATCCCAAAATCTTCCACTTTATTGCCTGTCCCTGTTACTAAAAGTCGGTGAATTTGCCCATAATAATACAATGTCAGCATTCTCAAACGAGAACGAGCATTAGCAAAAGCCAAGTCCCTATTTTGAAAAAAATCATTTTGAGAATTGACACTATTTTCAAAAGTATTAAAAGTAGGCGTCAAATCTACCCTCAAACATTCTACATTTTCATAATTCTCTTTCAAAAATGCCATATGCTCTTTTGCCCTATTCACTTGGTCTTCTTTTTGTCTAATTGGCATTTCTATTACCAATGTTTTCAAACCTGTTTTTGCTGCCAATGTGGATACTACTGCCGAGTCTATCCCTCCTGAAATCCCCACAACAAAACCATTCATTTTAGCATTTTCCGCATAGCTTTCAAGCCAATTTGTAATATAATTAATTACCTTATCTGTTTTCATTTTAATATTTTTCACTTATTTCAAATAATACAAAATTTTACTTCCTAAAACTCCTAAAATGAAAGTTAAAACAATCACGAATATTGCTATCAATTGATAACTCAAATTTAATTTCCGAGTAAATTGATTATTTCCTCCTTTTTGAAAATACATTGACATTATCAGTCTTAAATAGTATGCCACACTTATGACTGATGCCAATACTGCCAAAATAACTAAAAAAAGACTATCTTTCACGGCTGGTAAAAACATTCCTAATTTCCCCATAAACCCTGCTGTAAAAGGAATTCCTGCCATGGACAACAATGAAATAGAAATTGTTAAAGCTAATAATTTTTGACTTTTTGCCAAACCATTAAAAGAATGATAAAAAGTACTTTCTTTATATTTTTCTACCCAAATCACACCCATAAATACCCCTACATTCGCCAAAGAATAAGCCAATAAATAAAATGCCAAATTCTGCACCGAATTTTCATCCGCTCCAAAAAATACCAATCCTATATATCCTACATTCACTATACTGGAATACGCCAACATCTTTTTGACATCATCTTGTACCAATCCTAAAAAACTTCCTACCAAAAGCGTTAAACTTATCATTCCGTATAAAACTAACAACCAATCTTCTCTAATTCCTATAAAAGCGATATTCATCAACCTAAAAAAGGCATAAAAACCTGCTATTTTAACAACTGATGCCATAAATAGAGTTATCCATGTAGGCGAACCATAATACACATCTGGAGACCACATATGGAAAGGAACCATTGCCACCTTAAATGCCATAGCTCCCAAAACAAATATTGCCCCTAAAATAAATTTCGTATTTCCACCTTGTTTTTGACTGAATTGACTAATAGTTTCTAAATCAAAACTCCCAACACTTCCATACAATAAAGCAAAACCAAAAAGCAGAAAACCAGTCGCAAAAGCTCCCATTAAAAAATATTTTACAGATGCCTCCACCGACCGCAAATCTATTTTCTCACTCCCCGCCAAAACATAAAGAGGAATTGACAATATCTCAACTCCTAAAAACAACACCATAATATTCTGAAAGCCAAATAATAAAAATCCTCCGCATAAAGAAAATAACACTAAAGCATACATCTCTGGCTGATGATTTCTATGCCGATACAAGGCAAAATCTCCCAAAAATAAAATCAGAACATTTACCACCAATGTAATCTTGGTCAATAATGTAGCATGTTCATCAAACCAAAACATTTTTTGGTAAGAATTTCCAAAATAAATTTCTGAAAAAAAACTCACAATAAAAGCGACCAAAGTACCTAATATTGCAATATTATTTACCCATTTACCTTTTAAAAATAAAGTCAAAACTCCCGTTAGAAAAACAATAACTAATACACTCACTATTTCTCAGAATTATATTTATAACTTCACCTTATCTTGTACAGTTTGGAAAATAATATTTAATGGTTCTCTCACTAAATCTAAAATAAAATTAGGAAAAATACCAAATAATATTACTAATGCAACCAAAACCAATAACACGGAAAATTCTATCCAAGAAACATCTTGAATTTGAGACAAAACCTTTTCATTACCTTCTCCAAACATCACCTTTGAATATAATCTTAACAGATATGCAGCCCCTAAAACAATACTCAATCCTGCAATAATTCCCAAGATTTTATTGTAATCAAAAATTGTTTTCAATAAAATAAACTCTCCAACAAAACCATTCGTCAAAGGCACTGCCATCGCTCCAAAAATCAAAATAATAAATAGTACCGCAAATTTTGGAGCTACCCTAGCCATTCCTCCCATTTGGGTAATATCTTTAGTATGAAATCTTTTATACAAAATATCCGCACAATAAAACAAACCCACTGCATTGATTCCGTGTGCCATCGTTTGGAGCATCGCCCCTTCTGCTCCTTCCGTTGTAAAGCTACCTTTTACCGTTAAATAAGTTGAAGCCAAAATCCCCACCCCCATCATTCCTAAATGCGAAATAGAAGAATAGGCGATTATCGTTTTAATATTTTTACTAATCAAGGCTATCATCGCTCCATAAAGCACTCCAATTATTGCAAAAATAATGACCAACTCACCAGAAAATCCTCCAATAGCATTAGGTACAATAGGAAGAAGATACCTAATCATACCATAAACAGCCATTTTTAACATAATTCCAGAAAGTAACATTGACCCTTGAGTAGGGGCATAAGTATGAGTATCTGGTAGCCATGTATGAAATGGAAATAGCGGAAATTTCACTGCAAAAGCGAAAAAAATCAACCAAAAAACTAAAATCTCTTGATTCAAATCCAACTTCACTCTATATAAATCCAATAGAGCAAAACTATCCGAAAATTGATAGACATAAATCAACCCTACCAACATAAACAAAGACCCACAAAAAGTATAGATAAAAAACTTTCTCGTTACCTGAATGCGTTTATCCTCCTGCCCCCATAATCCTGAAACAAACCATATAGGAATCAAAGTTAACTCCCAAAATAAGTAAAATAACAATCCATCTAATGTAGTAAAAACACCTACTAAACCAAATTGCATAAGTAATATCAATCCAAAAAAATTATTTGGATAAGGTTTCTTTTCATTAAATGCAGAAAGTACAATTAATGGTAATAAAACATTAACCAAAAATAACATTAGCATACCAATTCCATCAATCCCAAAATGCAAATTACTATTGATAACCTCCAACCATGGCACTTTAATTTGATAAAATAAATTCTCTGATACGGTAGTTTTCTTGTCAAAATCAGCCCATATGAATAAAGTCCCCAGCATCTCCATCATCGCAAAAAACAATGCCCAATAACTCCCCTGTGATTTTTTAACGCTAAAAACCAACAAAGCTCCTGCCAAAGGACAAAAAATTAAAAATAATAACAGCCACATACCTTATAATCTATATTAAAAGTATTATCATCAATATAATCCCCATACCAAACGACATCAATAAAAGATAAGTTTCCACGCTTCCATTTTGGATTTTTCTCAAAAATTCCCCTTTTATTTTCGCACCAAAACCAATAGAATTTACCAACTCATCTAAAATTTCCCTATCAAATTTTTCAACAATTCTTGCTGTATATTCTATCTTTTTTACAATCTTTTTTTGATAGAAATCATCAATATAAAGTTTATGAGCTGAGAACTTTTCCCAGCCTTGATAACTTTCTTCTGAAAGAGGGATTTTCCCATCTAAAACATATTTCTTCCTTACCCATAAAATAATCGTACCTATTATCATCAATGTCAATACCAATAAGAACATTTCCGCTTGAAAAGAAATTTGATAATGATGAGATTTTACGACCGATTGCAACCATTGACTCAAAAACTGAAATTTACCACTTACTATAAAATGAGGAAGATTTATTATCCCTCCTACTATTGACAATATAGACAATACTATTAATGGTAAAGTCATTATCCAATGGCTTTCGTGAATCTTTTTTTCTTGCTCTTTAGTTCCTCTAAACTCCCCAAAGAAAGTCAATAATAATAATCTGAACATATAAGCAGTCGTTAGCCCTGAACTTATCATTGCCATTATCCAAATCATAGGATTTTTAGCATAAAGCATCACCAAAATTTCATCTTTTGAAATCATCCCTGACAATGGAGGCACCCCACAAATCGCCAAAGTTCCGATAAAAAAAGTCCAATAAGTTAATGGAATTTTCTTTCTCAGTCCTCCCATAAAACGCATGTCTTGTTCGCCTCCTATCGCATGAATTACCGACCCTGCCCCCAAAAACAGTAATGCCTTAAAAAATGCATGAGTTATTAAATGAAACATTGCCGTAATATAAGCCCCCACCCCCAAAGCCATTACCATAAATCCCAACTGCGAGACCGTAGAATATGCTAAAACTTTTTTAATATCGTTTTGTCTTACCCCAATAAAAGCTGTTATCAAAGATGTTACCAACCCTATTCCTAAAATAAAATCCAAAACAAAAGGCGTCAAATCATAAAAGAAATGAGAACGAACGATTAGATAAATCCCCGCAGTAACCATCGTTGCTGCGTGAATAAGTGCCGAAACTGGCGTAGGCCCAGCCATCGCATCGGGAAGCCATGTAAAAAGTGGTATTTGAGCAGATTTCCCAATTGAACCAATAAAAAAACTTATGGTAATTGATAGCAAAACAAAATTGTCAATACTCATCTCTTCAAGGCTCTTTTGAATACTTAAAAATTCTAAAGTTTCGAAATGATATGCAATTACAAAAATCCCTATCAATAATCCTAAATCTCCTATTCTATTCATGATAAAAGCCTTCCGTGCCGCTTTACCATACTCCTCATTTTTAAACCAAAAACCTATCAATAAAAATGAACAAAGTCCTACTCCTTCCCAACCCACAAATAAAACCAAATAATTACTCCCCAAAACTAACAACAACATGAAAAAAATAAAAAGATTAAGATAAGCAAAAAACTTATAAAATCCCTCGTCGTTTTCCATATATCCAACAGAATACAAGTGAATTAAAGTTCCTATTCCTGTAATTATCATCATCATAATAATGGATAATTGATCCAATTGAAAACTAAAATCTACTGCTAAATGATGAATATGAAACCATTCAAAAACCTTAAAAATCTGTGGAGAAGTATCATTTATCATTCCTAAAAACAACTTTAACGATAACAAAAAAGCCAAAAACACCACTGCAGTAGACCAACTACCAACCACTATTTTAGGCAAAAATTTTCCAAAAAGTCCATTGATTACAAACCCCAATAAAGGCAATAAAATAATGATATATAATACCTCCATCACCTTAACCTTTTAATTTATTGAAAATTTCTACATCCACAGAGCGTTTATTACGATACATCATCATGATAATTGCTAATCCTATCGCAACCTCTGCAGCTGCCACCACCATAATAAAAAACACCAATATCTGCCCCTCTACATCTCCTCGATATGCTGAAAATGCAACTAAAAGTAAATTAACAGCATTAAGCATCAGCTCGATACAACCTAAAACAATAATTGCATTTCTACGAAGTAAAACTCCTAAAACTCCCAAACAAAACATAATACTACTCAATATCACAAAATATTCTAACGGGATGTTTTGTATAAATGTGTTTTCCATTTCTTAAAAATTTATAAAGAAGCTTTTCTAAAGCCTTTTGAACAAAGTTATAAAAAAATCCACTCATTACAGAATGGATTTATCATTAAAACTAAATGTGAATAACCTCTCCATAAGCAGCAGCTACCGCTTCCATCACCGCCTCTGATAATGTAGGATGCGGATGCACTGATTTTAGAATTTCATGACCAGTAGTTTCTAATTTTCTCGCAACCACTGCTTCAGAAATCATCTCCGTAACCCCAGTTCCTATCATATGACAGCCTAACCATTCCCCATACTTAGCATCAAAAATAACTTTTACAAAACCATCAGTATCTCCATTTGCTGTCGCTTTTCCACTTGCAGAAAATGGGAATTTTCCTACTTTTATTTCATATCCCTTTTCTACTGCTTGTTTCTCCGTAAGTCCTACTGAAGCTATCTCTGGAATACAATAAGTACACCCTGGTATATTACCATAATCTATTCTCTCTACCTCTAATCCCCTAATTTTTTCTACACAAGTAATTCCTTCCGCTGAAGCTACATGAGCTAATGCTTGAGTAGGAATAATATCTCCTATCGCATAATATCCAGGCACAGAAGTTTGGTACCATTCATTCACTAAAACCCTACCTCTATCGGTTTGAATTCCCACTTCTTCTAAACCAATATTTTCTATATTAGCTGTAACTCCCACTGCAGAAAGTAAAATATCAGCTTGCAGCTCTACCTCTCCCTTTTCTGTTTTTACTTTAGCAACAACTCCCTCTCCTGAAGTATCTACGGATTCTACTGAAGCACTTGTCATTACCTTAACTTTAGCCTTTTTGAAAGCTCTCTCTAGATGTTTGGAAACTTCTTCATCTTCTACAGGAACAATATTTGGCATAAACTCTACAATCGTCACCTGAGTTCCCATTGTTGCATAAAAATAAGCAAACTCAACACCTATCGCACCTGAACCCACTACTATCATAGATTTCGGTTGTTTAGGAAGTGTCAAAGCTTGTCTATATCCGATAACCTTCTTACCATCTTGTGGCAGATTTGGTAATTCTCTTGAACGGGCTCCTGTCGCTAAAATAATATGCTCCGCAGAATATTCCGCTACCTCTCCATCTTTTTCTACGGCAACTTTTTTTCCTGCTTTTACTTTTGCATTTCCAAAAATAACATCTATTTTATTTTTCTTCAACAGAAACTCTACCCCTTTACTCATTTTCTCTGATACTCCTCTGCTTCTTTGTATCACATTAGAAAACTCGAAACCTGCCTCCACAGGATTTAAACCAAAATCCTCAGCATGATTGATATACTTAAATACTTGTGCTGATTTCAGCAAAGCTTTTGTAGGGATACACCCCCAATTAAGACAAATCCCCCCTAAATTTTCTCTCTCTATAATCGCTGTTTTAAAACCCAACTGAGCTGCTCTGATTGCCGTTACATAACCACCAGGCCCTGCTCCTATAACAATAATATCGTAATTCATCTTATCAAAATTTTACTGCGAATTTAAGGTTTTATTTTGAGTATTCAAAATATCAGCATTTTACTCATCCAAATAAACTTTTTACTCATCCGAAGGTGCGTTTTGCTCATATTGATGTGCTTTCTGGTGGTAAATATGAGCGTTTTGCTTATATTGAAATATTATTTAATAAAAAAGATGAGCAAAATACCCATCTTTATATTTCTTATACAGATTTCTCAAATCCACTATAATATATCATCAAATATTCGTTGAAAATTAATTCTAATTCTCCTATGAAATTCATCTAAAAATAATTTCTTCTGCTCTTCCCTATCAAGAAGAGTATTTGTTTCTTCATCAAATGCCTGTTTCCCTATTTTAAAGGCTTTTAAAGGAAAACTCATGCCATTTTTTCTACTTTCTAACGGATATTTCACTACTTTACTTTTCACTGTATAGTAAATAGGAGATATCCTATTCGCATATTGAATATATTTTTTAGAATTTTTATGAGTTAAAATTGCATAACTATACATTCCGTGCATTCCTTTTAAAGGGTCTAAACTATGGTAGTAATTTCCTTCCAATAAAATAATAATAGCATCCAAATTCTTTTCTTTACAATATTCATATAATTTTTTTTCTATTCGTTTTGTTGTATTTGGTTTCAAAAAAATTTCAAAATCAAAATCATTATATTCCGAATATTTAATATTTCGTTCTATAAACAAAGAATCTATAAAAGGAGAGAGATCATAATCTAAATCTTCAACTTTTTCAGGATGATAATTCCACATTCCTTTTAAATGAATATGTTTTAAATTTGGATCAAAATTCCTTACCACTCCAATATTTTGCGGAAATACAAAATAAAACTGAAAAACTAAAATCAAAAAAAACTTTCTCATAGTGTATATTTTTTTATTACCAAAACAAAACTACTCTTAAAAAAGAGTAGTTTATAAATTTAATTCTAATGTCTATATACTTGCAGAATGCGTTAATAAATCCGTTAATTTATTAGAATATCCTGTTTCGTTATCATACCAAGATACCAATTTCACAAAGTTCGGAGAAAGCATAATTCCCGCTCCTTTATCAAAGATAGAAGTTCTCTTATCTCCCACAAAATCTTGTGAAACCACAGGATCTTCTGTGTATCCTAAAATACCTTTTAACTCTCCCTCTGATGCAGATTTTATTGCCGCAGCGATTTCATCATAAGAAGTTTCTTTTTCTAATCTTACCGTAAGATCTACTACAGAAACATCTGCTGTAGGCACACGAAATGCCATACCAGTCAATTTACCATTAAGAGAAGGTATTACCTTTCCTACAGCTTTAGCAGCTCCTGTAGAAGAAGGAATAATATTCAATAATGCTGAACGCCCACCTCTCCAATCTTTTACAGAAGGACCATCTACCGTTCTTTGAGTTGCCGTCGTAGCATGAACTGTCGTCATCAAACCTTCCACGATACCGAAATTATCATGAACGACCTTTGCCAAAGGAGCTAAGCAGTTTGTAGTACAAGATGCATTAGAAAAAATCGCTTGGTCAGCCTTTAATTCTTTATGATTTACTCCCATTACAAACATCGGTGTATCATCTTTTGAAGGGGCAGAAAGTACTACCTTTTTCGCACCAGCATTCAGGTGAGCCGATGCCGTATCTTTTGATAAAAACAGACCTGTAGATTCTACAATGTATTCAGCACCTACTTCATTCCATTTCAAATTATTAGGGTCTCTTTCTGCTGTAATTCTAATTCTTTTTCCATTTACTACCAAATCATTTCCTTCCACGAAAACCTCTCCTGGGAATTTCCCATGCACAGAATCATATTTTAGCATATACGCCATATATTCAGCATTTACAAGGTCATTGATACCAACTATCTCAATATTATTCCTTTCAACCATCGCGTTGAAAACTAAACTCCCAATTCTTCCGAATCCGTTGATTCCTACTTTGATTTTTGACATAATGTTAATAAATTAAAAGTTCTTATAAATTATTATTCCGACAAATTTACAAAATAAATTGATACTTTTAAGGAAAAAAATCAATGAAATTTTGCTTACTTTTGCCTTGAAATTAATCCAATTTAATTATGGTAAAAATCTTAAAAAATAGACAAGAACTCTCTGACTATATCTTAAAAATTAAAGAAAATGGGCAAAAAATAGGTTTCGCCCCTACGATGGGAGCCTTACATGAAGGACATCTTTCTCTTTATGAAAAAGCCAGAAAAGAAAATGATATTATAATTTCTTCCATCTTTGTAAATCCTACCCAGTTTAATAACCCCGAAGATTTAAAAAAATATCCAAGAACAATAGAAAAAGATATTGAACTTCTACAGCAAACACAAAATGTAGATGCGGTATACATACCACAAATTGAGGATATTTACTCAAATGGTCTTGAACGGAAAAATTACAATTTTGAAGGTTTAGAAAATGAAATGGAGGGGAAATTCCGCCCAGGACACTTTGATGGAGTAGGTACCGTTGTAGAAGAACTTTTCCGACAAGTTCAACCTAATAATGCTTATTTTGGAGAAAAAGATTTTCAACAGCTTATGATTATCAAAAAATTAGTTGAAAAATTATCTCTACCTATCAATATCATTGGAATGCCGATTTATAGAGAAAAAAATGGCTTGGCAATGAGTTCTCGCAATATGAGGCTAACCACTGAACAAAGAGAAACCGCAAAAATTATCTTTGAAACATTAGTTAAAGTTAAAGACCTATTTCATCAGCAAACACTTGATGAAATTCACCAATTTGTGGAAAATACATTCAATAATTCTGACTTTGAGTTAGAATATTTCATCATTGCCAATGAAAAAACTTTACGAGAAATTTCTGAAATAAAAAGTGGCGAAACTTACAGAGCCTTCATCGTAGTGGTGATTGATGGAGTAAGATTGATTGATAATATTCAACTATAAAAACAAAGAAGTCGGCGAAAAAACTCACCGACTTTTTTTATTCAAATCTTTTAAGATTTACCTCTGGCATCAATTCTTTTTTGCTTTCTATAAAATCAAACAATTCTTTGGAAAAATAACACCCATTCAGAATCCCTCTTGCACCTAATCCGTTGAATACATATAAGTTATCATATTCTTTATGTCTTCCCAAAATCGGTCTTCTATCAATCACTGTTGGACGGAAACCTATGTTAACCGCTTCCACTGAAAACTCTTCAGGATAAAATTGTGATAATCCATTTATCAACTGCTTCTTAGCTTCTTCGTCTATTTTCTCATCTGTTCGCTCTCTGTCGTAAGTTCCTCCGTAATAATAGTTACCATCTTCCAATGGGAAAATAAAATGCTTCTTTTTTATAGTAAATTCCACATCTAATGGCTTAGAAAGATGAACCACCATATGATGACCTTTGTTAATATTTACAGGAATATCTTTGAAATAAGGATTTTGTTTAACCCCCATACCTTCCGCAAATATAACATGCTTAAACTCTATATCCTTATACTGATTCTTTTCTACATCTAATACATCATAATCAAATCTTTCCTTGATTAAATATTCATTTTTGTATAAATAAGCTAATATATCTTCAAAGAAAGACTGTACATTCAATCTCGCGGAATGATTTACTCGCCCCGAACTATAAGGATTTTTAACAATATGCAAATCTTCAAATACAGGATGTAAAAAATCTTTTAGCCCTTCATCTTTCATTTTCTTTTTCCACAGTTCCCTTTCTCCTTCATCATGAAAAATTCTTTGAATCGGATGTTTAATTAAATAATCTTTTCCTGTATATTGCTTGATTTCAGCCAAAGTTTGATTCAAAAATGTAATTTGCTCTTTTGCCAACCAAAAAGAAGTAAATCTTTTCAATACCACAGGATTAATCATCCCTGCAGAAATCTGCGAAGCACTCTTTTTTCCCTCTGAAAAAATTATAAAACTCTTATTTTCTTTTAATAACTGATGTGCAAAAAATAGAGCGGCATAACCATCTCCTACAACTATATAATCTACCTTTTTCATACTGCAAAATTATGAAAAAAACCTAAGCAAAATACTTAGGTTTTTGTTAAAATTATAAAATTTAATAATTCCACATATCATTCTCCATTTCCAAAATCTGCTCTTTGATTCTTTCACTTTCTTCAAGTTGAGCATCAGCGTCATTTGGAATGTAATCTTGGATAACACCTGTCCCATAGCCATTCTCTGACTTATAAATAACAGAAGAAAATCTCCTAGCATTCAGAACATCATCAAAAGATATATCAGAAGAAAGATTTTTACTATTGAAAACAATAGAATTTGCTAATAGTTCCCTAGCACTTGGATAGAAAATCCAAAATAAATCTATCAACTCATCATTCTCAGAAAGTGACTCTCCATTAGGCCCTCTTAATGCCATTGATGCAGGGTCTTTTCCCATCGCAGCAATACCTAATAGCCTATACTTCATCTGTCCATCTCTTCTATCGATATACCACATTCCTTTAATTTTAAGCATCTTCACATTCTCTGTTTTAGTTTCATAAACATCAATGTATTGTTGCTTTTCTTCTTCGGATACTTGCTCTCCCGCATTTATCCTTTCAATATAAGCATCGCTCAGCACTGTATATCTTGTTCTTCTCTGGATTTCCTCTAAATTTAATCTGCGAGTAAATAACTCATCTTCATATACTTCCTTGATAGAACCATCATTCACACCATCTAAAAGTATTTGATACAAAGATTTACTTGATGACACAATTCCATCTGAATTATAGTAGAAAGGTTGATTGATTTTTTCATTCAAATCAATAATTTCCCAAACAACTTTACTTCTCAAAATATCTTTATCCTCTATATACCCATATTTCAAAGGTTCCACTTTAATAGATACAAGAGAATCACCTTTTCTTTCTTGACGCTCCTCTCTTAACTGTCTCAATTCTTCTGGAGATGTAGCATTGAGAATGGATTGAGAAAATGCAAACCCTGAGATTAGCATTAATAAACCACCTATTATTTGTTTATTTTTCATCATTTTTGATCTAAAAATTACTGAACATTTATAACGATTGGACTAATATTTTTAAGCATCTGCCCTCCTAATCCTGTTGCTGTAGCCTGAATACCAAAAACATAGCAAATATCTCCTGCTCTTAAATTTTTGGTCAAAGCCTCTACAGATTTCATAGAATTTCCACTTACATAAGTAGCGGCTTTCCCTGGCACTTTGAAGCTAAATCCTGTTACTTGGAAGGAAACTGGAAAATCAAAATCAGGAATCGCACAAGATACCACTTGATTAGCAATAGAAGATGCTGGCATAGAAACTACATTTTGGTTTCTAATTTGTCCTTGTGGTGCTGGAACACTCTTCACACGGAAAGGGAAAGTTTCAGAAACTGCTTTACCATTAGGTTGTTTCCCTGAAATAGTAATATTCACAATATTTCCTGCTCCAGGTCTTACAATCCATTTTCCTTTTCCACCAGAAATACTAGCACCTGAAGCTGTAAGAGTTACAGTGGAATTATCCACTCCCAACATAGATGCCGAAATAGGATTCTCTACCCCTCTATATAACACATTCATTTTATCTGCAGAAACCAAAGCTCCACTCTGTAATTTTACCTCTTGAGTTCCCGCTATCACTGTATAATTATGCTTAAACGGTAACGCTACCATTTCCCCTTTGGCATTTTTATAAGACACTGTTCCGCTAAAAGTATGTTCCCCTACTCCACTTCCTGACAATGATTTCACCCCCATTCCATTAGATACCCTATCTACTCCCGTGAAAGAAATATTGGGGTCATTAGAATAAGTTCCTATAAACACCTTTGCTTCTACTGGTTGTCCCTGCACTACTACTGTAGGTCCCGCAACAAATGCTTCATATGCATTAAACTGAATATCTGCATCTACTTGTTCCCTCAACATTAACGCTAAAGCATCAGATTGTAAATTTCTCACCTCTGATTGTACTACTTCAAGATTAGATAATGCAGCAACTAACGGTTGATTATAAAAACTATAAACCAACCAATCTTTTCCATTTTTCTTATCAGTTATAAGTCTAACATTTGCCCTATCTACCACAGATTTCAAATCTTGATTTTTTCCGAAAGTTTTATTGATAAAACTTCTCAAATTTTCTATCTTTACTTTCAAATCTTGAGCTATTTTAGAAGGACTATCCTCATCTCCTGATTCAAAAAACTTTTTGGTAGAAGCTTCCGTATTATTTAATGCAGAAAAATTTTTATCTATATTTTTTTCAAATTCATATCCTGCATCTTTCTTCAAATCACTTTTAATACCATCAATAAATGAAACTAAATCATTTATTTTTCCCTTTAATTCCAAATAATTCTGATAGTACACAGCAGATGCTTCGTTATTTTCAGCTTTAGCCTTTAAAGTTTCTTCAAAAATCTTATCATTTTTTTGTTCCGTCAGCCTTCTTGATTCTTCCAATGAGGCATTAGTATCAAAATAAGACCTAATAATTTCTTGATCTATCTGCATTGCTAACATAGAAATAAACACCAGATACATCAAGTTAATCATCTTCTGACGAGGTGATAATTTCTCTTTTGCCATTTCTTTAATTCTTTTTAATTAATTGTTATCTAAAAAATAAACGCTAAGAGAAATTTAAGACTTCATAGCATTAAGCATATTGCCATAAACTTTATTCAAGTTATTTAGGTTATCAGTAAGATTTTTCAATTCTTGATTAAATTTCTCAGATTGCTCCGCAGATTGATTCATTTGCTCCACAGAAGTAGATAGTCTATCTATTCCCGCTTGTAATTTTTCAAATACAGCTGCATCTAACTTTGCTTCTTCTAACATTTTATCTAATTTTTCAGATAAAGCTCCCTCTGCTCCCGATGTATTAGAAACAACTTGATGGGAAACTTTTTCTCCCACTTTTTTTGATTTTGGTTCTGCATTCGGATCCAAAAGCTCTGGATAAACATTTTCCCATGAATATTTATTTTCATCAGCAGGAGGGTTAAATGCAAACAACACAAAAATCAATGCTTCTACCGCTAAACCAAATCCTAAAATGAAATTACCACTCACTCCAGGGATTGATATATGAGTAATTTTAACCAATGCTCCTAAAACCACTATTGCTGCACCTATTGAATACACAAAATTTAATATTCCTTCTTTTGTTTTGAACATAACTTTTATTTTTTTATTTAATATTGATTGATTTTATCTTCTTTTTTGAGTTCTTGATGCTCCCTCTGGAATATCTTGTACCGTTCTAAATCCTATATAGCTTCTCGCTGAATCTTTTCTTTCCCAATCTCTTGCTCCTACCATCAACAAATATCCTACATCTTTCCAAGATCCTCCTCTTACGGATTTTTTCACCTCCCTATACGCTTCATTAGATAAGTTAGGATTTAATGTAGATGAGAATAAATAGGTAGAATTATTATATGGAGACTCTGTCCATTCTGCTACATTTCCTGCCATATCATAAAGTCCATACCCATTCTTAGGAAACTTCTTCACAGGAGCAGTATACATATAAGTACCCTTCTTTTCATCTTCTATATAATTTCCTCTTTTAGGCTTAAAATTTGCTAAATAACAAGCTCTGTCATCCATCAGACTAGGTCCTCCCCAAGGATAAGTTGCATTTTCTAAACCACCACGAGCCGCATATTCCCATTCCGCCTCCGTAGGCAGTCTAAACTTCATTGGCTTTTGCTTCTTATTCTTTAACTTATTATTATAATCTGTTTTTGCTTTCGTCTTATAATCAGCATAGGCTCTAGCTTGATCCCAAGTAACCCCCACTACAGGATAGTCTTTATAGGCTTTATGCCAAAAATATTGATTAAATAATGGCTCATTATAAGCATAGTTAAAATCCTTCACCCAAACCATTGTATCCGGATACACTGCTATGCTATTTCTCTTATTACGAGAAGTGTCTTCCCATTGGTATGAATACAATAATTTTTTAGTATCCAGCACTCGCTCATTATTTACCCTTTTTTCAGGAGTTACATACATACTCTCTAGTACCTCTGCATATTGAGCATCTGGGTATCTATTAATATTCCATTCTAGAGGCACAGACCAGTCCAATCTTTTAGACTCATCATAACCATCTCTCCCTCCTTGAGATTCTATAAACTCTTGATATCCATTTTGAGTCCCATTTTTTTGCACTAAATAAGCATATTCAGAGTCATTCCCTACAGTTTCAGCCAATAAAGTCCTAGCAATAGAATCTCTCACATAGTTTATGAATAATCTATACTGCCCATTCGTAACCTCCGTCTCATCCATAAAAAATGAAGATACTGTTACTGTTTTCAAAGGAGCTTTTTCAGGGGTCATCGTGAAATCCATATCTGATTGTCCCATCACAAAAGAACCTCCTGAAATAGCAACCATTCCATAAGGTCTCTCCACTACGAAGGCACTTGATTTCTCTCGAGATACCAATTCTCCTTTGGTATCTGGTTTACCTGCCCTTCCTCTTTTTCCTCCTCCGAAAGAACAAGAGGTCAAAACTAAAGAAGTCGCCGATAATAAAAGAACTATTCTTTTCATTATATCTTTTTATATTTTATTCTAAATTATATTTATTCTACCGTTACAGATTTTGCCAAATTTCTTGGCTGATCTACATTTACGCCTCTATAAACCGCTATATAATAAGATAATATTTGAAGCGGAACAGAAGCTAAAATTGGAGAGAAACACTCCGATACTTCAGGGATTTCTATCACATAATCAGACATCTCTGCAACCTGTTTATCTCCTTTATTCACTACAGCTAAAATTTTCCCTTTTCTTGCTTTAATTTCTTGAACATTACTCACTATTTTATCATAATGTCCTTTTTTAGGAGCTATGATGACAATCGGCATATTCTCATCTATCAAAGCAATAGGTCCATGTTTCATTTCTGCCGCAGGATATCCCTCAGCATGAATATAAGATATTTCTTTCAATTTCAATGCACCTTCCAATGCTGCTGGGAAATTATATCCTCTTCCTAAATATAAGAAATTAGTAGACTCAATAAAATCTTTAGCTATTTCCTTCAAATAATCATGAGTAGACTTTAAAACCTCCTCTATTTTCTTTGGAATAGCATCTAATTCAGCTACTAAATTCATAAAATCATGATTGCTTAAATTACCATTATGCTTTCCTAATTTTAATGCTAATAGAGATAAAATAGTCAACTGTGCAGTAAATGCCTTGGTAGATGCTACTCCTATCTCTGGTCCTGCATGTGTATAAGCTCCTGCATCTGTATACCTTGCAATAGAAGAATCTACTACATTACAAATACCAAAAACAAAAGCACCTTTACTTTTCGCCAACTTTATTGCTTCCATAGTATCTGCCGTCTCTCCAGATTGAGAAATAGCGATGACAATATCTTTACTTGTGATGATTGGATTTCTATACCTAAATTCCGATGCATACTCCACCTCTACTGGAATTCTTGCAAATTCTTCTATCAAATATTCCCCAATCAATCCTGCATGCCAAGATGTCCCACAAGCAACAATAATAATCCTCTCTGCTTTAGTAAATTTCTCTAAATAATCCCAAATCCCTGCCATTTTAATTACCCCTTCATCAACCAAAAGACGCCCTCTCATTGTATCCAAAACTGATTTAGGCTGTTCAAAAATTTCTTTTAGCATAAAATGATCATAACCACCTTTTTCTATTTGCTCCAAACTTAATTTTAACTCTTGCACTTCTGGAACAACTACCTGATTATCAGCTATAGCTCTAATATCAATACCTTTCTCTAAAGAAAGTATCGCCATATGACCATCTTCTAAATAAATAGCTTCTTTAGTAAATTCTACAAATGGAGAAGCATCAGATGCTACAAAATATTCATTTTCTCCCACACCAATAGCTAATGGAGAACCTAAGCGGGCAACCACCAACACTCCTGGATAATCCTTATGCATTACCGTAATTCCATACGCCCCATAGACTTCATTAAGTGCATACCTTACAGCAGTAGGAAAATCTATATTCTGACTGTCCATAATATATTGTACTAGATTAACAAATACTTCTGTATCCGTATCAGAAACAAAAATAAATCCCTTATCTATCAACATTCTCTTTATAGTATCATAATTTTCTATAATACCATTATGAACAACTGCAATTTTCCCATCATTAGACAAATGAGGATGTGAATTTATATCATTTGGAACTCCATGGGTAGCCCATCTCGTATGTCCCATTCCCACATGAGCAAAATCCTGTAATTCTTTAGAAATTTCTACTAAATCAGAAACTTTCCCCTTAGTTTTTCTCAATTCAAAAGTATCATTATCTCCTTCTAATATCACTCCTGCACTATCATAACCTCTATACTCTAATCTTTTAAGACCATTGATAACAATATCATAAGCCTTTCTGTGTCCTGTATATCCTACTATTCCACACATATATTTTTCCTCTTTTGGTTTTTATTTATATTATTTTGCAACATTTGTTACAATTAATTTTGCCCTATTTTCATTTGCAACATCAGTTCCTACTAAAATCACCCTATTAGGAGAATAAACATTAGAATTATAACTCTCACTTACCAAAGAGCCATTAGCTCCTCTTAAATAATTCCCCACATTGATAACCAAATCTTTACTTATAACTCCTTTTTCTACAATATCTTTGATTGTTTTTGTTATATCAATATCGTAATAAGCAGAATTATTATTTATAGTATAAGCCCTTACCAAAGAATAGTTTGCATTTGTTTGCATCGTTATCAAATCGGTTAAAAAACTATCACTTCCTAATTCTTTAACCAAATAACTAGATGGCTTTGCATAGGTATTATTCCAAATATTTGCAGTATATAATCTAATTTTAGCGGAAAGAATTGCTGATTTCTTTTCCTGATACTGTTTTTTAAGACTCTCTACAGCCACCCCTAAAAGCTTTACACCAACTCCTGACCCTCCCATTCCTTGAACATAAAGTAATGCATCTCCATCAGTAGTATTGATATTATTCATAATCGTATTAAAAACAGAACTTCTATTGTAAGCTATTTGACTCAAATGCACATTTGAAGAGCCTAAATTTAAAGACAATGCATTTCCTTTAGAAGAATCATTAGAATAATACATCGTCATTTTCACTTCATTCGGTGCGAATGTTAACAGATATCCATCATTTTCCTCTACATAAAATCTTAATCCCTTAAAATGATTCACAAAAGCACTTTCTGAAGCCAACTCAGTAGCTCCATTTTTATTCGCTATCTTTTGCTGAAAAAATGCTTTATCTAAATTAATTCTAATTCCTGCTTCTCTGTTCAACAAAGAATTGTTATTCGATGAATTTATAATATTTATCGCCCTTACATTCCCATCAAAAACTTTTGTCCCAAGAACTGCTCCTTCTAAAACCTTTTTATTTGATTTTAGTTCCGTCCCCACAACTCCTAAATCCTCTGTAACTTCACTTATTTTTATGGTCAATGGTAAATTAACTTTACCATACTTTACAGCTTTATAAGTCATCATAGTCTGCATAGCAGAAACACCATTATAACTCAAATTACCTCTACTCGTTACAATAGAATCTACACTCGTATAATATTCTGGCTTTAACTCAACAACTACAGAATCTACCACAGGATTATCTCCAAGATTAGGCGAATAAGAGGAAAGTCTCACTTGTGTTACATAGGATGCCTTTTGCATACCGAATTGTGGTTCCGTAAAAGCTCCTAATGTAGCCATAGATAAGGCATAAGAATCTGCTCTTACTTCATCTCCATTATTCACATTGTAAACTACCAAATCATAAGAATTAACCTCCCCAGATACAGCATCTTTATTAAAAAGTTGTACTCCTAAATCATCTGTTTCAGAATTACATCCTATAACTAAACCTCCTATCAAAAAAGCCGATAAATATAATTTAATTTTTTGCATTATTTTGTATTTATTGATATAAATCTACAATCGCATCTTCATTAAAATCTACCTTTGGTGTCTTCGTATTTTTCAAAGCAGAATCCAATGTCTCACTCAGCTCTTCCTCTCCTCTTAAAACTAAATCTACCAACTCCATACTCTCTGCAATAAAATTCTGAACCGTAGGCTTCTCTAATGCCTTTAAGTCTGTTATTCCATCAAATTTCAATTTATCCGCTATTATTTTATTCAATAAAAAATCTTCCTCATCAAAAACTGAAAGCACTAACCTTGTATCGTAAAAATACGAATCTGTCTTATAATAATTTTTGAGATAAATTGCTACAAAAGATGCCATCCATCCATTCAGATGAATCACATCAGGTACCCAATTCAGTTTTTTTATCGTCTCCACTACCCCTCTCGCAAAGAAAATCGCTCTCTCATCATTATCATTAAAAACCTCTCCATTTTCATCCTTATAATAGAGTTTTCTCTTGAAATATTCTTCGTTATCCACGAAATATACCTGCAATCTTTCCCCTGGTAGCGATGCTACTTTCACAATCAAAGGCTGATCTAAATCATTAATAATGATATTCATACCAGAAAGACGAATAACCTCATGTAACTGAAATTTTCTCTCACTAATAAAGCCAAATCTCGGCATAAAAACTCTTACATCATTACCATTTTGATGCATTTTTATTGCCATTTTATTAACTATTCCAGCCATTTTAGTTCCCTCTTCATAAGGGGACATTTCTGTTGTGATATATAAAATTTTTTGGTTTGACATGTTATTTTATTATTTGATTTAAAATCAGTTTATCTCGCAAAGATACAAAATTAATCTATAAAAAAACCTCATCTAAAATTTAATAGATAAGGTTTTTAATTTTTTAAGATTTTAGAATACTTATAATTTGCTCTGCCAACGAAATACCAATTCTATCCTGAGCTTCATTCGTTGACGCCCCTGTATGTGGTGTCAATGAAATTTTTGCATGAGAAAGCACCTCTCTCGATGGGGTAGGCTCATTGATAAACACATCTAAACCAGCAAAAATCAACTTACCGCTATCCAATGCCTTTAACAAAGCAACCTCATCCACCACACCTCCTCTTGCACAATTTACTAAAACGGCTCCATTTTTCATTAACTCAAATTCTTTCTCTCCAACGACAAATTCCTTCTGAGCAGGAACATGAAGAGTAACAAAATCAGCTTGTTTCAATACCTCCTCTTTTGATTGAGTTTTAATCTCAAAATCTACTGATTGTCCATTAAAAAAATCTACCTTTATATTTGCTTTTTCAAAAAAACTATCTGCCGCTACCACATTCATTCCCAATCCTAAAGCTATTTTAGCAACTTCTTGACCTATCCTACCAAAACCTATAATACCTATAGTTTTTCCTCTTAATTCTATCCCTTTCGTATAAGCTTTCTTAAGCCCCGCAAAATTCGTATCTCCCTCTACTGGCATTTTTCTGTTTGCATCTGTCAAAAATCTCGCTCCTGAAAACAAATGAGCAAATACCAATTCAGCCACAGAAGCCGAAGAAGCTGCTGGAGTATTAATTACATGGATACCTTTTTCCCTTGCATACTCCACATCTATATTATCCATTCCAACCCCTCCTCTTCCTATAATTTTCAATGAAGGACACGCATCCACAATATCTTTTCTAACTTTAGTAGCACTACGAACCAACAATGTCCTAATTTGATTTTCATTAATATAATCTATCAATTCCTCCTGCGGAACTTTATCTGTAATCACTTCAAAACCTTCTTGTTGTAATTTTTCAATACCTGATTGGTCTAAACCATCATTTGCTAATACTTTCATGACATTATTTATTTCAAAACTTATATTTCACAAAGATATAAATTTGATTTATATATTTATCGTTTTTATCCCAAAATAAATTCTTATTTTTGTACTCATGAAATTAACTGAAGAAAAAGTTGTTTTAATCACTCCCAAAGATGAAGTTTTAGGAGTAATGAATAAATTAGAAGCTCACCAAAAAGGGATTCTACATCGTGCTTTTTCTATATTTTTATTTGATAAAAAAGGAAATATTCTTCTGCAAAGAAGAGCTAAAAACAAATACCATTCGCCCAATCAATGGACCAATGCTTGTTGCTCCCATCCAAGAGAAGATGAAACCTATCTCCAAGCTGCCGAGAGAAGATTGCGGGAGGAATTAGGAATTTCTTGTGAATTAGAAAAAAAATTTGATTTCATATACAAAGCTGATGTGGGAGGCGAACTTTGGGAGCATGAGTTAGACCATGTTTTCACTGGTATTTATGAAGGAGAATTTCATCTTAACCCCGAAGAAGTAAATGAAATAAGGTATATTTCATTACAAGATTTAGAGCAAGAAATAGAAAAATCTCCTGAAAATTTCACGGAATGGTTCAAAATAATTTTAAAAGAATATAAACAACATTTATAAACATGAAAAATTTGCTAAAACCTTTATCTATCTTAACTTGTTTGTTATCTCTAACAAGTTGTACTTTGATGAAAGTATCTGAAAGAACTCAAAACGGATATTTTTCTTCAACAAAACATGCTTCAACTATTAAGGCTGAAAAAATTGATCTTGATGAACACAAAAATATTTTAGTTGTCCCAAGAAGTGATAATGAGTTTATAATTGGAATGGTTAAAAATATTAAATATTTTGATCAAGTAATTACTTTTACAGATTTGGAAAAGGACATTGTAAAAAATAATAAACAAGAAGAAATAGGCTCTATAGAAGGTAGAGTAGGATTAAGCAATATCTCAAAAAAGTATAAGAAATTCTTTTATATAACTTTCTATAAACCTTCTGATAAAAAACTTCAACTAAAACTCATTAATCCTGAAACTACCGATGATTTATTCATTGCTGAAGTTAATTATGATATTGTTTGGAGTGGTGTGTATGATACTAATACATACAACCCTCTATTTAATGAATTTATAAAATATATTGAGAATAACTCTAAAACCTATAAAAGATAAATTATCAACTAAAATAAAAATTTTATGAAAAGAAATGCAATTTTTATCCTTTTAGGAATCGCAAGTTGGATGAATGCACAACTTACAGACATTAGATATATCCCTTCAACTTCTACAGACACAATTTCTACAAAAGCACAGCTTTATCCGAGTCTTTTAAGTAAATCTAAATTTAACCCTGTTATTTTTGAACGAGGCATTAAAGTTGGGGAGAGAAGAAAAGATGTTTTATTAAGAGATAGCGATATTTTCTATATAGAATTTATAGACAAAAAAGGAAATCAAAGAGTCTTCAAACATATTCCTGAATTAGGGTTGGGAAATAGGCTTTTAGAAGTGATGAGTTTAGGGAAAATATCTTGGTATAGACATTATTTTGACTATAAATCTGATGCTTGGGATCAGACTACTGCCTATGATGACTATTTCATAAAAGATAAAGAAATTATAAAAGTTCCTGTAAAAGGAAAATATAAAAGAAAGCTGAAAGAATTAGTCTCTGACCAAAATTCTTTAGTTACAGAGGTTAATAGAATCACTAATGATAGGGACATTAAAGAAGTCATAGAAACCTATAACAAAAAATAAAATGTTAAGCTATTCAAAAAAGAATAGCTTTTTTTATTTATTCTTAATAAAAATATTACTTTTGTTTTTTATGATTTTATGACAAAGAAAAAAAATATTATGATTGCCTTGTTTTTAAGGAAAAGAAGAAAGAATGAATCCTTTTTCAAATATGCTATTGGGCTTATTCATCTTTGGTTGGGCTTATTATCCTCAATAGTAATTTGTATTATCTGCTTGACAGGATGCCTTTATGCTTTTAAGAATCAAATCACCGATCTTTATAATTATGATAAAGTTTTCCTAAAAACTCATTCTAACTCTATAGACATTGATGAAATCCAAAAATATTTTTCAGAGCAAAATAAAGAGTTAAATCAACTCGTAATTCCTGATGATAAAGACAGAAGCTGGAGCATTTATTATACTGACAAGAATAATAATTCTCACTTTACTTATTTTGACCCTTATCTTGAAAAGGAATTGGGTGCAAGTGATGATACACTTGCCCCATTTTTCAGAACCGTTATAGGACTTCATAAAAATTTACTTTTAGGAGATTTCGGTCGCCAAATCGTAGGTATATCTGTACTCATATTTTTACTATTATTATTTTCAGGATTAATACTTTGGTTCCCTAAAAAACTAAAATTCTTAAAACAAAGTCTAACTATCAAATTTAATTCTAAATCCGAAAGATTAAATTATGATTTACACAATGTTTTAGGCTTTTATGCAGGAATATTTTTAACTATCATTGCTATTACGGGGCTTTATATTACTTATCCTTGGGTAAAAAATACCATTATTACCTCATTAGGTGGAGAATCTATTCACCAAGTCAAAACAGATTCTACCATACAAAAAGACAACACTTTTGCACAACTTATGCAAGATATGCTTGAGCGGCAACATGAAAAATCAGATACAAAATATCCTTCTTTGCCTTTAAGCCAAATTATTCATAAAACCAATCAGCATCTCAATTATACAGGAACGCTGTCCATTACAATGCCCAACAGCGAAAACCCACGATATACTATTGTTAAAATCAACTCTGAAAATTGGCTCAATGCCCTACTCCCTGATGAGATTAGTTTCAACAAAAAAGGAGAACTTAAAACTAAAGATTTATTTTTAGAAAAACCTCTCCATCAACAATTCATTTCCTTATCGCGTCCTCTTCATACGGGTAAAATTTTAGGATTACCAGGTATTATTTTATATTTTTTCGCATCACTCATTGGATTCATTCTACCCATTACAGGATTTATTATTTGGTGGAATAGGGTAAAAAAACAAATATAAATTAGGTTAAAAAACTCAATTTTAAAATAAAAATCAACAAAATTCCTTATTTTTGCAATCTATCTAAAATATAGAACACAATGTTTCAAAATTTACAAGACAAATTAGATAAAGCGATTCACAACCTACAAGGAAGAGGTAAAATCACAGAAATCAATGTGGCGGAGACCATTAAGGAAATACGAAGAGCCTTAGTAGATGCCGATGTAAATTATAAAATAGCAAAAGACCTTACAAAAAGAGTTCAAGATAAGGCCATTGGTCAAAATGTATTAACATCATTGACACCCGGTCAGTTAATGACTAAAATTGTCCATGATGAGCTTGTAGAACTCATGGGAGGCACACAAGAAGGTATCAATCTGACCGGTAAACCCAGCATTATTCTCATTGCAGGGCTTCAAGGTTCAGGGAAAACCACTTTCTCAGGAAAATTAGCAAATTTTCTAAAAAAGAAAAAGAATAAAAATCCTCTTCTTGTCGCATGTGATGTTTATAGACCTGCGGCTATTGACCAATTATCAGTATTGGGTGAGCAAACTGGAATCCCTGTTTATAAAGAAATTGAAAATAAAAACCCTGTTCAAATTTCCCAAAATGCCATAGAATTTGCAAAACAAAACAAAAATGATGTTATCATTATAGATACTGCTGGGCGACTAGCTATTGATGAGGAAATGATGAATGAGATTAGAAATGTTCATCAAGCCATTAAACCCTCCGAAACTCTTTTCGTGGTAGATTCCATGACTGGACAAGATGCCGTAAATACAGCTCAAGCATTCAACGAAGTTCTAAACTACAATGGTGTCGTTTTAACAAAATTAGATGGGGATACTCGTGGAGGAGCTGCCCTTACGATTCGTTCCGTAGTCAATAAACCTATCAAATTCATATCTACTGGAGAAAAGATGGATGCTCTTGACCTCTTCTACCCAGAAAGAATGGCAGACCGAATTCTTGGAATGGGAGATGTAGTCTCTTTGGTAGAAAGAGCCCAAGAACAATTTGATGAAGAAGAAGCAAAGAAACTCAACAGAAAAATTCAGAAAAATGAATTAGGATTTGATGATTTTCTCAAACAGCTTCAGATGATGAAGAAAATGGGAGGAATAAAAGACCTCATGGGAATGCTTCCTGGCGTAGGGAAAGTAGTCAAAGATGTAGATATTAACGATGACAGCTTCAAACATATTGAGGCTATGATACAATCCATGACTCCCGAAGAGAGAAGAAAGCCAAGCATCATTACCATGTCCAGAAGACAAAGAATCGCCAAAGGTAGTGGTAGAAAAGTAGAAGAAGTTACCGCTTTAATGAAACAATTTGAGCAGCTCGGTAAAACAATGAAACTCCTTCAAAGTCCACAAGGAAAACAATTAATGGCAATGATGAGCAAAGGAGGATTCCCTGGTATGGGAGGAATGCCTTTCGGAAAATAAAGTATACTAAAAAATCCTCTCAATTGAGAGGATTTTTTTATTTTATCACTACTTATTTAAAAACAAATGCTCCTTCGGAAAAGGCCTTATTTAATTCTATCTTGCTAATCAGCATTACATAAGCAAAATCCTTTTTTTGAGAAGAAGATTCTATTTTAAAAGGCATAACTAAATTCCCTACCTTACGATGTTCAGAATAGAGAATAGTTTCCTCTTTTTTAATTTCTTTAACCAAATAGTATGTCTGCTTGTCAAAAAAATAGATTGTTTTATTGATGTTTTTAGTCAGCTCTATTTTGTATACATCTATATTTCCTACTTTTTCCTCTCCTAAAAATTCTGCTGTAAAGCCCTTCTGTTCATAATCTATAAAATCTGTATCAAAACTTTCTGGTTTATAACTTGGATATTCTTGAAGTTTATTGGTAGCATAATTCATTGCATATCCTTTTTTTCCATCAAAACCTTCTAAAACCTGCTCTTTTTTATTAACCATTACTATTGTTTTGGTAAGATTAGGTCTTGCTTGATAGATTTTTACAGGATATTCATCCTTTACTCCCAAAACTAATTTCCCTTGCAGCAAAATGGTGTTCAACAATTTCCATTGAGTCAAGCCTCCCGTTACTTGAATATTTTTATCTATAATCTGCTTTGCTGTAATAACAGGAGTTTGAGCAAAAATACCCATTGACAATATCAATGCAAAAACTATATTTATTTTTCTCAAAAATTTTATTTCCATATCTTTATTAACTTAACAAGAATAAAAAAACTTGATTTATCATTATAAAAAAATCAATATTTTTCCACCTTATATTATTTATATCTCACAAAGATAACATTTTTTATAATATCTCATTTATATATCCTATATTTGAGCGTTTAAAAGCAATTTCAAGTGATAAACAAAAAAATAAATTCAAACTTTTCAAAAGTAACCCCCTATCGCTTAATATTTCCATCAAGTATTATAGGAATGGTTGTTTTATTTTTATACTTTAATAGTGCATTGAATCACAAAGGATACATAGATATTCAAGATGAATTATTTCTATACCTAAATGAGAAACTTTCTGTATTCCCACATCTACAAACTAATTTGACACTATTCGGAGATACTCTAATTTTACTATCTTTAATCTGTGTTTTATTTCCATTTACCCCAAAAATATGGGAAGCCTTAATCCCTTCTTCTTTATTTTCTCTTCTTTTTTCTCAGATTCCTAAAATGATTTTAGCAGTTCCCAGACCTGCAGCTTCTTTGAAACAAGAATTTTATATCATTGGGGAAAAACTTACAGGGCATAATAGTTGCCCCTCTGGACATTCTATCACCATTATATCTATTATTTCTGTTTTATTTATTGGTTTTTACCCAAAGGAATTTAGAACAAAAATCTTCTATACAAGCACACTTGTGATGGTGGGAATTTCCGTTGCTATTACTCGTATAGGAGTAGGAGCTCACTATCCATTAGATGTTTTTTTAGGATGTATCCTGGGATATATTTGTTCTATTTTAGGGATTCTTTTCACACAAAAATTTTCTCTTTTTCGATGGATTTCTAATCCTAAATTTCTTCCTATCTTCATTACGTTATTCATCATCTGTGCAGGATTATTGATTCATCGTATCATTCATGAAAATTTGATTGTTTATTATTTTCCTTTAATTAGTTTAGGTATTTCCTTATTCATTATTATTCAAAAATATGTTAGATTTATTAAAAAATAACTTTCAGAAATTAAGAGAACCTCTATCTCTTTTTCATTTTGCATTGATAATGGGATTTTTCAATTTTATATTATTCCATTATCCTTTCTTTAACTTTGTATTTGAAAATATTGATTATCATAATTTTAATGGTATTTTAGCAATTTTCAGTTTAGTAATTTTAATGATAATTGCCAATGCTTTTACTTTTTATCTTTTTTTCGGTATTTCTAGAAAAATTAGCAAAATATTATTTTCTATTACCTTTATCATCAATTCTATTGCGGTCTATTTCATCAATACTTATGGAATAATTATAGACCAAGGAATGGTAAGTAATGTGCTGAATACCAACTATGAAGAATCTGCGAGTTTTTTTTCATGGAAACTCATCTTGTATATTCTTTTTTTAGGAATATTTCCGTCTATTTTTATTTTTAAAGCTAAAATTATCAAAGCTAAAATTAAAAGCTACTTTACCACACTTTTTCTTACATTGTTAGCGATTGTCACCATTGCCTTTATCAATGCAAATAATTGGCTTTGGATTGATAAACATTCTAAGCAATTGGGCGGTTTAGCAATGCCTTGGTCTTATTCCGTTAATACATCTTTACTATATATCAGTAAATACAAGCAAAATCAAAAAGAAATATTACTTCCCAATGCAAAAATCAAAAATCAAGAAAAATCAGTCGTAGTTTTGGTTATTGGAGAATCTGCGAGAAGCCAAAATTTTTCTCTCTACGGATATGAAAAAAACACCAATCCTCTTCTTTCTAAAACGGAAAATTTATTTCATTTTAATGCTCAATCTTGTGCTACTTACACCACCGCTGGCGTAAAATGCATTTTAGAGCATAAAAACACCAATGATTTATATGAAATATTACCTAACTACCTTTATCGCAATGATGTAGAAGTTATATGGCGAACAACAAATGATGGCGAACCACCTCTTCATATAGAAAAATACATACAAGGTGATAAACTACGAAAAGATTGTAAAGGAGAAGACTGTCCTTATGATGGAGCCATTTTAACAGGTCTAAAAGAGCAAATTCTATCCAGTAAAAAAAATAAAATATTGATTGTCTTACATTTGGGAACTAGCCATGGACCTAATTATAATCTTAAATATCCTTCACAATTTGAAATTTTCAAACCTGTATGCACTAGTGTAGAACTTTCAAAATGTAGCTCAGAAGAACTTATTAATGCTTATGATAACACCATTATTTATACTGATTATATTTTACACGAAGTCATTGAAAATTTGAAATCGCTGAAAAATTACCAAAAAACAATGCTATTCGTTTCTGACCATGGGGAGTCTCTCGGTGAAAAAAATCTATACATGCATGGTCTACCTATGAGCATTGCACCAAAAGAACAATTTGAAATTCCTTTTATCGTTTGGACCGATGGTTCAAGGAAATTAAAACCGCTTAAAAATGTATCGCAAGGACATGTTTTTCATAGTGTTTTGAATTTCCTATCCATAGAAAGCCCTATTTATGATGAAGAAAAAAATATTTACAAATAACAAAAAAGTCAAGATTTTATCTTGACTTTTCTTTTTCTAAAATCAGCCTTGCTTTCTCTAAATCTTCTGGAACATCTATCCCCACACCTACAAAATCCGTTTCTATCATTTTGATTTTCATTCCGTATTCTAAATAACGAAGACACTCTATTTTTTCCGCAATTTCCAAAGGTTTCATTTCTAATTGGGCAAACTTCAACAACGCATTTTTCCGAAAAGCATAAACTCCAATATGCTTAAAATATTCCACACCTTCTTTATTCCTTGGATAAGGAATCACCGAACGACTAAAATACAATGCAAATCCCTCTTTGTCTGTAATTACTTTTACATTATTAGGACTTTCCACTTCTTCCTGCTCGGTGAGTTTTATTTTTAACGAAGCCAAAGATACTTCCTCATTTCCATCATTATCAAACACTTCTATTAACTGTCTCAACGGCTCAGTTTTTAGAAAAGGCTCATCTCCCTGCACATTGACTACAATATCACAATCAATATCCTTTACTGCTTCCGCAATGCGGTCGCTCCCCGTCTCATGCTGACCTGTCATTACCGCTTTCCCTCCATTTTTTATAATTTCATCAAAAATAATTTCAGAATCTGTTGCGACAAAAACCTCATCAAATAATCCTGTTTCTATCACATTCTGGTAAGTTGTTATAATTACCGTTTTATCTCCTAACATTTGCATTAACTTTGCAGGAAATCTACTCGCTTGATAACGAGCTGGAATTACCGCTATAATTTTATTTTTCTTCATTTTTCTTAATTTGACTATTTTATTCTATCTGGGTTTTGTTTAATAAAACTATCCCAACCTGAATAAGATTCTTCTTTTCCTATCTTCTCTGAATTAAAATGATGACACACCGCCACGGCTAAACCATCAGATGCATCTAAATATTTAGTCGGAAATTCTTTAAGAGACAACAAATTCTTCAACATTCCCGCCACTTGCTCTTTACTCGCATTTCCGTTTCCTGTAATCGCCATTTTCACTTTTTTCGGAGAATATTCTGTAATGGGAACATCTCGGTAAAGACTTGCTGCCATCGCCACTCCTTGAGCTCTTCCTAACTTCAACATACTCTGCACATTTTTACCAAAAAAAGGAGCCTCTAAAGCAACCTCATCTGGATGATATTCATCTATCAAAGCTAAAGTTTTTTCAAAAATATATTTAAGCTTTGTCTCATGATTAGAATATTTTTTTAGAACAAGCTCGTGTATGGAATGAAGCTCCATTTTATTCCCTTTTACAGAAATAATCCCAAACCCCATCACTGTAGTCCCTGGGTCAATCCCCAATATAATTTTCTCAAAATTCATTAGGTAAAAATAGTGAAAATTTAAAAATAAAAGATGTAATTTTTAATAAATTACTTTATTTTTTTAATCTAATATTGTACAAAAAAATTTTTATGCTTATATCTAAGGAACCAAATTTTTCAACCGATGAAAAGTATTTCTGAAGAACAACAAAAACAAATTATACAATATTTACAAACGAAAAATCTGTTTGAAGATACCACAGTAGAGTTATCTGAGCATTTTGCCAATCATATAAATCATCTTATAAGTAAAGGAAAAACTTTTGAAGAAGCCTTTAATGAAACCCAAAATATTTGGTCAAAAGACCTTAAAAACACATGGATTTATGGATTTTATCAAATTCCTATTATTCAAAAACAAAAAATATCTTCTATACGCAATATTATTCTAAAAAAATCATTAGACTTTTCTATTATTTTATGTCTATTTATTTTTAGGAATAATGTTTCTTCTAAATCATAATCATTTTATAAAATTTTATCACTACTATACTTGTTTCATAATAGTGTTGCCTATTATTTCTATACCTATCATATGGCGGGGCATTCCTTTTAGAAAGAAAATCGTTAGTTCTGAAGATTTATTTAATCCTATAATCATTGGAGCATTTACACTTATCTCAAGTTTTCATATAAGACAAAGCATAAACTCTGAATATACCATGCCTTTTAATTCATTGTTTATATTTATAATTCTTATTTTTTGCCAAAATATCTTAACTTTCTATATCATTTTATCATCAATTAAATTTAGACAAGATTTCAAATATTTCAAGAATAAAACATCATAAAATAAAAAAGGCAATCATTATTTGACTACCTTTTTTTTATTTAGTTAAACATATCTCTAACTCTATCAAAGAATGACTTTTCTTTTCCTGTCGGCTCTGCTTTCATATCGCCAGAGTTTAGTTGGCTTTCAAAGAACTTGCGTTGTTCTTCTGTGAGAGATTGTGGCGTCCAGACATTAATATGCACAAACATATCTCCTTTATGATAACTATCTAAACTTTGCAAACCTTTTCCTGCAAGACGAAGAATCTTTCCTGATTGAGTTCCTGCATCTATTTTAACCTTAACTTTCCCACTTACCATTGGAATTTCTTTTGAACATCCCAATGCTGCCTCTGCAAAAGAAATATATAAGTCTTGATGCAAATTATCTCCTTCTCTCTTTATGTTTTTATCTTCTTCTTCTTCTATTACCACAAGTAAATCTCCTGGCACTCCTCCAAAAGGAGCATCATTTCCTTTTCCGCGAATACTTAACTGAATACCATCTCTTGCACCTGCTGGAATGGTAATACTCACCTCTTCCTCTATTCGGATAAGCCCCTGTGCATCAGCACCTGCTGGAATTTTATCAGCTACTTTTCCTAAACCTTGACATCTATCGCAAGTAGCCTGTGTCTGCACTTGTCCCAAAAAAGTATTCATTACCTTCATTTGAACACCTCTTCCATTACATACAGGACAAGTTTTAGAAGTAACTCCTTCTGCTAACTTCATTCTTTTGACTTTCAAGGTCTTTTTAGTTCCATTAAAAATCTCCTCTAAAGTCAATTTTATACGAACCCTAAGGTTAGAACCCCTCACTTGTTGAGGCCTTCCACCGCTGCCAAATCCACCGAAACCGCCAAATCCACTTCCAAAAATATCTCCAAACTGAGAGAAAATATCCTCCATATTCATACCTCCATAACCACCGCCTGCAGCACCTCCCATTCCTGCATGTCCAAACTGGTCATACCTTGCCTTCTTATTCTCATCACTGAGAACCTCATAGGCTTCAGCAGCTTCCTTAAATTTTTCTTCAGCACCCTTGTCTCCTGGGTTTTTATCAGGGTGATATTTTATTGCTAACTTTCGATAGGCTTTTTTTATTTCATCAGCACTTGCGGATTTAGAAACCCCCAACACTTCATAATAATCTCTTTTTGACATAAAAATAATAATTTATTAATGATTAAAAACAAAAATCAACAGTTATAATTTTAGTTTCCTATCACTACTTTTGCGAAACGAATTACCTTATCATGAAGCTGGTATCCTGTTTCTACCACATCCACGATTTTCCCCTTCAATTCATCCGATGGAGCAGGTATTTGTGTAATCGCCTCATGAAAATCAACATTAAAATCATCTCCCGCTTTTACCTCTACTGATTTTAATCCTTTCTCTATCAATGCATTTTTGAACTTATTGTAAATCAGCTCTATACCTTTAAGGTTTTCACTATCACCAGATTTAGAAATTTCCTTTAAGGCTCTTTCAAAATCATCTAAAATAGCGAGCATAGAAGTCATCATATTTCGGTTGGCATATTGAGCAAAATCCAATTTCTCCTTTTGAGTTCTTCTTTTATAATTTTCAAACTCAGCATAAAGACGAATGTATTGATCTTTTTGCTGTGCTAATTGCTCTTCTAACGACAATTCCTCAGTCAAATTTTCCGTATTTTCTGTATTTTGGTTTTCTACATGAGTATTTTCCTCTTGAGACATATTTTGTTCTTCTTGTAAATCTTTATTTTCTTCCATTTTCATTAAATTTATCACTTTATTATATTCAAATATTTTGCCAATAAAAAAGTATGACAAAAAGGCATTTTTTTTCAAAAAAGAAAACTACAAATTCATAATCTGTAGTTTTCTAGTAAAAAATTATCTATTATTTTTTCTCCAAAACCTCATCTACCATTCCAAAACCTTTTGCTTCATGAGAGGTCATCCAATAATCCCTATCTGATGCTTTCTCTACCCATTCATAAGTTTGCCCAGAATGAGAAGAAATGATATCATAAAGCTCTTTTTTAAGCTTTAACATCTCTCGTAAATTAATCTCCATATCGCTTGCAACCCCTTGTGCACCGCCACTTGGCTGATGAATCATTACACGAGAATGCTTCAAAGCAGAACGCTTTCCTTTCTCACCTGCTACTAAAAGAACCGCCCCCATAGATGCCGCCATTCCAGTACAGATTGTCGCCACATCTGGTTTAATGATTTGCATGGTATCATAAATTCCTAACCCTGCATAGACGCTTCCCCCAGGGGAATTGATATAAATCTGAATATCCTTATTAGGATCTGCACTTTCTAGGAATAATAGTTGAGCCGTTACAATATTAGCCACTTGGTCATCTATCCCTGTTCCTAAAAAGATAATCCTATCCATCATCAACCTTGAGAAAACATCCATCTGAGCTACATTCAGCCTTCTTTCTTCAGTGATATATGGCGTTAAATTCATAGGATTAAACATTCCCATATATTGCTCTGTAACTAAACCATTATTCCCCAAATGTTTTACAGAAAAATCTCTAAATTCTTTTTTTATATCCATTTCTATATTTTTCTAATTTAACTAATTACATTACTCTATCAAATTCTATTCCTTTCAATAGAAATAGACATTCTGTCATAAAACTCGGAAAAGTTTTTCATCTATTTGATTTTTCAATTCATTAAGTTTAATGATTTTTTGATAAATTTCTACCTTATCATTTGCTGTATCTAAATTATTTTTAAGCTCTCTCATCATTTTCATAACATATTCTCTCTTATGACGAATAATAACATCTTGCACTATTTTTTCTAATAAATCTTCTTCCTTTGTAATGAATATATTATACTGTCGCCAATTACTTATTTCATGATTTTCTACTAATGCATCAGCTACCTTTCCTGATATATTTTCATCCAAAAGTCCAAAAAAGAAATTCCCTGAACGAATCTCATTTTGCTCAAATCCTTTCTTAATTTCATCTATAATTTTTTGGTTAATTACCGATTGTATTACATAATCATCTTCCGAAAGATGCTGAATAATCTCCTCTGCAACCGTAGTTTCATAAACTCTATTTTGTTCATTTTTTCGCTCCAAAACCCTATTTCCATACTTCAAAAGATACTCCACTAATTTTTCTTCCAAAACTAAAAGTGAATTGATTCTTTTATCCCAAATCTCTTGCGGTATAGACTGAACCATTTTTATCTTCGGTTTAGGCTGATTTTGTCCACTTAAGAGTTGCTTTTGATTTTGTAACTCATCAAAAAGATTTCTCTCCGTCAACCCAAACTGAGAAGCAACCTGCTTCAAATAAACTTCTTGCTTCAATCCATTACTCACATGAGCCACTGATTTCACTATATCACGAACTGCTTCCGCCTTTTTTATCGGGTCATTTTCTGCATCTTTTAATAAAATTTCAGCCTTAAAATCAATAAAATCCTTTGAATTGTCCCTAATGAAATTTTTAATATATTCCATCGAATGGCTACGAGAAAAACTATCTGGATCATGTCCCTCTGGAAAAAGTAAAACCCGAATATTCATCTCCTCAGCGAGAAGCATATCAATACTTCTGAAACTCGCCTTAATTCCTGCTGCATCACCATCAAATAAAATCGTAACATTCTCCGTAAGTCTTTTTATCAGCTTAATTTGCTCCGTAGTCAATGCCGTTCCAGAGCTTGCCACCACATTTTCTATACCATTCTGATGCAAAGAAATCACATCCATGTATCCCTCCACCAAAAGACAATAATTTTCTTTAGAAATTGCTTGTTTTGATTGTGCTAATCCATATAAAACTTGAGATTTATGATAAATTTCTGTCTCTGGAGAATTTAGATATTTAGCTGATTTTTCATTAGATTTCAAAATTCTACCTCCAAAACCTAAAACTCTCCCTGAAAAACTTTGAATTGGGAAAATGACCCTTTCTCGGAATCTATCAATGCCTTCAGGATTTCTTCCAGAAAAAATAGACAATCCTGATTTCTCTAAAATCTCCTTACTATATCCTTTGTTCAAAGCATATTGAGAAAAAGCATTAAATTTTTGAGGCGAATAACCCAACTGAAATTTTTTAATAATCTCTGACTTTAATTCCCTCTCCTTAAAATACGCCCAACCTATCAGTTGTCCCTCTTCCGTATCATAAAGTTGCTCCTGAAAAAAATGATTCGCCACTTCATGAATCTTATAAAGTAAATCTTTATCCGTTTGGGCTTTTCTCTCTTCTTCAGTAAGTTCCCTTAGATTTTCTTCTACTTCTATACCATATTTTTTTGCAGCATACCGAAGTGCTTCAGGATAGGAAAAACCCTCTATTTCCATCAAAAAAGTAATGGCTGTCCCTCCCTTTCCAGAAGAAAAATCTTTCCAAATTTGCTTACTTGGAGAAACCACGAAACTCGGTGTTTTTTCATCTACAAAAGGGCTTAATCCCTTATAATTACTTCCCGTCCTTTTAAGCTGAACATATTCACCTATAATTTCTTCTACCCGAATAGCCGAAAATATTTTATCTATGGTTTCTTTTGTAATCATAGGGGTAAAGTTATGAAATTATTTTTATACCCTTAAGAAAATTCATTTGTATTTCTTTTTAAGTTTTTCTACTTTTGGCGAGTGAAAAGAAAAATTTTAATTATCTACACAGGTGGTACCATTGGTATGGAAAAAGACTACAATACTGGAAGTCTAAAACCCTTTAATTTTGATTTTATTTTTGATAAACTACCTGAAATAAAATTATTAGATTGCGAAACTCATATTCACTCTTTTGAGCCACCTCTAGATAGTTCTGATATCGGTCCTGAAGATTGGTGTAATATCGCTAAGGTGATTGAAAAAAACTACCCTAACTATGATGGTTTTCTCATCCTACACGGCACCGATACTATGGCATATACTTCTTCGGCATTAAGTTTTATGCTTAAAAATCTTCGCAAACCTGTGATTTTAACAGGCTCTCAATTACCCATCGGAGACTTACGAACAGATGCTAAAGAAAATCTTTTAACAAGCCTTTATTATGCCAGTTTATACAATAATAATGAAGCAGTAATTCAAGAAGTCGCATTATATTTTGAACACCAACTCTTAAGGGGAAATAGGAGTTTGAAATATAGTTCCGAAAATTTTGATGCTTTTCAAAGTCCCAATTACCCCCTTTTAGGAAAATCGGGTGTTTTCCTTAATATTAAAGAAAATTTCCTTTTCCGTCCCAAAGAAAACGCCTCTCTTTCTGTTGATTATCATCTTGATAAAAACATTCTACTTTGTAGAATTTTCCCAGGAATGGATCTAAATTATCTTTTAGAAATATCGACAATAAAAGCCATTATCATTCAAGTATTTGGTTCGGGTACTATTTTTAGCACTCCTAAAACCTTAAAAACTCTTAGAGAATTGAGAAAAAGAGGCACTGAAATCATCGTTATTAGCCAGTGTCTTTCAGGTGGTGTAAATATCGGAAAATACAAAAATAGCAATATTTTTGAGCAAATTAATGCCATCAGCGGAAAAGATATTACCGTAGAATGTGCTCTAACTAAAGCCATGCATCTCATTGATAATCCAAACTATACAGGAACTTTTGCAGAAAATTTCTCTAAAAATTTAAGAGGAGAAATCACAGAATAATTTTGAATATTCAATATTTTTCTTATCTTTGCGAAAGTAATAGAAAGGTGTCCGAGTGGTTGAAGGAGCTACCCTGGAAAGGTAGTATGCGGGTAACTGCATCGAGGGTTCGAATCCCTTCCTTTCTGCAATATCATATGTAAATCAATAACTTACAGAAATAAGGGACTAAAATAGGGACTTCATAAGAATTGAAGTTCCTATTTTCTTTTATAATCCAGAGAAAAAAATCTTATCAAAATACATAGTAAGAGTATTCTATTTTCAAATAAAGACATCCTGTTAGAAAGATATTTTATCTACTTGTAAAAAATAATGCAGGGTGTCCGAGCAACTTGTAAAAAATAATGTAGGGTGTCTCCTACTACTTGTAAAAAATAATGCAGGGTATCTCCTACCACTTGTAAAAAATAATGTAGGGTCAAAATCATTATCTTAATGAAAATCAATTATATATAAATATTTCCTAAATTTATTTTTCTTTATATATATACACACTATATATATGAGAATATATTAGTGAGAGAATAATAGTGAGAGAATAATAGTGAGAATAAAAAAAGAGACAAAATTTTGTTTTTTCTGCATTAGCAATTTTGGACTAAAAAATCATTTTTTGGGAGGTCTAAAGTCATTTTACAAAAAACATATACTGATTTTCAATAGTTTAACTAACTTTATAAAAATTCCTTTGAAAAAATCTTAATTAATCTCAAACTAACCACGCTGAGTAGTGCAAGATGTGTCTTTGTTCCCACAACTTTTCAGTTGATACACAAAGACCATCTTGCCTTTTTTGAGAAAAAAGGATTAGAAAAATTTCGGAACTCATTTTTCTTTTCAGCGGAATTTTCTTTTTGTAGATTTTATTCAAGTTTCATTTTTGGAAGCCAAAAATTTAAGGCATCAGTCTAATTTAGTCTAAAGTAGTCTAACCCAAGCCTAAATCCTTGTTTTTTATGAATTTATATTGAAATTTTGCCCAAAAGAAATCCCAGAATGCAGAAAGAAAAGACTGAAATTAAAATTAGAATTAAAAAATCTAAAAAAGATATTTGGAAAAAAAACTGTAAGGAAAAAGGGATTACACTCACTAATCTCATTATTGATTCGGTAGAAAAACGAACTTGGGATAGTGAGCGAAGGAAAGCGATGGCGTTCATTGAAAAACAAGTAAACCTATTTGCGAAAGTAGAAAACAACATCAATCAATTAGCCAAGTATGTGAATGGACAAAAATTTATGACCCCACAACAAGCAAATGAATTTAACATTTATCTGAAAGAGGTCAAAAGATTAAAGCAAGAACAGAACGAGATTTTGATGAAAACATATCGTTTTATTGCCAATGATAGTGAAAATTTTAAGTTCAGCGAGTAATGATTTTCACGGCGTGAAATACAACGACAAAAAAATGGAAAGCGGTGCTGGGGAATTGATGACAATGGAAAATTTTCCAGAGGGTTTTGATGAAAACACAAAGCAGGAAGATGTTAGAAATTACTTCAAATCTATCTCCAAGAGTGATAAAGTCAAAAAACCGCAGTTCCACGCCACGATTTCTACCAAGTTTCAGAATCATTCCAAAGAGGAATTGACCGAAATTGGCAAGGAATTCATGAAGGAAATAGGCTACGGAAATCAACCTTATATCATTGTTTTTCATAATGATACAGAGAACAATCACATTCATTTGGTTTCTACACGAGTGGATAAAAGCACTGGAAAAAAGATTGATGATAGTTTTGAAAAACTAAAATCTCAAAGAGCCTTGCAAAAAGTTTTAGCTGAGTTACAAGGAGAGAATTTAGATAAGGATTTGGAAAAATTACTTCGCTACAAATTTAGCACGATGAAGCAATTGGAATTGCTTTTGGAAAGAGGAAGATTTAAGTTGGTTCAAAATAAAAATGATGATACCGCTTTTGATATTCTCAAAAATGGGGTAAGGCAAAAAACTTTGGAGGCTCGACAGATTGTATTTCATTCTAAGTCAGATAGCAAAAGAGCCAAGCAAATCAAGGCTTTTTTGGAAAAATACAAGGAAGCTTATTCTAACAAAGTTTTCAAAGTGATAGACAACCGAGAAGCAGAAGGGATAGAAGATGATAAAACGCAAAGGAATTTTGCCCCTAAAATAGAATTTGAAAGTGAGTTGCAACACAAAATGCGAGAGATGTTTGGGATTGATATTGTTTTTCATCACAAAGATGGACAACAGCCTTTTGGATATTCTTTGATAGACCATAAAACCCAGAAAATATTCAAAGGAAGTGAAATAATGAAGATGAATGAGATTTTTGATTTTACGCAAGACAAATTGGATAAGCGACTTTTTGAGCAGTTGAAAGATTATAATGTTTTCCATTTGGGATATAAAAAGGAACTTTTGAGATTTTTGAAACACCATATTCAAAATCAAGACATCAAAGATTTTATGATTTTTGAAAATAAACATAGGAAGAATTTAGAGGAATACAAAAAAGTCCAAAAAGAAACATTCCAAGTCATTAAACAGGATAAACAAGATGCAGATATTTTCATATTTAAGGGAGATGATAGTAGGCACTATATGATTCATAAGCAGTATCATCACATCCACGAATTGGAAGGTCTTATCGGACAAACTGCTTATCAGAATTTTGCTAATCCTATGTCGCAAGAGAAACAGGTTACTTATCAAAAACGAGATGAACTCGCCAAAGCATTAGATGAGTTTTGGTTTGAAATGATGAAAAATACAGGCAAAGGGATTGACCCAGCCGAAGAAGAACGA
>CAUSDX010000004.1:0-107410 GCA_963530615.1 uncultured Flavobacteriaceae bacterium
AGTGCAAAAGTATAAATAATTTTTATTCTGACAAAATATTTTTCAAAGTTTTTTTATTTTTTTTAATTCACTTAAAAATCCTCCCGAAAATATCTCTAACCATCAAACTCAAATCACTCATCTCCTGCGCTACAACCAACAAATCTTGATTGCGAGTGCAAAAATAAAACTTCTAATATTAACCACAAAATGTTTTCGCAATTTTATTGCCCACAAAATATCAAATATCTGATATTCAATACCAAAATATACACAAACCCCAAACTAATACTTGAAAAAATGCCTTAATAATCATTAAGGCACAATAAATTTTAAATATAATCACTAATTTTTTTAATATAAAAACGCATTACCCCAATATACTTTTATTAAAACCAATCATTTTTAAAGCTGTAATACCTGCTTCAATCCCCTTATTTCCCAAACCACCTCCACTTCTTGCAATTGATTGTTCTTTATTATCATCTGTTAATACACAAAATACAGCAGGAGTATTTGTCAATACATTACAATCCTTAATCCCTTGAGCTACTCCAGAACAAACATAATCAAAATGTGAAGTTTCTCCGCGAATCACACACCCAATTGCGATAACCGCATCAAACTTCCCACTCTTACATAACTTCATCGTTGCAAAACTTAACTCAAATGCCCCAGGCACATAATATACTTCAATATTCTCTTCTTTTACTCCTTCTTTTATCAACACATCTATCGCTCCATCTCTGAGATTAAAAGTTACAAAGTCATTCCACTCAGAAACCACAATGCCGATGTGAAATTCATCGGCATTAGTTAAATTAAGCGGACTATAATCTGAAAGATTTACAGTTGCCATATTTTTTTATTTTAATATTGTTTTACCATTTCGATATAAGCATCTGAGACTCCAGCATCATAATCTTGATATTTTTCTTCTATATCAAGGAAATATCTTTTTGCCATATCCTGTTTTTTTATCCCCAATGCCAAAACACCTGCTTTTCTTGTGAAATAAAATGAGGTAAACTCATCATTAGATGCGGAAATTGCCTTATCAAACAGGGAAAGAGCTTCTTCATTCTTATTAAGATTTACCATACAATCCGCCATTGCCCCAAATTTTAGAGCCATTAAAACTTTATTCTCAGAAGAGAATTCATTCAGTAAATCGTAGGCTTTTTGATAATTTCCTTTATTGAACTCTATTATACCTGCGTTATATGCTGACAACTTCCCGACATCAGTTCCTAAAAAATTATCCACGACTCCCTTAAACCCAGGATTTGTAGATTTACCACCTAAAGCCAAATCATTTTTTCCTTCTCCTAAATTTTTCTGAGCGGTAAGATAAGTCATTGTAGCTTCTTCATTATGTGGGAATACTACAAAGTGTTGATAACCAAAATACGCTAAAACACCCAGCACTACAACCCCTAACGCTCCTCCTATTTTTTTTGCATTTCTTTCTATAAACCTTTCAGATTGCACTACATTCTTATCTAATTCCTTAAAAATCTCTACGGTTTCTTTACCCTCTATTTTATTTTTTGCCATATTCTTACATTAAATTCGTTCGCAAATTTAATACTTTCGTACCAAATCACAAATTATTCCTTAATAATCTAATATATTGAAGACTTCTACTTCTTCTATTTGCTCTAGTTTCTCCTTTCCGCCAAGATCTTTTAATTCAATCAAAAAACTGAACTGGGTAACCTTTCCTCCTTCTCTTTTCACCAAATTCGCAGCTGCTTTTGCAGTTCCTCCTGTTGCTAAAAGATCATCATGAATAAGAACTCTTTGACCTTTTTGAATTTGATTAATTTTCATTTCTATCTCTGAAGTGCCATATTCCAAATCATATTTTTCTGAAATAAAAGGTGGTGGTAATTTTCCTTTTTTTCTAATCAAAACAAAAGGAACCCCCAATTTAACCGCAATTGCAATCCCAAAAATATACCCTCGACTTTCTATTCCACAAACTACATCTACTTTTCCTCGGCTAAAATTCACCATTTTCTCAACAACTTCTTCATATAAATCTGGATGAAGAAAAATCGGACTAATATCCTTAAACTGAATACCTTCCTTAGGAAAATCAGGAATGTTCTCTATTGTGTTTTCTAATCTTTTTTTTAATTCTAGCATAATTTCAATATTTTACTGTTTTTCAGATGAATTAATTTTATAGTTTGAAATCTTCCAAATATTTTCTGATTGTTTTAGTATATAAGAAACACCAAGTTCCATAGTATTTTCTTCAGAATCAACAACTTGATAAACCGCATTAACCACAGCATTTTTATCCGAAATAGATTTCATTGATATATTTTTCACATGAATACTCTTCACACCTCCAAAACCTAAGTTAGGGTTTGAAAACTTATCATAAGTCCCCCAATTTGGATTTTCTGAAATATCATATGCTGCTCTAAAGTTCTGACTACCCAAATAGCTCAAAAACTTAGCAACCACTTGTTCTGGATTTTCCGCCCCCTTCCCATTTATATCAGAAAAAGACTCCTCTATCACTTCATTTTCTGTTTTTTCTAGAATTTTTTTATTCACAGAAACTCCTGTTTTTAGCAATTGATATGTTCTCTTGGTTGTTTTTACACTTATCTTGATATCTATTTTTGCATCTACTATTTTTTCTACTGGCAAAGATTCCAATTTCAAATAGAACCCCTTAAACTCATTACTTATCATAAGGTTTTTTGATGTAGAAAGTTTTTCACCATTACTATACACCTCCATAATCGTTTCCAGTCCAGCATTAAAAAACTCCACCACATTACCTGAATTATCCAATAGCCTAGGGATTACCCTCAATGCTTTTGCCCCATCTACACTATCTACATCTACTGGACGAACAATAATTTCTAATGATGAAGCAGAAATATCATTAGGATCTATTTCCACAGCAGAAATATTTTGAAAAATATTCATTTCTCCCAATGATGGCGGTGCAGTGCTTGACCAATCTATATTATTCTTCCTCGCAACTTCATCAGCTAGAGAAAAAATCTCCGAAACTTTTTTATCGTTAATTAATTTTGCTAATGCTTTTAGCCTATCCATATCCGTATCTCCTTCCGCTGCAAAAGTCTTCAAGATATATAACGCCTCATTAAATTTAGTCTGCTGTAAAGTATTCAATGAACTTGCCATATCATTAACACTCTCCTGAAATGCCTTTATAGATGAGCCATCTACAGCATCTTTTTTACAACTCACCATAAAAAGCAACATTCCTAAAAACAACAATCTTACTAATCTCTTCATAAAAATTATAATTTGACACAAAAATAAGAAATTATACATAATTTATTTATTGTGAAAAACTAATTTTCATATTTTTGCCTAAAATTTTATTCAATGAAAAAATTACATCAAATATCATTTTTCTATTTATTTTTAGGATTTTCACAATGCTTAACAGCTCAAATAGAAACTCAAACAGAAAAAATAGGAAATAAGGAATTGACTTCTACCATGGATAGAAGAATTTTTAATGTTTTAAAATCATTAGAATGCAATGAAAATATAGAGAAAACCTCCAATTTAGAAACTACCGCACACAATACAAGTAACAATACAAATAAAAACCTTAGTAATGCGGAGATTTGTAAACAAAACCCAAGAATTTTAGGCTATAAAATACAAATTGCAATAGTAAAAAGCAAAGATGAAGCTGATAAAATAAGAGCTGATTTTAGGAATTATTTTCCTAACATAAAAGTTGAAATAGATGCTTCTTTAAGACCTAACTACAAAATTTTAGCAGGAAGTTATTTCAATAAAGAATCTGCTAGTGGGGATTTAAGAAAGATTAGAAATTACTTCAAGTCAGCTTCTTCTGTACAATACAGAATTTTCTGTGCAGAGGCAAAATAAAAATCACCATTTTCTATTTATAAAAAGAGATTGTCCAAAATAGACAATCTCTTTTTATGGAATCTTAATTTTTTATTAAAAGCCTAAACCCTTCTCCATGAACATTGATAATCTCTAAACCATCATCATCTTTTAATATCTTACGGAGTTTCGCAATATAGACATCCATACTTCTCGCTGTAAAATAATTTTCTTTTTTCCATATTTTTCTCAATGCTAAATCTCTTGGCATAAAATCTGTTCTATGAAGACACAACATTTTTAACAGTTCATTTTCTTTCGGAGAAAGTTTATACTCTTTATCATTCACTTTTAATTGTCTTAACACAGAATCAAAAATAATATTGCTTATTTCAAAATGCTCTTGTTCCTCCTCTTCTAAAACCACACTTCTCTGTAGAATTGCTTTAATTTTGTATAAAAGCAACTCTGTATCAAATGGCTTTGTAATATAGTCATCAGCCCCCAACTGATATCCTTTCAAAATATCCTCTTTCATATTTCTTGCTGTCAGAAATATGATTGGCATATTTTTATTAATTTTTTTCACATCTTCTGCCAACGAAAAACCATCTTTTTTAGGCATCATCACATCAAAAATACACAAATCATATTCATCCTCCATAAAAGCTTTTAATCCCAACTCCCCATCTACAGCAAGGGTAACATCATAATCATTCATCATCAAATAATCTTTTAGAACCACTCCAAAACTTTGGTCATCTTCTACTAATAATATTCTACTATTCATTTTCTCAATCTAATATTTTGTTTAACAATTTTTTATTTGTTCTATATAGGGAGCTTAACAATGAATGTACTCCCTTTTCCTTTCACGGATTCTACCAAAACCTGCCCCCCATGTAGCTCTATTATCCTCTTCACATAGGATAATCCTAATCCTTGTCCCTTCACATTATGAACATTTCCCGTTTCTTCTCGGAAAAATTTTTCAAAAATTTTCTTCCTATTCATGGTTTCCATTCCCATTCCTTTATCCGAAATCTCTATCACATATTTATTGCCTTCATTTCTGGTTTTTATTTTAATTTCGGGATTTTCTGGAGAATATTTATTTGCATTATCCAACAAATTTACTAGGGCGTTGGAAAGGTGAAATTCATCTACTTTCAGATGATAGTTTTCCGCCGTAAATTCTTGAACTAAAGTCCCGTTACGCTCTTCCACAATAATTCTAAAAGACTCTGTCAGCCTCTGTATTAACTCCCTTATATTAGTCTGTTTTAGAAAAAGTTTCATTTCATTTCTTTCCAATTTAGACATATTCAAGACATTCTCCACTTGTTTCTTCATTCGGATATTTTCCTGCTTAATAAGTTGAGAATAATACTTTACTTTATCGGGATTTGTTGCTATTCTATCATTATTCAAAGAATCCGTTGCTACCGAAATCGTCGCTAAAGGAGTTTTGAACTCATGAGACATATTATTGATAAAATCCGTTTTGATATCAGCTATTTTCTTTTGCCTCATCATATAATTCACCGAAACAATATAAATCCCCAAAATAATCAAAAGTGATAACCCCATTCCCAGTAACATAAAGAAATTATTTTGTGCTAAAGAATAATCTTTCGTTGGGAAAATAAGAGACAGAGTATAAATAGTTTGCTCCTTACTATCCGTAAACAGTGGATAAGAATAATGAGTTTTACTCTCATTTGCTTGCTTGAAAATCTTATTAACCACAGAAGTCAATTGATTATCCTTATCATATATCCCAAAACCAAAATCAGCATTTATCCCCTGCATTCTCAATTCTCGGGTCAAGACAGAGTCTACCAACTTCATATCCACACGCATCTCTATAGGGATATTAGAAGCATTTAGCTTTGCAAATTCTTTCAATTGATAAGTATTGTCCCTTATCGTTTCTGTAATTTCAGAGGTCAGAACTTGTGGAGACGATGGTTTTTTCTTAATGCTAATCAATCCTTCATCGGTATACATTTTCATCAATTCTAAGCTATCCCCACTTTGGGAAATTGGAATATGCTGACTTTCCACTATTTTTTTAGAAAACAAAATCTGCTTCTTCGTTGCTGAATCCGTAACCTGCTGAATATAAGTCTCTGTAGGTTGCTCTTTTGTGGAAACTACATTCTTTCCGAAATTAGGAAATTCCGTATTCAAATATTTATCAATCTCTATCTCTGATATTTTTTGGGTAGACTTTTCTAAAACACTATGCACTTTATTAGAAAAATCTTGCTCCAACGCCACATAATACCCTCGTAACCAATACAATTGCAAGGAAACAAAAGCAACCAAGGACACCGTCATAGCGATGGATAAAATTATAATAAAACGATTATTCATTTACTCCAACTTCTTCTAAAAATAAACAATTATATACTACAAAGTTTATAAATAATTTGTTAAAATGAAAATTTTTAACAAAATTTTATTAAAAATATCATGTTTTATTCATTTCACTTACAAATCAAAAAGCTCTTCATCTATGAAATATTGAATGATGGCTTTTTTCATAAGAAGCTGCTGTTCGTTTGGTTTTAATGTAGGTAATGGCTGTAGTTCCACAAAATGAGGATACCCATCATCATCATAATGAGAAAACTTATAATACCCAAAAGGTTCTAACAAACGACATACAGCAATATGTAACAAATTAATTTTATCATCTTTAGTATATTTTTGCTTCCCACTTCCTAATTCTTGCACTCCTATTAAAAACAAAAGTGTCTCTACAGGCGGATTTCTCTCAACATCAAAATTTGCAACAAAAAAATCCTCTACTTTTGCCCAAAGTTTAGCTTCATTATTCATAATATAGACTTAATATTTGGTCTAAATTTTACTACCAAATCATACATCAACTTATCTTTCTCAATAAGTAAGTCAGTAGTATATTCTTTTTTCATAACTTATTTCTTTCTATTATCGTAATATTCATTAACGTGTTCTGTATAATATTTCTCTATAATCTGCTTCATAACCTTTAATATATCATTCTTTATAAACTCATTATTAAATGCTATTTCCATCAATCTTTCTTTTGATATATATTTCGTAATATCAAACGAATGATAAATCTCTAATTCTGTTTTATCCAAGTCAAAGAAATCTTCATCATCATCTTCTTCAAATTCCTCATCTTCATTGTCTTCATCATCTAACATCAAGTCTTCTTTGAACATATCCATCGCTTCATCTATTAGAGATGTCGTTGCTGTGATACTTATTGTTCCTGCTCTCTTATTGAATTTAGCATATTCTTTGATAGGTTCTATGGTATGGTCTATATCAAGTTTTAAGGTAATTTCCATACAATCATCATCAGAATTAAATGATGTTTCAAAGTCCGATACTTTATATTCGCATACTTTATTTACTTTTTCTACATCAGAAAAATTAAATTTATTTCCTTTCTTTCTTAAATGTATCGTGTGATTTTCTTTATCACTGCTTACAATTTCATATCCTAAATTTTTAACATCTTCAACTACTTTATCTAAATTAGGCAACTCTATATTTATTTTTGGCGACAACGATATAATATCTTCCCCTGCAAATCCGTAGGCTTCATAGTGCCAATATTTATCCATTCCCGAAGAGTAGCAACTGATGGCTTTTAATAATTCATCTTTTTCTCTGTGAGAGTATATTACTTTTCTTGTTGGACTATGTATAATTCCTACTTTTTGCACACCTTTCTCAATTATAACATCTAACTCACAATCGGGTAAGTCAATATCATAAAACATAAAGTCTAATATTGGTTCATCAAACTGCTCTAATGCTTGTTTTACATTATTTTTCAACTCTTCTTTGTCACTTTCTAATTTTATTACTTTTGTGTCCATAATTCTATATTTTTTATAAATTTTCAATAAGTGATACTAATTTTGCTATTTTTTAAATATAGTGATAATAATACCTTTTTCAAAATTAATTAATATTCAATCTATCACTTTATGCAAATTAATTATATCTAATTATTCAATATTTTCCCATGACTACTTTTTATCTACCATTAACAAAAACGCATACTCCAACGCTTCCTCTTTCAAGCTTTCAAACCTCCCAGACGCTCCACCATGCCCAGAAGTCATATCTGTTTTGAAGATTAATACATTATTATCTTTTTTCAAGTCACGGAGTTTCGCCACCCATTTTGCAGGCTCCCAATACTGCACTTGACTATCGTGAAGACCTGTAGTTACCAACATATTAGGATAGCTATTCTCAGTAACATTATCATAAGGTGAATAGGATTTCATGTATTCATAATATTCTTTATCATTAGGATTTCCCCACTCGTCATACTCCCCTGTTGTCAGCGGAATACTCTCATCTAACATCGTTGTTACAACATCTACAAACGGAACTTGTACTACAATGCCATTGAACAACTCTGGCTCCTCATTTATAACGACTCCCATTAATAAACCACCTGCACTTCCTCCCATCGCATAGAGATGATTGGAGGATGTATAATTTTCTTTAATTAAAAACTTTGCTGCATCTATAAAATCATAAAAAGTATTTTTCTTTTTAAGCATTTTTCCATTTTCATACCAATCTCTCCCTAAATATTCACCACCACGAATATGAGCAATCGCATAAATAAAACCTCTATCTAACAAGGACAATCTTATACTAGAAAAAGATGCATCTACCGTATGTCCATAACTTCCATAACCATACAATAATAATGGTGTTTTCTCACTCTTTGGCGTATCTTTATGATATACTAAAGATATTGGTATTTTAGTTTCTCCATCACGAGAATCAGCCCATACCCTTTCCGAAATATAATTTTCACTTAAAAATTTTCCTCCTAAAACCTCTTGCTGTTTCAATAAACGAACAGTTTTTTCTCTCATATTATATTCATATGTAGAACTTGGCATCGTGAGTGAAGTATATCCATAACGCAAAATCTCCGTATCAAACTCCAAATTCAACCCAATATACGCCGTATAAGTAGGGTTATTGAATGGTAAATACCAAGAAGTTTTATTTTTATAATCAAAAATATTCAATTGCAACAAGCCTTTCTCCCTCTCTTCTAAAACTAAAAAGTTCTTAAAAATCTCAAAACCTTCTAACAAAACTTCTTCACGATGAGGAATAACCTCTACCCAATTCTCTTTATAAGGAGCATCAACCGATGTTTTTACTAATTTGAAATTATAATCCCCTCCTTCATTCGTTAAAATATAAAAATCATTTTCATAATGTTCCACCGCATATTCTAGCCCTTCTTCTCTCGGCTGGACAATCTTCCATTCAGCAAAAACATCAGCAGCAGGAATAAAACGATGCTCATCTGAAACCGTAGACGAACTCGCTACGAAAATATACTCCAAAGATTTGGTCTTAAACACCGATACATCAAAAGCCTCATCTTCTTCATGAAAAACCAAAACATCTTCTTCTTGGCTCGTTCCTAAACGATGTCTATAAATTTTATAAGCTCTCAAATGCTCATTCTTTTGAATATAGAAAAAATGTTCATTATCATTAGCCCAAACGATTCGTCCAGTGGTATTTTCTAACTTTTCTTCTAATTTTTCTTTGGTTTTCAAATTTTGAATATGAATCGTATAAATTCTACGCCCAGTAATATCCTCAGAGTAAGCCATTATTTCATTATTTAACGAAATTGAAATTCCGCCAACATCGTAAAAATCATGCCCATCTGCTAATATATTCACATCTAACAAAAGCTCCTCTTCGTTTTCTTGACTCTGATACTTTCGGGTAAAAATAGGATATTCCGACCCCTTTTCATAACGCGTTATATACCAATATTCATTGAAAAAATAAGGCAAACTTTCATCATCTTCCTTATAACGAGATTTCATCTCCTCAAACAGCTCCCTTTGGAGTAATTCTGTGTCTTTCATTACGAAATCACAATAAGAATTTTCTTGCTCCAAATACTGAATAACTTCTGGATTTTCTCTCTCATTGAGCCAATAATACGGGTCTATTCTTACTTCTCCATGAGCTGTAAGCTTTTTATTTATTTTTTTTGCTTTTGGAATGTCCATTTCAATTATTAAATTATTTAAATTAAACACAAGACAAAAATGACAAACATATTTAAATTCTTCCTTTCATCTAAAAAAGACAACATCTCCCCTATCAATAGAGAAGATGTGTAGTCCCATAAATACTATTCATAAAAATTTTTATCTCTAATTCCCCAAAAATCTCTCTATTGCCATAGCCATAGATGGAGTTTCTTTCGTTGGAGCCATTACATCTACCCTTAACCCTGCTTCTTCCGCCGCTAGTAAAGTTCCTTGCCCGAAAACACCTATTTTCATTTCTCCCTGCTCAAAATTTTCAAAATTCTTAAACAAAGATTTTATTCCCTGCGGACTAAAAAACACTATCATATCATAGCTTTTCAAGTCCAAATCAGAGACATCACTACTTACTGTTTTATACATGATTGCCTTTGTCCAATCTATCCCTGCTTTATTTAAAATATTAGGAATATCATCTCCCATGACATCAGAACAAGGCAAAAGATACTTCTCTGAAGGATATTTCTTAAATAAAGGCAACATATCTGCCACCGTCTTCCCTCCAAAACTAATTTTTCTCTTTCTATATACAATGTGTTTTTGAAGATAATTCGCTACAGCTTCAGACTGACAAATATACCTCATACTATCTGGTACTTGAAAACGAAGTTCTTCCGCTAATCTAAAATAATGGTCTATCGCTCCTCTACTTGTAAAAATAACTCCTGTATATTGAGAAATATCCACTTTTTGCAACCGAAACTCTCTCGCTTCTACACCAGCTACCTCTATGAAAGAACGAAAATCTATCTTTACTTTTTCTTTCTTTACAATCTCTGAATAAGGAGAAGACTCTATATTAGGAGCTGGTTGAGATACCAAAATTGACTTCACTTTCATCTCTATAGTTTCAAAATTATTTTATGCTAAAAATATAAATTTCCAAACAGCCAATAAAGGTAAAATTTGGAGCGTGCAAATATACAAAATTTTATAATACCATTCCCTAGGCAACGGCTTATCCTTATGAAAAATATAAAAAGTAATTTTACTAATAAACAGCAACACCATTAAAATTAAATAGTAAATAAAAAATCCTTGCCTATCTATAGGAAAATAATAATGGATAATACATAAAACCATCAATAACAAAGATTGAAGAAAATAAAATTTTTGAGCAACAAAACCTAATACTAAATACTTTTGTGCCTGTCCAATCCCCTTATAAAACAATGCCGTAAATACAGATTTCACAAAATAAAACAGCAGTAAAACACCAAGCATTACCCCCATTTTATTCGGTACAAAACCATCAATATCAAAATTCAAAACAAAACGAGGTACCAAAGGAATATATTGAGAAAACAATACTGACAAAACCGCAATATATCCCACACTGATTCCCAACCAGCACAGAAATAAATTCTGAATCTCTTTATAATCCTGTCGTAAATATTCCCCAATAGATTGTCCTCTCTGCAAACCATTAAACAAAGCCAAATACATTGCAATAATAACAAGCACTACTAAAATCACCCAATCATAATTTTCTACTATTCGTATCATCTTTATATCTTATTTTCACACTTTTAAACAGACTATAATACACCAAAAAAAATTCTATAACTACTACAATTTACCTTCCTCTTTATCCACAAGCACTTTTTGCTATGCTAAGGCTATTTTTGCCAAAATCATAACTTTCTCTCAAAAATAATCTATTTTATAATTTTCCACAAAAAGCATACTTCCCTACCAACCTCCGCAAAGATAAAAATAATCCCTATATCTCTTTCCACAAACACAGAATAAAGAAATCTCTTATTTGTTTCTCCCTATCAATTTTATGTTAAATTTTCTTCAATAATAACATTTTATCAATCTTTTTTAGATACTTTTGCGAATTGAAATAATTTTACTTTTAGATAAGTTCACCTTTCATCATTAAGCATGAAAAAACTAGTTATTATTCCTACATACAATGAAAAGGAAAATATACAGAAAATCATTTCTGCTGTTTTCTCTTTAAAACAAAACTTTCACATCTTGGTAGTGGATGATTCATCACCAGATGGCACTTCGGATATTGTAAAAACCTTACAAACCCAATATCCTAACCAGCTTCATCTAAAGATCAGAAACACCAAAGATGGACTTGGCAAGGCTTATTTATATGGATTTCATTGGGCTTTAAATCATAACTACGATTATATTTTTGAAATGGATGCCGATTTCTCACATAACCCCAATGATTTACCTAGATTATTTGAAGCTTGTAAAAATGGAGATATGAGCATCGGTTCAAGATACTGCAAAGGAGTCAATGTTGTAAATTGGCCTATGAGTAGAGTTCTACTGTCCTTTTTTGCCTCTAAATATGTAAGATTTATTCTGGATATTCCCATTCATGATACAACAGCTGGATTTATCTGCTTTTCTAAATATGCCTTGGAAAATATAGACTTAGATAAGATTAAATTAAAAGGCTATGGTTTCCAAATAGAAATGAAATATAGAGCCTACAAAAAAGGACTAAAAATAAAAGAGATTCCTATCATTTTTACCGACCGTACACAAGGAGAATCTAAAATGAATGGTGGTATTATCAAGGAAGCCATTTTTGGAGTTATTAATTTGAAAATCAAATCTATTTTAGGAAAATTATAACTACATGAAAAAAAAAATGATTTTATGGGCATGGATATTATTCCACTCATGTTATGCCCCTACTAAATATCCCGAAAAAAAACTAAACAAAGATGAAATGGCAGAAATCATCGCCGATTTGGCAATTTATAACCAAAGTTATATCGTTGATGATAAAATCAATTTAGATGAAACCGACCGCTTTGTATTACAAAAACATCATATTACAGCAAAAGACTTTCAAGAAAACTACGAGTTTTACACCTTCACACCATCAAGTTTAGATGAGATTTTTAACAAGGCAAAGAAAATTATCAGAAAGAAAGACCCGAATTTAAAATTTGAAAATTAAAATATAACACAAAAAATGTATACCTTTTTTAACATAGAAAAAACAACCTGCGGAAAGGCCAGAGCAGGGAAAATCACCACCGACCACGGAGAAATTCAAACTCCTATTTTTATGCCTGTGGGAACAGTAGCAAGTGTAAAAACAGTACATCAACACGAACTAGAAGAAGATATTAAAGCTCAAATTATTTTAGGAAATACTTATCATCTTTATTTGAGACCTGGCATGGATACAATGCAAAAAGCTGGTGGTCTTCATAAATTTATGAATTGGCATAAACCAATCCTTACCGATAGCGGTGGCTACCAAGTTTTTTCTCTATCTGATAGCCGAAAAATGAGCGAAGAAGGAGTAAAATTCAAATCTCACATAGACGGAAGTTATCATTTTATTTCTCCTGAAAAATCAATGGAAATTCAGCGACAAATAGGAGCAGATATCTTCATGGCTTTTGATGAATGCACACCTTTTCCTTGTGAATATAATCAAGCAAAACTATCCATGGAACTTACCCATCGTTGGCTCAAAAGATGTATTGATTGGACAAAAACTCATGAAGAAATTTATACTCATAAACAAAATCTTTTTCCTATCGTGCAAGGGTCTATTTATCATGATTTGAGAAAAATATCGGCAGAAAATATTGCAGAAGCAGGAGCGGTAGGTAATGCCATTGGTGGATTATCCGTAGGTGAGCCAGAAGAAATCATGTATGAAATCACCGACATCGTTACTGATATTTTACCCAAAGAAAAACCAAGATACCTTATGGGGGTAGGAACTCCTTGGAACATATTAGAGAGTATCGGCAATGGAATAGATATGATGGATTGTGTGATGCCAACTAGAAATGCTAGAAACGCTATGCTCTTTACTTGGCAAGGAGTAATGAATATGAAAAACTTAAAATGGAAAGATGACTTCTCTCCATTAGATGAGTTTGGAACAAGTTTCGTAGATAGAGAATACAGCAAAGCCTATGTAAGACACCTTTTTGTATCAAAAGAGTATTTAGCAAAACAAATCGCATCTATACATAATTTAGCTTTTTATTTGGATTTAGTAAAAGTTGCCCGAGAGCATATTCTCGCAGGAGATTTTTACGAATGGAAAACTCAAGTCATTCCACAACTGAAACAAAGACTATAAAACATCTATTAAATTGATTTACAAAATGGGCATTATAGACCGATATATCATCAAGAAATACATTGGAACTCTAACCTTCATGTTACTACTGCTTACTATCGTAGTAATAGTGATAGATGTCCAATCTAAAACCCCAAGGATAGAAAGCAATGGTTTTACTATTGGCTATTTCCTAATTAATTTCTATCCTTATTGGATGTTATATTTAATACTTACCTTCATGTCCATTTTGGTATTTGTTTCTATCATTCTTTTTACTTCTCAAATGGCAAATAATACAGAAATTGTAGCGATTATAGGTAGTGGTACAAGTTTTCATCGTTTTGCTCGCCCATATTTCTTTTCGGCAGGATTTCTTATGCTATTGACATTAGGAATCAACCATCTTATTTTACCTTGGGCCAATGAAAAGAAAAACGAACTAATCATCTATACATTTAATAGCCGGGATAGAGAAAAATACACTGAATTAACCTCCATTGCCACTCAACTTTCGGCTACAGAATACATTTTTATTAATAATTATCATCAAAAAAACCAACAAGGCTCTGGATATATGTATCAAAAATTTGATAAAAATAAAAAATTGATACATCAAATTATTGCCGCTGATGTGCATTGGAATAAAAAATCTAAACAATTTATCCTTAACAACTATTTAGAAAAATCTATCGATAAGAGTAACTCTGAAAAACTCTCTCATGGAGAAAAAATGGAACAAGATTTTAAACTATCTCCCGAAGAGCTGTTTCCCAACGATTTACAAGCAGAAAATAAAAACACCATAGAATTATTGGATTTTATTAAACGAGAACAAGCTAAAGGCAATCAAAACCTCAATTCTTACCTAAATGAACTCCATCAAAGAACCTCTATGCCTGTTTCTATTTTTATTTTAAGCATTCTAGCTTTGTCTATTTCTTCCGTAAAAAAAAGAGGGGGAATTGGACTCAATTTAGCTATAGGTATCGTGATTGCATTTGCGTTTATTTTTTCATTCGAAATCCTAAAAATAGCTTCATCTAACCAAACTATTCCCCCACTTTTAGCCATGTGGCTTCCTAATATTTTATTCGGAAGTTTAGCACTATATCTTTACATGAAGAGAGCGAATCAATAGAAAGCAAAAAAATACTTCAATATAATAATTCTATCTCTTTATGATAAAACTTTCTTAATCCTTCATTTTCTAATTCCACCCAAAGAAAGCCATATTTATCTACCCTCCGTATAATGCCATTTTGTCTCAATCCTTGAATTTCAAAAACAGAAACCTGGTCTTTTCTAAATAAATTTTGATTAAATTCATCTAAAATTTGACTATTTGTAAAACTCTCAAAAAGATGTTTTATTAAAAACCCATGCATCTCTTTTGTCCATTGCTCTAAATTAAAAGAGCCCCCTATTTGAGTAAATATAGAACCTGCCTTAGGTAAATTATAAAATTTTTCTTGTAAAATATTAATACCTATACCCACAATAAAAAATTCTTTCTTTGCTATTTTTTTTCTCTCAATTAGCATTCCTGAAACTTTTTTCCCTAACAAAATAATATCATTCGGCCATTTTACTTGCGTTTGTTTCTCTGTCTTTTTGGCAATAAATCGCCGTAAAATATTTGCGGTATGAAAATTGAACAAGTGATGAGACATGCTTATTCTTTCGCTCAAAAATGCTATAGAAAAAGCCAAATTTTGATACGGAACCACTTCCCAAACATTACCATATTGACCTCTCCCTTTGGTTTGGTCAAAGGTATAAAGCGTTTGCGTATCTTCCTTTTTTAATTCTCCTAAATGATGTAAAATTTCATCATTAGTGGAAGGACATTGAGAGACGGACAGAATTTTATGCATTTTAAGAAAATTTTATCATGCATATTTACGAAAAAAAAGAGATTTTCTATAAAAAAAGAATAACTTTGCAGAATTACACATCTAATTCAATCATCATAGATTTATGAATAAAAACTTAGAAAAACAAGCGTTAATAGAAAAAATCATTGAAGCAATTCAAGATACACAAGGAGAAAATATTAAAATTTTGGACCTTACTCACATTGAAAACTCTGTGGCAGATTATTTTATAATTTGCAGTGCTAACTCTAACACTCAAGTAAGTGCTATCGCAGGAAATATAGAAAAAAAAGTAAGAAATGAACTCAAAGACCGTCCGTGGCATGTAGAAGGCTCCGAAAATGCAATGTGGGTTTTAGTAGATTATGTTTCCGTGGTAGTACATGTATTCCAAAAGCATATCCGTGATTTCTATGATATAGAAGATCTCTGGAGCGATGCAAAAATAACAGAAATAAAAGACCAAAACAATTATTTTAATTAAGAACAAAATGAACAATAAAAAGAAATTTAATTGGTTTTATATCGTCATCATTGTAGCTTTGGGAATGCTATTCTACCCACTGCTATCTTCTTCTACATCTTCTTCTAAAAATATCGATGAAAATGAATTTTTTAGTCTACTAAAAGAAGATAAAATAAAAGAGGTAACCATTTATAGGGATACTTACAAGGCTGATGTTTTCCTAACTTCTAGTGCTAGAAAAACCAATAATCAAGATGTAGTTTTACCATTCATACAAGGAGCAACTCCAGATATGACTCTGTCCTATGGAGACTTAAAATATCTCCAAGAGAAAATAGATCGCGTTAAGCAAGAAAATCCCAATGTAAAAACGGCTATACATTTTGAGTTGTCAGGTTCTCAAATGAAAAGTTCTCTAATCACTATGGCAATGTGGATAGGTTTTAGTGCCTTACTTTATTATTTTATTTTCAGAAGAATGGGTAACGGTGGCGGTCAAATTTTTAGTATTGGTCGTTCTAAAGCAAAACTCATCAATGAAAATGAAGCGACCATTACCTTCAAAGATGTAGCGGGACTAGAAGGGGCAAAAGAAGAGGTACAAGAAGTTGTAGATTTTTTAAAAAATTCTGAGAAATATACCAAATTAGGAGGAAAAATCCCTAAAGGGGTACTTTTAGTTGGTCCTCCGGGAACAGGGAAAACCCTTCTTGCAAAGGCAGTTGCGGGAGAAGCTAAAGTTCCATTCTTCTCTCTTTCAGGTTCTGACTTTGTGGAAATGTTCGTAGGGGTGGGCGCTTCAAGAGTGCGAGATCTATTTGCTCAAGCAAAAGCAAAATCTCCATCTATTATTTTTATTGATGAAATAGATGCTATAGGTAGGGCTAGAGGAAAAAGTAACTTCAGCGGAGGAAATGATGAAAGAGAAAATACTCTAAACCAACTCCTTACAGAAATGGATGGATTTGGAACAGATACTAATGTAATTGTCATGGCGGCAACCAACCGTGCTGATATTTTAGATAAAGCCTTACTCCGTGCAGGAAGATTTGACCGCTCTATCTATGTGGATTTACCAGAACTCCATGAAAGGAAAGAAATTTTTGATGTTCATCTAAAGAAAATCAAACTTGATCCGTCTGTAGATAGGGAATTTTTAGCAAAGCAAACACCTGGATTTAGTGGAGCTGATATTGCCAATGTTTGTAACGAAGCAGCTCTTATTGCAGCAAGAAATTCTCACGAAAGTGTCACTAAACAAGATTTCTTAGATGCTGTAGATAGAATTATCGGAGGATTGGAAAAGAAAAATATGGCAATAAAACCTTCAGAAAAGAGAAGAGTTGCTATCCATGAAGCTGGTCATGCCACAATTTCTTGGCTTACAGAGCATGCTTCTCCTTTACTGAAAGTAACGATTGTTCCAAGAGGTCGTTCATTGGGTGCGGCTTGGTATCTTCCAGAAGAAAGACAACTTACCACAACCGAACAAATGTTGGACGAAATGTGTGCTACTTTGGGAGGAAGAGCTGCAGAACAAGTAGTCTTTAATAATATCTCAACAGGGGCTTTATCAGATTTAGAAAAGGTAACTAAACGGGCTCAAGCTATGGTAACCGTTTATGGATTAAATGATAAAATAGGAAATATTTCTTATTATGATAGCTCAGGACAATCTGATTATAATTTTGGAAAACCTTATTCAGAGCAAACCGCAAAAATCATAGATGAAGAAATTTCAAAAATGGTAGAAACTCAATACCAGAGAGCTCTTAAGATTTTGACTGATAACAGAGATAAATTGGAGGCTTTGGCTGGAAAATTGTTAGATAAAGAAGTTATTTTCCGTGAAGATTTAGAAGAAATTTTTGGCAAGAGGGCATGGGAGCCAGAAATACCAGAATCAAAAGTAAGTTCTGAAAATAAAGAAGAAATATCAAATTCTACTGAACAAGAAATTAAAAACTCTGAGACAACAATATCTCAAGAAGAATCCTCTCAAGAAGATTCACAATCTTCCAAAGAGTAATAAAAAAACCTTCCAATTGGAAGGTTTTTTTATTTTATCGTTTTACTTTTTTATTCTGGAACATAAATAATTTCCCCATTTTCTAATTCATAGGCTGTTCCTACCCTTTTTCCTTTCTTATCAGAAGATTCTTTTTTATTATTCTCAGAAGGAACATAACGATTTATTTTCCCTCCTTCTTTAGTTATAATTTCCATGTTATCCTTCCCAGGGTTTTTCACCACCGTAAAATCTTCCTTGCTGAATACTTCTGTCATATTCATGTTCATCACCACTGCCACCATAAGCCCTACAGCAAAGACCATTGATACATCAAAAAGATTAACCACCACACTAAGTGCATCTGTATCTTCCTCTTGTTTTAATCTTGATACTCGGCGTTTTCTCATTTTTTTGATTTTTCAATTAATATTTGTGAAATATAAAAAAGATGATTAGACTCCTGCGAATACCATCGCTGTTTGAACTGCAGAGTAATCAATCCCGCCATACTCACCACTAAACCAATAACCGTAGTAGCAAAAACTATTTGCATATTATAAGCCATTCCAGAAACATCTCCAGAAGATAAATTAACTAATGCAGGACTCATTGCAATTAATGTTCCTATCAATCCCAAAACTGGACCTATTTTAGCTAATATTTTAGAAATACTCAAATCTTTATCGGCTTCTGTTTCAAAATTTGAAATTAGATACTCGCTATAAGCTTCGCTTGGCTCTCTGGAAAGAAGTCTTCTTAAATACTTAATATATAATGAATTATCTTTCTGAGGTAAAATACTCTTCAAATTTTCCACTTTTTCTGCTGATAAATCTTGAATTAAATTATTCAATAATTTATCATTTTTTTGTTTCGTTATAAAATGGTTATAAAAACTACCCACCAATAATAAAGAGCGAACAAAAAGCAATAATAATGCAATAATATCTGGGATTAAAAGACTATTTGCCACCCAAAATAAAATTTCCGAAATTGTATCCATAACTTATAAAATTATAATTTATTTTTTTCTTGATTGATAATTCCACCAAAATTTATTCAAAAAAAATCCTATCCCAAATAAGGATATAAATCCCATCAAAGTAAAACCTAAAATTTGAAAATTCGTATTACTACTCTGTGCTGTATAAATCACCTTGCCGTTTGCTGTACTAATTAGTCCTAAAATAGTAATCAACAAACTCATAAAAAAATGAATTTCCAACCTCAAATCTTGTTCAGGGATAAAAATTCTTATTCCGTAACTAAATAACGGCAACGCCAAAGATAAAACTATAGAAAAAACAATGGCCATCGTAAAAAAATCCACTCCTGTAAAAATGAACATTGTTTGTGTCAATCCATAAAATATTACAGGAAATATCAATAAACAAGGATAATAATTTAATAGTTTTAGCCATTTACTGCTTTTATTTTGTTGATATAAATGAAATAATGCTAAAAAACAAAATGCCATGCACATTACTGCTTCTAAACTCACCAAAACAGCCATATTTCCTAATATCTTTGAAGACTGCAAAAATTCTTCTATCTGAGTTTGTGATTGCTCTATAGCATATGGATAAACAAATATTGTAAAACTTCCCAGAAGTATACTCATTCCCCATAGTATTTTCTTACCCCAAAAACTAAGTTTTAGGGCTGTATTGAGCAATATGAATAACATTAAAATATGAATAATCAGTTCCATATTTATTATTTTTTGGCTATTAGCGACCTCTCGATGTAAAATCGAGAGTATCACCATAGCGATAATATTAAATTTATTGTCTTCTTTTCTTTAAGAAGAATGCTAAACCTATCAATACAATAATAACCGCTCCTCCTATAAACCAACCATTAAGGCTAACTTTTTGTTGGCTCTCTTTATTAATTTCTTCTTTTTTCAACACTTTTCCATCTTGTTGTTCTGATGGAGAAGCATCTCCTTTGCTCATTTTTTGAAGCTGATTTTTATAAACTTTTGCATCTTGTGGATTAGTTTTTGATGCAATATATTCTTGTAACTTTTTATTCCCACCAGAAAAGCCACCAGGCTCTGCACCAAATTCTTTCACCAATTCTACATGCAAATCTGTAAGTTTCTGAATTTGTTGTTGATTTGCCTTCCACATTCCTTTTCGTGTTGTTTCCAACATAATTGCTGTAATCTCTTGAAGTGCTGCTGGACTTTCATTTTTAAAGAAATTCTTCACTCCGAGATTATCTTTATCTTCTATATAAGTTTCATAAATTTTATTCCAAAACTCATCATCTATAGCTTCTGGGCGTGTTGCTTCCCAACCAAATGTGTTCGTAACTATTTCCGTAAGTTTTGACGCACTACTTTCTCCTCCACTAATAGTTTCCTTAATATACTTAGGATTAAAAATCGTAGCACGAGCTTCCACTCCTATCGCCTCTTTCAATTCCTGCATCTTCATATTATTATGGTTTCTATAGTCAGCTAAATAGGCGTCTGGATCTTTGCCTGTAACATTTCTAATCGCCGTATTCATACCTCCCATAAATTCATATACATGGTCAAGACTTAATGCTCCCCAAGTATTACTTTGTCTAGGCTGGATAATTACATCAGTATTTTGAAGTGCAGCACGGAAAAGCTCCTTTTGATGATTTCCCCATTCTTTTTCTTTACCATAAACAGCTCCCATATTGTGCATATAGGTTTCTGCAATTTCCTTGTCTGTCTCCCATTTATCACTAGAAGTAACCATCTCTTGTATTGCTGTGCCATAATTCCCATTAACACCTCCAAAAATTCTTTGTTGAGACATCTCACGAGCATCTTTTGGGGAAACTCCCTTTTTAACCAATTCTCTTTCAATATCATTACTTCCTTTATTAACTAAATTTTCATAACCTTCATCCTTAGCTGAAGAAGCCAACTCTATTGCCTTAGTTAAAAGAAATAACCTTGATGCTGCTAAATCACGAAACTGCCCAGAAGTCTGTATCACGACATCTATACGAGGTCTTCCTAAATCTTTAGCAGGAATTAGTCTCACATCAGTGATTCTTCCATAAGTATCTCTCACAGGTTCTACTCCAAGCATATACAACACTTGAGCTATTGTTACCCCTTCTGTTTCTATAAATTCGCTACTCCAAAAAGTATATGCTATTTTCTTCGGATACTCTCCATTGTGGCGTTTTTGATAATCTTCAATTGTATTCTTTACAAGCAAGACTCCTCTATCCCAAGCGGCTTCAGATGGTGTTGTCTCTGCATTGATAGAATAAAGATTTTTCCCTGTAGGAATTGCTTTTGAATTTGCAATAGGGTCTCCTCCTGAAGAAGGAGCCACATAACCTCCTGCTAGTGCATTTAAAAACGATTTTAACTCCAATTCAGGGCTGATAATTAAGCTTTCTTTATAGGAAACAATATTATTTAATGTTTTTTCTATTTCTAAAACAGCTCTTGCTTTATCTTTTACTTCTCGTGAAATTTTTGGTTTTTCAGGCTCTGATCTAGCCTCTTTCTTCTTCATAGATTTACTAGAATGAGACCCTAAACGCTCGCCACGCTTCACCTTTTCCATCAGTCTTTTTGCCACAAATTCTGGCATTCCATCAGGTACTTTCCCTGCTTTCAATTGTTTTTCCACATCTGATAGCTCTTCTCCTTTCATCTTCTTCTCCATCTCTTTTTTCACAAAATATGGCATCTCTTTCGGAGGGAAAATAATATTCCTTGATTTTTCTATTTCTTCAACAGAAATTCCTGCAACGGAGGCGATAAATTCCGGTGTTATTTTTTGCCCTGATAAAATTTTACTAACTAAAGACTTTGCTGGTTCAAGATATTTTTGAGTGAAAAATACTTTATTTTTTAATTCTTTTTCTGTAACTCTTCCTCTGTATTTATCTAATGTTGCTAAACTATACGCCAAAGGATCTGTTCCAATAGCCAAAACCGTAGAGTTTAATTGCCCCAAAGAATATGGCACTCCCATAGTGTAAAGCTGTCCGTTAATTTTCTCCGTAGAGACTTCTTCTGCAAAATTCTCTAATTTCCCTATATCTTCTTCACTATAAGGCTTTTTCAGATCTCCATCTAATCTTAAATCTAAATGCAACCCCATCTGCACAGCAACTTTTTTAATAGATAAAGATGCCTGTGGTTTTTGAATCTCAGGAACATTAAAATAGCTTCTAATATTATCCATCAATTGACGGAAATGATTTCTCATATCTGATTCCGTAAAAGCTGGTGTCAGATAAGATATAGTAGTAGCATAAGCACGGCGTTTAGCCATTACACTTTCTCCAATATTTCCTATAGTATAATAGTAAAAATGAGGGATAGTTCCCACTGCCATATCAGCCCAATCTCTACCTGAAAGAGCAACTTGCTTCTCTGGAGTAAATTCTAAACTTCCATGAGTACCAAAATGCACCAAAGCATCTGCCTTAAATTCATTTTGAACCCAAAGATAAGAGCCTATATAGGCATGTGTAGGTGCTTCTTTCACACCATGAGTTACAGTAAAGTCATCCTTACCCAACGCAGCCATAGGCTGAGGAAGAACAACTACATTACCAAATTGCAACTTAGCTACCGCAAGATAAGACTTACCATCTTTATTGACAGTCATATAATCTCCTACTCCCTGCCCATATTGTGTAGTAATCTCTTGATAAGATTCCTTTGGCAAAGTTTTTTTCAACCATGACTGATATACATTTTCCTCTACCAATGCAGGATTTCCTTCTTTAACAAAACGCTGAAAAGTTCCTTCTGCATTTGCAGGAAAAACTCCCCCTCTTTGATGAAGCATCTCTTGAAATTTATCAAAAGTTTCAGGTAAATTATCCACATTATAGCCTTCTGCTTTCATCCTTTTCAGAACATTATATAATGATGGAGCTAATTCTAAACCTTGCCCTACCAATGCTTGAGAGCCTGCCCCTTTGAAATAATAAATCGCTACTTTTTTATCCTTTGCAGGTTGTTTTTTTAATTGAATAAAATTATTAACGATTTTCGTAAATTTTTGTAATCTATCGGGAATGGTCTTAAATGCAAATAGCCCTTCATCAGATTTTTCTTGTGCAATCACCACATAAGGATAAATAGCACCATCTAACTCTGGCATCACTATCGTTTGTCCCATAAATCCTCCAAACATCCCCATCTTATCTTTCAGCCAATCTTCCTCCAACTGCAATACAGAAACTGGTGCAAATATCGGAACATTCTTTTCTTTTAACCATTCTACCACAGCTTCAGAATCCCCCATTTTAAGTCGGCCATGAGAGAGATATACCACTGCATCAGGGCTAATTTCTTTCAAAAACTCCAATCTTTTCCCAAAAGAAGCAACAGGATAAACATTAAGCCCAGAATTTTGTAAGGAAACTATCATACTATCTAGATGCTGTTTATTCCCTCCATACGGTGAATGTATTCCTGAAAACAAGAGTACTTTAGGTGAATTTTCTTTATAAATTTTATTTTTCTTCAAATAATTTTCATAATCTTTCACTTTTTCAAAAGCGACTTCTTCATCTAAATGAAATAGCACATTATCCTTACTCTTCTTCGGCTCTAATGGAGCCTCTACAAAGAGAGTTTTACCATCAATTTCTCGTCTAATATATCTCGCTAAGTTCTGATAATTTTCACGAGTACCACCACTAAGATAAGCAGATACCTTTTCATCTTGGACGCTACTCAAATTATTGAAATCATTCTCTGGAGCAGTTACCATAAAGAAATAAGTAGGGATTTTCTCCGATGCTTTTTCCATTTGAGCTCGTTGTTCCTCGGTCAATCTCATCCCCATTCCCATACCTAAAATGAAATCATATTGCTCTAGCTTATCCAAATCCTCTAACTCTACAGTTTCATATTTGATAAAACTTTCTTTATTGGACAAAACCACATTTGAAGCTTGGAAAGATTGAAAATTAACCAAAGCCACCTTCGTTGGAGACATTTTTTTACTCCAAACAAATATTCCTATTGCTAAAACTAGCAATAGCCCTATTATTTTAAAAATTAACTTTTTATTTTTCTTCATTTTTCTTTTTTTTATTTTTTCTTATGTCCTAAATAATCAACAAACCATGCTTTATGACCTTAAATCCCATCCGTAAGACCCTATTTTCAACTTATTCAATGATATTTTACACCTCTAAGGTCATATTTTGCACCTTTTTAATCATACGGAGGACCTTTTTGATGATATTTTGCATCTCTGAGGTCATATTTTTCATGATTTAGATAGAAATTATCATTAAAATCATGCTCCGAAGCCTCTTTATCATAATGTCAAGCGTGTCAAACACCCTCCAAATTATCTCCAACATCATTAAGAGAGTTATTTTCTTATCTCAAAGTCCATTTTAGCCCCACAAAATAGGTACTACCTACCGAGATACTAGAATAAGAACTTGAAAATTTAGGTTTATATCCAAATATATTATCTATCCCTGCCATAACTTGTAAAGACAGAGGAAGATTCAAACTTAAATTCAATCTCCAGATAGAATAAGGATTATAATGTACATAGTATTTTTTACCAGAATCATCTGTATTATAAACATCCAATCCACTGAAATACTTACCACTAAAACTTAGTGTCGGTGCATATTTCCTAATAAACTCTGGCGTATACTCTACCCTTGCAGTAAGGGTATGAGGACGAGTAAGCAACTGTTCTTTAACAAAATCATGAGTAAAGGCATAACCTCCCTTTAGCGAAATCCCCATTCCTACACGATAAGTGGCAGAAACCTCTGTACTCAATATTCTCGCTTCTTCAAAATTCACATACTGCAATGTATCCCTACTCTGAGCCTTCCACATACTTGTAATCTTATCCTTGATATTAGAATACTGCCCTACCACAGTAATGTTCAATCTATTAAAATTAATATCCGAAGACAAGTTGAAATTATGGCTTCGCTCTACTTTTAGATTCGTATTCCCAGCGATTTGGAAACCACCACCATAGGGATGATACCAGTTGGTATAAAGCTCTTTCAGCGTCGGTGAACGGAATCCTCCTGCATATCCTCCACGAAGCGTAACATGCTCTCCTAACTTATACATCCCTGAAAGCCTCCATGTAAATTGACTTTTATACTCTGAATGATAATCATACCTTGCTCCTGTAACTAATGTAAAGTTTTTGAGCCAATTCCATTCTTGCTGAGCAAAAGCAGAATAAGTTTGCATATTTTTCTTATCTCCCGTCCCTGCATTATTAAACATAAAAGACAGCAATTCTTCCGACAAAAACTCTCCTCCGAAGACCAATGAATGTTTTTGAAGAAGTTTTTGGTCATAAATCACCGAACCTCTCCAAATAGAGTTTTCATATTTCTTATCCCTTTCCCTCAGCAATAAATAAGAATCATACTTTTCATAAATACCATAGCTCCCCGAGATACTCATTTTTTTATCATCTGTGAACTGGATGTTCAGCTTCCCTGAATTAGAGTAATCTTGATACTGGTCTCTTACTTTCTTAGAACTTTCATCTCCTAAATTTCTTTCTTTGAAATAAATACTTGAACTTAAATCTAAACTGATTTTAGGAGTTATATTTATCGTTGCTTTAGGATTTACTCCATAATCATAATACCCTGCAATATTGGTTTTATCTAATGCTTGTGGCTCTGAAACACCGTTTTCATATCTATAAATCATCGGCGATTTATCCTTTAAAACATAAGGGTCTCTACTCTTATAAGTAGAAGACAAACTCACCGAACCCCATTTTTGCCTTGTTCCAATGAAAACATTTGCATTCATCTCATTAAAACTTCCATAACGAGCAGAGGCACTCACTTCTACATTTTTTTTCGGTTTTTTGGTAATGATGTTAATCACTCCACCTATCGCATTAGAACCATATAGAGAAGAGGCGGCACCTTTCACAATTTCTATACGCTCAATATTATCTAAATTAATCCGATTATAATCAATATTATCAAAAGTCTCCCCTGCCATTCTTTCCCCATCAATCAAAAACAAAATATATTTCGCCCCAAGTCCCATGATGTTAATACTCTCGGAACCTCCATGATTATTAAAATTAACACCTACCAACTCCTGCTCCAAGAAATTCTTAAAATTTACCATTTGAGCTTTTTCTATCGTTTTTGATGAAATCACCGATGTAGTGATAGGAATATCTTTCAATTTTCTCTCCGTCCTCGTTGCAGTTACTACTACCTCTTGTATTTCTATTTCTTCTTTTTTCTTACTTTGTGCATCAAAGTTAACGAAAGCGAATAAAGAACATAGAATTAAAATCTGCTTCCTCATATCAATATTTAATACAAAGAATTGAATTACCAATAAACATCAGCAATTCAATCCTTAAAGTACTTTTAACCTAATACTAACTAAAATTTATTATCACTTCCTGCTACTTGGTAAATGAATTTAGGATGTCCTCCCTTATTTTTTTCATTCAAATAATCCTTAAACTGAATTTTCACATATTTACTTCCATCGGCAGTTTTAATAATATAAACTCTTTTAGTCATTTCATAATAACCCGCACCTACACCAGAATGTGCATTTGGATCATAAGTTACATACCCTGTCAAATTTACACCTTTCATTCCACCTGAAATACGACTATTAAATTCCATCTGCACATCTTGTGAAGGCCACCCAACACTTTCTACCTTAGACTGATCATCTGCTAAATACCCTTCTTTAGGAGCTACACCTACCGCAAAGAAATCATCACTTGTTGCCACCAAAGCACCTCCCTTTCCTTTTCCAGACACACCACTATTGGTTTTTACATAAAATCTATTAAATGCTATATCCCAATCTACACTTGCCATAGGGTCTTTAACTTCAACCTCCTTACCCGTTGTAAAAGAGAAATACTTCCACTGTCCAGCAGATGCATCTACCGTAACCTCTTTAGCATTCACCAAAGGTTTTATAATCTGCTCCTCCACATTATCATTATTTCTATCACATGATGTAAACAATAGCGCTCCAGCAAACAATGCTAAACAAATTTTATTTTTCATAATATCTACTTTTTAAGAATTTATTTGCAAAGATATTATTTTTATTTATTCTAAACAAAGATAAATGTTTTTAAATTTTTATGATTTTTATCATGTTTTTGCTTCATATAAAAAGTTATTATTATGGGTAAATTTATTTCAAAATGAAAAATATTTATTACTTTTGCTAGATATTTTAGTTTTTAAGGATAATTAAATTGAATTTTTTCCAAAACATATTAAATAATTTTTTCGGTAAAAACGAAGAAAGTCAAGAACGAAATAAGGGAATACTTGAGTATGGAGACCAGTTAAAAAACACTGATCTAGACTATAAGTTTGCCCAGCTTTTTACATTATCAGGAGGAATATTCAATTATTGTGCAGATGAGGCAGAAGCATTAGGAATTTTGAATAAAATCATTAAAGCAGAACAAATCTCTTCTGTTTTCTGCTGTGATGAAGACCTTCAAAAATTCCTCGATGTTACAAAAACAACTCACACTTCTTGTTTAACCCCTCAAAACGATGCCGCATTTATCACTTGTGAATACTTAATAGCCTATGATGGTAGAATTATGCTATCGCATAATAATATATTACATTTCAATTCTCTAAGATTACCTGAAAAAATCATTGTAATGGCAAGCGTTTCCCAAATAGTATCCAATCTAAGTGAAGCTATGGCCAAAATACAACGCAGAGAAAGTGTCAAGAACCTAACCTCCATCAGTGGAAGCAAATCTCAGCTAGACAACCCTGACAAGAAAAACCCTAAACTTTTCTTGCTTTTATTAGAAGATTAATATTTTTTATATTCAATTTTAATTCTCATTTAGTTTTGGACAAAAATCTCATACAACGGCTTATTTCTGGAATAATCTATGGTTTAGTAATATTTTTATGCACTACCCCCATGGGAGAAATATACCTTTATAATTACCTAAATATATCTGTTAAACAAGAATATCTGTACTTATCTCTCATTGCATTTTTAACAGTAGTAGGAGCATGGGAATGTATTCAAATCATGAAATTCAATACTAACTGGCAATGGCTTATTTTTCCCATTGGTCTATTGGTTTTCTATAAATTTGGAATTAAACTTATAAATCATCATTTTCTTTTTCAACCAAACTTACAAGAAATATTAGGGCTTTCTCTTATTTTTCTGGCCTCTTTGACTTTATTCAAATTTCCTAACGAACTTTATTTTGATAATGGTAAATTTATCTTTACAATAATCTATGTTTTTCTTAGCTTTTCCTTCGCTTTAGGTATTCCATCTTTAAGTACTCCATCATTAAACAATTCACATAGTTTTGGTTTAGAAGCTTTTATTCTTTTTGTTTTAATTTGGAGTAGCGATAGTTTTGCTTATTTCTTTGGAAGATTATTCGGAAAACACAAAATGGCTCCTAAAATCAGTCCAAAAAAAACATGGGAAGGATTCATTGGTGGAGTAACTTGCACCTTGATTTTAGGTTTTTTCATTGAACAATATCTACCCGAAATGCGTGGTAATTGGCTTATCATCGGTTTTTTAGTTTCTATCTTTGCTCCATTAGGAGATTTGGTAGAAAGCCAATTAAAACGAACTTTTGGAGTAAAAGATAGCGGAAACATTATACCTGGACACGGTGGAGTTTTAGACAGATTAGATAGTTTTATCATCTGTGCTCCTGTGATTTATATGTATTTTATTTTGGATAAACTTTTTTAGAAAAATATTTGAAATTATGACACTTCATAGAGAAGGGAAAGCAAGTATTATTATTGCTGCTATTGTATTTTTAACGGTTTCTTTATTAGCCCAAACTTTCCTTAGGAAATATCAACTTCTTGCTACACTTCCCACAGGACTTATTTGTCTTTTAATTGTATGGTTTTTTCGTGTTCCTCGGAGGAATATAGATGAACATTATGAATGTGTTATCGCTCCCGTAGATGGCAAAGTAGTGATGATAAAAGAAGTAGAAGAAAATGAAATCTTAAAAACGAAATGTATCCAAGTATCTATTTTTATGTCTCCATTAAATGTCCATATTTGTAGATACCCCGTTACAGGAAAAGTTTTTTATAAAAAATATCACCCGGGTAAATATCTTTTAGCTTGGAATGAAAAGTCTTCCACAGATAACGAACGAACAACTATCGCTGTAGAAACTCAAACACAACACAAAGTTGCGTTCCGACAAATTGCAGGGTATTTAGCTCGTAGAATCGTCATCTACACTAAAATAAATGACGATGCCAAAGCTGGTCATGAATTAGGATTTATAAAATTTGGTTCTCGAATGGATGTGTTCTTACCATTAGACACAGAAATTCTTTGTAAAATTGGAGATAGAACAAAAGGAGGAGAAGACATCATCGCAAGGTTGAAAACAAATGATGATGATTCCTTTCATTTATTTTAAATACCAAAAAACTCTCCTTTTCGGAGAGTTTTTTTTCATTTACTCAAAATCTTGCAATTCCACTAGTTTTTTATATGCTCCATTTTTTTCCATTAAATCATAATGAGTACCTTGTTCTATAATCATTCCTTTTTCCATAACTACAATCCAATCTGCTTTTTGAATAGTAGATAATCTATGGGCAATCACCAATGATGTTCTATTTTCCATCATTTTTTCTAGAGCCTCCTGCACAAACCTTTCACTTTCGGTATCCAAGGCAGAAGTTGCCTCATCTAGAATCATGATTGGAGGGTTTTTCAATACCGCTCTTGCAATAGATACTCTTTGTTTCTGTCCTCCTGATAATTTATTTCCATCATCTCCTATATTCGTATTATATCCCTCTGAAAGCTGTGTAATAAACTGATGAGCATTTGCTATTTTTGCCGCAGCCTCTACCTCTTCTTTTGTGGCATCAGGTTTACCCATTAAAATATTATTATAAACACTATCATTGAATAATACAGACTCTTGGGTAACCATTCCTATAAGTTGCCGATAATCTGAGAGCTTCAAATATTTCAAATCTACTCCATCAATAAGAATTTCCCCTTCTTTAGCATCATAAAACCTTGCTAAAAGATTTGCTACCGTAGTTTTTCCACTTCCACTCTGCCCCACAAGTGCCACCGTTTTCCCTTTTGGAATATCAAGATTAAATTGCTGTAAAATTTTTCGGTCTTCATTATAGGAAAAACCTACATTCTTAAAAGTTATTCCTTGTTCCAATTCTTTAATTCTAATAGGATTTTCTACTTCTTCTATCTTGATATCAGCTTCTAAAACTTCCATTACTCTTTCCAGAGCTGGTGTCCCTTTTTGTACTGCCGAAATAGAACTCGCCAAAGTCTTTGCAGGGGGAAGGATTTGAAAAAACATTGCTAAGAATACCAAAAACTCCTCTGGTGCCAAAGATTGATTTTCAATAATCTGCATCCCACCATACCAAGTAATAATTAAAAATGTAATTGAACCTAAAAACTCACTCATCGGAGAGGCTAATTCTCTCTTCTTCCCAACATTTACAGATGCATTAAGCCACTTTGTAATAGATGTGGTAAATCTACTATTCATCAGCTTCTCAGCATTAAATATCTTAATAATCTTAGAGGACTTCAAAGTCTCATCTACGATAGAAAATAAATACCCTATCTCATTCTGTGCCTCATGAGCATCTTTTTTAAGACTTCTTCCTATAAGAGCTATCATCGTTCCCATCACTGGTAAAACTAACAATGTGAATAAAGTCAGTTGTGGACTAATCCAAAACAATGTTACCAATGTACTTACCAACATAAAAGGTGCGTTAATTAGTTCTATCAAACTTCCCAAAATACTACCTTCTACTTCACCTACATCATTAGACATTCTAGAGATCATATCTCCTTTTCTCTTCTCTGTGAAGAATGAGACAGGGAGAGACAAAATCTTTCTATACATCTCACTTCTCAAATCCTTGGTTACTCCTACCCGATAATAAATAAGCATCAATGCTCCTAAATACCGTACAATATTCCTCGCAAAAAATGCTATAGCAGTTACTCCACAAAGCCATGCCAAAACGGTTAAAGCTCCATGCTGTTCCACCTTCAACTCTATAAAGTAATATGCATAATCTTTTAGATAGTTAAAATATTCTGTAATCTTCCCACTATATTCTGGTTCAGTAGCTGTTTTTGTTTTTTTTATTGTCCCTAAAAGCATTCCCAAAACTGGCAGTATTGTACTTGCAGAAACAATCTGAAAAACAGAATACAAAATATTAAAAAATAAACTTGCAAAAATGTATTTTTTGTGAGGATTAGCGAACGCCAATATCTTTTTATACGCACTCATTATAATCTAAAATATAACCGCAAAGATAAGAATTTATAACTATTTAGTCTATAATACTCCACACAAAAAACCAGCCTCCTTTGGAAGCTGATTTTTTCACTCAAATAATAAATCGTTGTCTGATTATCGGAGCCTGTCCACAGATTTTACAAGTTTCTCGTCCTTACGGATATTATAGTTTGCAAGAACAAACATCACCAAAGCTACGAGCGGAAACACGAACTCAATACCTTTCTCAGGGAAACTAATCCCTCCAGATAAATTTAGCATCCAGAACACCAATAAACACACCAACAAAGCGTTTATCAATATGTTCAAATAATTGAACAAAATTTGTTTATTTCGTTTTTTAAAACTAAAAAGAGTAATTATAGAAAGCATCGCAGAAACCACCGCCGATACTTTTACCCAAAAAGTATTGCCAAAAATCTCCACATCTTGTGCCGTTGCAAAAAGCCCTATCATCGCCAAAATAGCAACCAATAAATATATGCTCTGAACTCTCTGTATCACTATTTTTTTCGTTTTTAATTTCTTTAATTCCCTTTGTAAGGGGAATAACTTGGACACAAAAATAAAGTTTTTTTTTGTATTTATCAAAAATAGTATAAATTTGCACTCACAATTTCATTAAATCGTGGAGAAATTCTATACTTCACTCACTTAATTCTTAGTAAAATACACTACATATTATATTTATGTTTAACATTGAAAGTTTGCAGACAAAATCTGCAACAGAACTGATTAAAATCTGTAAGGATTTAGGCATTAAAGTATCTAGAAATAGTACCGATAATGATAAAATCTTTGCAATTCTAGATTTCCAAGCGACCAACTCTAAAATGGTGAAAGACTACTATGATGCGACACAAACCGCCGTAGTAATAGAACCTTCTTCCCCTACCATTGAGGAAAAAGAAAAGAAAACTGCGACAAAAGGAAGAAAAAAAGCAGCCAAAGAAGAGGAAAAAACAGCTCCTACCGATGAAAAAATAGGAGAAGACCTATCAAAAACAGAAGAAAACCAACAACAAAAGGATAAAGTAGATAAAAAAAACAGAGCAAACCGTAAAAAAATACAAAAAGTAGAGGAAAAAACGGAAGAAGTACAGGAAAAAATACTTCCTACCGATGAAAAAACCAATCCTACTGGTGAAAAAGAGACCAATACCACTCAAAAACCGAAAAAGACGAATAAAAAACCAAAGCAGAAGACTCAAAAAGAAACTTCTACAACGGAAGAAAATAATCCAGAGAAGTCGGAACTAGCCACCGAAGAGAAAAAAACACCTCCAAAGAAGGAATTTAACTTTGATAACATCGTTACTGTGGAAGGTGTTTTGGAAATTTTACCTGACAACTATGGTTTTCTTCGCTCATCAGACTTCAATTATATCTCTTCACCTGATGATGTGTTCGTCTCCACTAATCAAATCAGAAATTACGGATTAAAGACAGGCGATACCGTAAAAGCCTTGGTGCGTTTACCCAAAGAAGGAGAAAAATACTTCTCATTACAAAAAGCATTAGAAGTTAATGGTAGAGACTTAGCCTTCATTAAAGACCGAGTTTCTTTTGAATACTTAACGCCTCTTTTCCCACAAGAGAAATTCAATCTCGCAGGGAAAAACTCAACACTTTCTACAAGAATCGTAGATTTATTTGCTCCAATAGGCAAAGGTCAAAGAGCGATGATTGTTGCTCAACCCAAGACAGGGAAAACCATGCTTCTAAAAGACATTGCCAACTCTATTTCAGCCAACCACCCAGAAGCCTATATGATGATTCTTCTCATTGATGAAAGACCTGAGGAAGTTACCGACATGCAACGCAGTGTGAATGCCGAGGTCATTGCCTCTACTTTTGATGAAGCTGCTGAAAAACATGTAAAAGTTGCTAATTTAGTCTTATCCAAGGCACAAAGAATGGTAGAATGTGGACATGATGTGGTTATTCTCTTAGATTCCATCACTCGTTTAGCTAGGGCTTATAATACAGTAACCCCAGCGTCTGGAAAAATCTTATCTGGAGGGGTAGATGCTAATGCTCTTCACCGCCCAAAAAGATTTTTTGGAGCGGCAAGAAATATAGAAGGCGGAGGTTCTTTGACGATTATTGCTACTGCTCTTATTGATACTGGCTCTAAAATGGACGAAGTCATCTTTGAAGAATTCAAAGGAACAGGAAATATGGAACTACAATTAGACAGAAAAATTGCCAACAAGAGAATTTTCCCTGCAGTAGATTTATCCATGTCCAGTACCCGAAGAGATGACCTCCTTCATGATGAAATCACTCAGCAAAGAATGTGGATATTGAGAAAACACCTTTCTGATATGAACCCAGTGGAGGCAATGGAATTTGTAGAAAAACATATGAAAGATACTCTAAACAATGAAGAGTTTCTCATGTCTATGAATAAATAATTCTGCTCATCATAAAAAAATCCATTAGAAATTTCTAATGGATTTTTTGTTTTTATCAACCTTATTTCTTCTTAATTCCGTGAAAATCTTTAAGGTAAAAAGGTTCAAAATAAGCAATATCTTCAAAATCTTTCTGCAAAAACTTTTGATAGGCTTTTTTTACCAAATACTTCGCCGAAGGATAGACATTTTCTTGAAATTCCGCTTGTGGCAGTTGCAAAATATCCTTAGCTTTTGCACAACCATCTCCCACAAACAAAATTTTCTTATCTCTCAATTCCTGAAAAGAATTTTCATCTAAAATTTTTGCATTCGTTTGCTCTGCCACATCACCTAAATTCCCTTCAAAAATAGCCGTATAAACTTCCATTCTCCGAGCATCTACCAGTGGTATAATATAATCATACCCTTTTTCTAAAAAAGGTTCTACCATCGTTTCCAAAGAATTAACTGCAATGAGCTGAACATTTAGCCCAAAGCAAAAACCTTTCGCCGATGCTGTACCAATCCTCAACCCAGTGTAAGAACCTGGCCCCATACCAATGGACACCGCATCTATTTCCTTTAAAGAAATTTCGGCTCCTTCTAAAGCCCATTCTATATAAGTGTGCAAGTTTTCTGATTGCTTATAATCTTGAGAAACTTTCTCACAAAGACATAAGATTTTATCTCCTTGAGAAATAGCAACAGAACAATTTTTAGACGATGTTTCTAAATGAAGAATTTTCATAAGGCAAAAATAAAGTTTTTTTGAAAGAAAAGCTATCTATTTCTCTTTATCATCAAATTCTAAAATAGGAACATTAGATTTTTGGAATAATTCGTATATCGGAGTAAGCCAATAATCACCCGGTAAAGAACTTGGCTTCAATGCATAAACACTCACATTTGGAAAATCCTTCATCGTCAATGCCGCTCCACTGAAAAAAGTATAAATTTCATATCTCGTGTGTGGATTTTTCTCTATTTCCTTCAACATATAATCTTCTATAATGTAAGGAGATTGTAAAGTAATTGTATTGGACAACTCATATCGCTGACGAGGATGCAGAGTCGCATATTTTATCCCAAAATGCTTTATTGCCTTCTCGGAAATTTCCTTCATCTCCTTATCAGGGGAACCTAATATAATTTTCACCGTGTCTCTAATTTCTTTATTTGGCTTTAATTTAGAAACATCAAATAACGGTAAATAATGCATCTTACGATGTCCATCATCCATGATATTCTTCAAATCCTTAAAAATAGTGTAATGCTCTACCGATGAATTTCTTGTTTTAGCAATACTCCAATCTCCAATGATTAACTTAAGGAATTTTTTCTGCATATCATTTTTTACATGATATTCATCTCTTAAATAAAAACTATTCTGTATTAAATTCCCCGTTCCATCATCAAAAGTTTTAATCTCTGCATCTGGATAGGAACTTAAAAAAACGGCAATATCTATTTTTTCTATACTCGCTAAATAAATATTTTTAACCTCTGGTAAAAGCATTGCTTTTATTTTTAATTCTATCAAAGCAGGAATAAAATTTCTCATACTATACAAATCACCTGGATAATAGAAAAAATATACTCTTTCTGCTTTCTTTTTTATCTCATTAAAATAATACTCATATTTTTCATTCTTATCATTAGACATTAAAATCACATAAAATTTTTCTTGAGGAGATTGTTCTATGATTCTTTCTGCTATTTTCATTTGGAGAATAGTATAACAAAATATTAGATTCACAGACTTTTCCTCTTTCTTAAAAATCTTATCTTTTAACAAAGACACAGCATTTCTTTCACCTTGATTGACTCTATCAAAAGTATAAAATATCACGCCCAAACAAACAAACAACCAAACCTTTTTTTATTTTCATCTTTATAATTTTTTCAAATATTTAATTTTTTATCATCAAATTCTAAAATAGGAACATTAGATTTTTGGAATAATTCGTATATCGGAGTAAGCCAATAATCACCCGGTAAAGAACTTGGCTTCAATGCATAAACACTCACATTTGGAAAATCCTTCATCGTCAATGCCGCTCCACTGAAAAAAGTATAAATTTCATATCTCGTGTGTGGATTTTTCTCTATTTCCTTCAACATATAATCTTCTATAATGTAAGGAGACTGTAAAGTAATTGCATTGGACAACTCATATCGCTGACGAGGATGCAAAGTCGCATACTTTATCCCAAAATGCTTTATCGCCTTCTCTGAAATTTCCTTCATTCCCTTGTCTGGTGAACCTAATAATATTTTTATCGTGTCCTTAATTTCTTTACTTGGTTTTAATTTAGAAACATCAAACAATGGTAAATAATGCATCTTACGATGACCATCATCCATAATGTTTTTCAAATCCTTAAAAATAGTGTAATGCTCAATTGAACGCTCTCGAACACTTTTTACTGACTGGGTAGAATTAATAAAATTTTCATAAAATTTTCTACTCATTTCTCCCGTTGATATTCGGTTCGCATTATTCAAAAATGCTGATTTTTTGAGTAAATTTGAAGACCCATCATCAAAAGTTCTAATCTCTACATTTGGGTAAGTACTTACCAAAGTATGAATCTCTGGACTACTAATATGAGCAAAATAAATCGTTTTCAACGGAGGAAATAATAGACTTTTAAGTTTTAATTCTAAAAGTGAGGTATATACAAAAAGTTTATTTTGAGATTGTGGCTCAATATAAAAAGAATAAAATCGTTCTGATTTTTGAGATAAAATTGAGGAATAATAATCATATTTTTCGTTCTTCCCAGAATGGCTCATCACTATCGTGTAAAATTTCTCATTGGGATGTGATTCTATGATTTTCTCTGCAATTAACATCTGTAGAGGTGTCCAGCAAATAATCAAATTTACGGGTTCTTGAGAACTATTTTGTATTTTATCTTTCAATAATACCCATGCATTCCTTTCTCCTGTATTTTTATTATCACCAATAAAAAACAATATTCCTACCCCAAAAATAAATAGCAATGGTAAACTTAGCAGAATATATTTGATTTTATGTTTCATTTTATAATCCTCCTATACATTCAAAAGCACTCTCTATATGTGTGATATCCAATCTATCCTCCTTAATGAAAAGAATTGCAACAATATCAAATCTAATTTCTAAATCAATATTATTTTCTTCCATAAATTGACTAGCCGCTAAAGTTAGGAGACGAATTTTTCTTTTATCAACAGCTTCTTGCGGCTCTATAAAAATATTATTGCTTCTAGCTTTTACTTCTACGATGATGATTTCATTTTGAAACTTTGCAATAATATCTATCTCCGCTTTTTGATATCTATAATTTCTATATAAAATCTGATATTCCTTTTCTTTCAAAAAATTTTCTGCAATATCCTCCGCTTTTCTCCCTAAATCATTATGCTCTGCCATTGATACAATTTTTCTACCAAATATAAGGGTTTTTCTTAAAATTTCACAAATAATCATAGATTATACAAAAAAATCCCTTCAGCTTTCTCAAGCTAAAGGGACATTTTTTTCATCATTTGTGTCTTTGTTAATAATCATTCGCTATATACTTATCAAGAATAATGCCAAAGTTAAAAAAACTAAAAAACGGAATAAAAAATTTCATTCCGCTCTGAATATTAAATTATAAAATCTCTACTTTTCCTACTAAACCATCTTTGGACTCATTTAGGGTAAGTACAACACTATCCCCTTCTTTCATTTCTTTATTAACTAACATTTCCGCCAGTAAATCCTCCACATATTTCTGAATCGCTCTTTTTAATGGTCTTGCTCCAAAATCTTTATCCCAACCTTTTTCTACAATAAACTCTTTTGCCTCATCTGTAAGTTTTATCTTGTAATTAAGCTTCTCCAACCGTTCATAGAGTTTGTTCAGTTCAAGGTCTATAATCTGATGAATATTCTCTTTTTCCAATGCATTGAAGAAAATAATATCATCTATTCTATTCAAAAACTCAGGAGCAAAGGCTTTTTTCAATGCATTTTCTATAGTACTTCTCGCTCGTGCATCAGAAGATGATTTTTTTGCCGAAGTCCCAAAACCTACCCCTTCTCCAAAATCTTTCAAATCCCTTGTTCCGATATTAGAAGTTAAAATGATAATCGTATTTCGGAAATCTACTTTTCTGCCCAGACTATCCGTTACATGTCCTTCATCTAAAATTTGAAGTAAAATATTAAATACATCTGGATGAGCTTTTTCTATTTCATCAAGCAAAACCACAGCATAAGGCTTTCTTCTTACCGCTTCAGTTAACTGCCCTCCTTCCTCATATCCTATATACCCAGGAGGAGCCCCTACCAAACGAGATACCGCAAACTTCTCCATATACTCACTCATATCTATACGAATCAGCGAATCATCAGAATCAAATAATTCCTTGGCCATAACCTTTGCTAATTCTGTTTTCCCAACACCTGTACTTCCCAAGAAAATAAATGTACCTATAGGTTTCTTAGGGTCTTTTAACCCCACTCTATTTCTTTGTATCGCTTTTACTACTTTTTTAACGGCATCTTGTTGACCAATCACTTTTCCATTAAGCACATCATCCATCTGTGCTAACTTCTCTAATTCATTTTTTTCCACCTTAGTTACTGGTACACCACTCATCATAGAGACTACCTCCGCTATATTTTCTTCTGTCACAACCTCTCTTTTCTCTTTCATTTCTTTATTCCAAGTCTCTTGTACTAAGTTTAGCTCTACCATCATCCTCTCCTCTTCATCTTTCAATCTTTTTGCTTCAATATAGTTCTGAGATCTCACAGCCTTACCCTTCAAATCCCTAATCTCCTCTATCTTCTGCCCATATGAAATAATTTCCACTGGGACCTTCATATTTTTAAGACACACGCGAGAACCTGCCTCATCCATGGCATCTAGGGCTTTATCTGGTAAAAACCTATCTGTAATATATCGTGAAGTCAAATTTACACAGGCCTCAATCGCTTCTTTCGTGTACCTCACATTATGATGCTCTTCGTATCTATCTTTGACTTGATTCAAAATCTGAATAGTCTCCTCCACACTCGTAGGTTCCACCATAACTTTTTGGAAACGACGCTCCAACGCTCCATCTTTCTCAATATATTGACGATACTCGTCTAAAGTAGTTGCTCCTATACATTGAATCTCCCCTCTCGCTAAGGCTGGTTTAAATATATTAGAAGCATCTAATGCTCCCGCCGAACTTCCCGCTCCTACAATGGTATGTAACTCATCAATGAATAAGATCACATCTCTATTTTTCTCTAGTTCCATCATCATCGCTTTCATTCTTTCTTCAAACTGACCTCTATACTTCGTTCCCGCAACTAAACTCGCCAAGTCTAAGGTTACCACACGCTTATTATAAAGAATCCTAGATACTTTTTTTTGATAAATTCTAAGAGCTAATCCTTCTGCAATAGCGGATTTACCAACACCTGGTTCTCCTATGAGAAGAGGGTTATTCTTTTTTCTTCGGCTTAAAATTTGGGAAACTCTCTCAATCTCACTATCTCTCCCAATAACGGGATCTAATTTACCTTCCCTTGCCATCATGGTCAAATCTCTACCAAAATGATCTAAAGTCGGAGTTTTACTCTTCTGAGAAGAAAGAATTCCTTCCGCCCTTCTTTGAGAAGGGTTTAGCTCATCTCTTTCCTCCTCTCCTAAGATAACTTTTGGCAATTGCCCATTATCTTTAAGCATCGCCCTATACTCCGCCACAACACTTTCATAATCGATATCGTATGCTTCTAAAATATTCGCTGTCGGATCATCTATTTTATACAAAATCCCCAATAACAAATGTATTGTATTCACATTTTCACTGCGATATTGTCTACTTTCTAATTGAGCTCTTTTTAGGGCTTGGTCTGCCATTTTAGTGATACCGATATTCTTATCAAGCCCCATAGGAAAATGCCCTCCAACACTCATATTCTCTATTTTTCTTCTAATCTGAACGAAATCTGCCTTTAGGATTTCCAAGATATCCCTTGCAGAATTATCCGTTCCGATAATTCCTAATAAAAAATGTTCGGTATTCAGAAACTCACTATTCAGCCGATTAGCTTCATTTCTACTATATTGAAGCACTCTCTCCAATCCTTCTGAAAATTTATTCTCCATAACTTTTTCCTATTATTTACACCACTAATTTAGTGATTGTTTTTTACATGAAGTATATCTTTGCAAATATTTTACCAAAAAAAATATCTGCCGTTATGTCATATTTTAACTAAATTTAATTCCCTCAAGATATATCAGCCTTAAACATCTCATATATTCACAATGATTTATAGATATACACCCATGAACTTACAGGTATATGCACATTGGTCAACGAATATATACCTACAAGCTCACACTTATATACTTATTAAAGTCTCTTATGCAGCTGATGATTCATTCCACATACTCCTTAGTATTTTAGAATTAAATCTTTTGAAAATCCTAAAATTTAGTCTATTTTTGCTCATCGTTAAAAATAAGAATCATGGACTTAACACAAATAGTAGGGTATCTAGGCTCTTTGGTTTTAGTTGTTAGTTTTATGCTAAAAAACATCACTCATATCCGCATTGTCAATCTTATAGGATGTATCTTATTCGTAGTTTATGGTGTAATGCTCGGTATGCTTTGGCCAATCATCATCCCTAATGCCACAATAGCCCTAGTACAAATCTATTATTTATTCTTTTCTAAAAAATCCTAAAATGAGTATAAAGGAAAAACAACAAGAGTTAATAGACACCTTCAATCTTTTCTCCGATTGGGAGCAGAAATACGAATATATCATTGAGTTGGGGAAAGGGCTTCTACCGATGCCTAAGGATAAAAAAAACGAGAACCACCTCATCAAGGGCTGTCAGTCACAAGTATGGCTAGATGCCGAATTACAAGATGGCAAGGTTTTCTTTTTCGCTGATTCTGATGGTATTCTTCCGAAAGGGATTATCTCTCTGCTCATTGAGGTTTATAACGGACATTCTTCCCAAGAAATCTTAGATTCTGATTTTGACTTTATCTCTAAGATTGGGCTGCAAGAATTTTTATCTCCTTCTCGTGCCAATGGGCTTTCTTCCATGATAAAACAGATAAAATTCTACGCCATAGCATATCAATTAAAATCGTGATTAGAATTTTAGCCTATCGGTTTTCGGCATTCGGTGATGTCGCTATGCTCGTACCTGTGTTCAAGGAATTTCTTGAACAGAATCCTAATGCGGAAATAATTATGCTTTCTAGAAAAAACTTTGAAGCTCTTTTTGATAATATTCCTCGCCTAAAATTTCACGGAATAAATCTTAGTGATTACAAGGGCATAGGGGGCTTAAAGAAATTAAGCGATGAGCTTTATCAGCAGTATCACCCACAGATTGTTGGAGATTTTCATCAAGTTCTCCGCACCAATATTCTTAATTTTTTTTTCAAGCTAAAAAAACTTCCTGTATATCAACTGGACAAAGGTAGAGCGGAGAAAAAGCAGCTCATCAAGATATCTAATCTAAATAAATATCAACTTCCCAAAACTACTGAAAGATATGCAGATATTTTCCGAAAAATGGGATTTTCTTTAACTCTATCCCATCAGTTAAGACCTATATCTGAAAATAAAGAAGGTATAGGATTTGCCCCTTTTGCACAACATTATGGCAAGATGCTTCCTTTAGAAAAATCTTTTGAATTAGCAAAAAAGTTAGCTCAAACTAAAAAAGTATATTTCCTCGGTGGCGGGAAATCAGAAATGGAAATTTTAGCCCAATGGGAAAAAGAAATCCCCAATACAGAATCCTTAGCAGGAAAACTCTCCCTAAATGAAGAATTACAAAAAATCGCTGGTATGGAGGCCATGATTTCCATGGACTCTGCCAATATGCATTTGGCTAGTTTGGTCGGAACACGATGCATCTCTATCTGGGGTGCTACTCATCCTTTTGCAGGTTTTTTAGGCTATGGGCAAAGTGAAAATGATATAGTTCAAATAGAAGATCTTACCTGTAGACCTTGTTCTATTTTTGGAAATAAAAAATGCTATCGCGGAGATTGGGCGTGCCTCAATGAAATTGACATACAAAAAATACTTCTAAAAATTTAGAAGTATTTTCCTCTTTGTCTCATATGCGGATTATGCATATGCTTCTGCATATTTGGCATTTTTAATTGATGTTTCATCGTATTATAATGCTCAGTCAATAACCCTGATGTATCTAATTTCTTTGCCTCATTAAGAAGTTTTTGTGCTTCGTGTTTATTTCCTTTTGATAAAGCTACTGCGGCCAAATTAAACATTGCTAATGCTCTATCATGATTCATACTTAAACCATATTCCAAAGCTTTTTTCATGTATACCTCTGATTGCAAAGGCGTTTCTGCCTTAGACAACCCCATAAGATAATGATAGTATCCATATTGGCTTCTATGCAATTGAGATTGAAAATTTGTAATTTTATATACCCATGCTGTAGCCTTTGCCAAATCCTGATCTCTCATCTTCCACATAGACAACAAAATATATTCATTTTTATAGAATAAAAGCACAGGAATAACAGCCAAAACAATACACACAATGCCCCAACCAATTTCTCTATTAAACATCAAAGAAATTCCACCAACAACCATTCCTGCAGCAATAACTAATTTTATGTACTTATTCATATATATATTTTTTTGAAATCACAAATTTAAAAATTTTATTGATAATCTTGCGGAAAAATATAATATATAATCCTTTTTCATAAAAAACCTACACCTTGAATAAAGGTGTAGGAGTAAAACTTTCTTTCAAATTAAATTTTAGCCTTCAAAATGCCCCATTTCTATAAACTTCTCTTGTCTTTGCATAGCAAGTTCCTTACCAGAAAAAGATTTATAAGCATTAATATTTTTCACAATAGTATTTTTTACATTTGAGAAAGTCTCTTCCCAATCATAATGAGCACCTCCTAGTGGTTCTGTAATAATACCATCTATCAGTTTCTCATCGAGCATATTTTGAGCCGTAAGTTTTAAAGCTTCTGCTGCTGTTTCTTTGTACTCCCAACTTCTCCATAAGATAGATGAACAAGACTCAGGCGAAATCACAGAATACCAAGTATTTTCCATCATATAGACTTTATTCCCCACTCCTATTCCCAATGCTCCTCCACTCGCACCTTCTCCGATGACAATAGCTATCACGGGAACTTTCAAAAGGCTCATTTCATAAATATTTCTTGCAATAGCTTCTCCTTGTCCTCTTTCCTCTGCTTCTAAACCAGGATATGCCCCAGGTGTATCAATAAGAGTAACAATCGGGATACCAAACTTTTCCGCTAATTTCATTAATCTCAAAGCCTTGCGGTAGCCATCAGGATTAGACATTCCGAATCTTCTGTGCTGTCTCTCTTTGGTGGTTCTTCCTTTTTGTGTCCCAATGACCATGACGCTTTGTCCATCTATTTTTATCAAAGCTCCTATCATCGCAGGATCATCAGCAAAACACCTATCACCATGTAATTCTACCACGCTTCCTTCATCGGCAATACCATGAATATAATCCAAAGTATAAGGACGATCTGGATGACGAGAAAGCTGCACCCTCTGCCAAGGAGAAAGATTACCATAAATTTTCTTCTTGGTTTTAATGATTTTATCTTCTATCTGTTTGCTTGTTGCTAAAACATCTATGCCACTATCCTCTCCCATTGCAATGCATTTTGCATATTGTTCCATCAAATCTTTTATCGGCTGTTCAAAATCTAAATATTCCATATCTAAAAAATTGGATAAAATTTAAGCACCAAAAATACTAAAAATTATTGACTTTGTTTTTCTATCAATCTTTGTATTCTTTCAATTGTTTCTTCTTTTCCAATTATCTCCATGATTTCTGGAACATCTGGCCCTCTAAGTTCGCCCACGAGTGCTAATCTCAGAGGCATCATCACCTTGCCTATTCCTAATTCTTTCTCTTTGGCGAAATCATGAATAAGCTCTTTTAGCGGCTCAGCTTGGAAGTCTACTTGAGTTAACTTTTGGATAAACTCGGCTAAAATCTCTCCTGTATTTTCTCCGCAAGCTTTCTTCAAACCTTTTTCATCATAACTTTTTGGAGCTTGGAAGAAAAATTCTCCTTCAATATAAATATCCTTCAAGAAAACTGCTCTTTCTTTCATCAAACCAATAATTCTAAGCAGTATCTCATCAGAAAACGAAGCAGTTTTAACCTGCTCTACTTGTTGTTTTAATAATGGTAAAATCTCTACATCAGATTTTTTGTGTAGATATTGTTGATTAAACCATTCAGCTTTTTCTTTGCTGAATCTCGCTCCTGATTTATGCACTTTATAGAGGTCAAACTCTTGTGCCATTTCCTCCAAAGAGAGAATTTCTTTATCATTAGATGGCGACCAACCCAGTAGTGCTAAGAAATTGATAAAAGCCTCTGGGGAATAACCTTCTTCTCGGTAGCCCTTTGAAATATTTCCTGTTTCCTTATCTGTAAAATTAAGCGGAAATACCGGAAAGCCAAACTTATCCCCATCTCTTTTGCTTAATTTACCTTTACCTTCAGGTTTTAAGATGAGCGGTAGGTGAGCGAACCGCGGAGCTTGCCAACCCATCGCCTCATAGAGTAAAGTGTGCAGAGCCATTGAGGGAAGCCATTCTTCTCCTCTAATAACATGCGAGATTCTCATCTCATGGTCATCGATGATGTTTGCGAAATGATAAGTCGGCATTCCATCTTGTTTCACTAAAACTTTATCATCGAGCGTATCAGTATTAACGCTAAAATCTCCACGGATAATGTCCGTAAGATTCATCACTCTATTTTCTGGCATTTTGAATCTCACCACAAATGGAGTATTTTCATCTAAAAGCTTTTGTACTTCCTCTTCTGAAAGAGTAAGACTATTCTTAAAATTCTTTCTGCTGATATTATTATAAGAGAAGACCTCTCCTCTGGCTTCATATTCCGCACGGATAGCGTCCAATTCCTCTGGGGTATCAAAAGCTAAATAGGCGTAGTCAGTTTTCAGGATTTGTGCAGTATATTTATCATAAATCTCTCTTCTTTCTGATTGTCTATAAGGAGCGAAATCTCCGCCTACTTTTGGGCTCTCTACAGGAGATATACCCAGCCACTCCATCGCTTCCATGATATAATCTTCTGCCCCCTCTACATAGCGAGTAGTGTCAGTATCTTCTATTCTAAGGATAAAATCTCCGCCATTTTTTTTGGCAAAAAGATAATTATATAATGCAGTCCTCACCCCTCCTAAATGCAAAGGCCCTGTCGGACTTGGTGCAAATCTTACACGAACTTTATTCATCTCTAAAATTTATGGTGCAAATGTAATAAAATAATAGAATATTCTTGTTTTTTAATCTCTCATAGAGTAATTTGGTTAAAAACTCAACAAAATTCAGCTTTCCCAATATCTTGAGAGATTTCACCCTACAAAATTAAAACCAATCAAGGTCTTGACTGGTTTCATTTGAGAGTATTTACCCCTATTTTATTTCTAATCTGATTTTTTTCTTAAAGCTCTTATACAAAAAGCTCATTCGTATCCTCAATCATTGAGATTGCTCCATCTTCACATTTGATAGCTTCCCCAGGGAAGTTTTGTATCAAATGATAATCGTGGGTAGCCATCAGCACTGCACAATTTCTCTCTTGTGAGACTTGCTTTAGCAAGGTCATGATATCATTAGAAGTTTCTGGGTCTAAGTTCCCCGTAGGCTCATCTGCTAAGATAAGCTCAGGATGATTGAGCAACGCACGAGCAATGGCCACACGCTGCTGCTCCCCCCCAGAGAGTTCATGCGGCATTTTATGCTTTTTCGTTTTCATACCTACACTGCTTAACACCTCGTTTATTCTGTCTTCTATCAGAGTTTTATTATTCCAACCCGTAGCCTCCAAAACGAAAAGTAAGTTTTTCTCCACACTTCTGTCCGTCAAAAGCTGGAAATCTTGGAAAATAATTCCTAATTTTCTTCTTAAATCTGGAATCTGAGAGGTTTTTAATTTTAACAAATCAAACCCTACCACTTCTCCCTGTCCTTCACTCAAAGGTAAATGCCCATAAAGCACCTTTAATAAACTGCTTTTTCCAGAACCTGTTTTTCCAATAAGATATGTAAATCGCCCTCTCTTAATATTTAGATTAACATTAGAAAGCACTGTAAAATTTTTCTGAATGATTTTTGCATTTTTCAGAGTAATAATATTATCTCCGTAAGTATCTCTATATGACATATTCAATCTATTATTTCCTTATGAATTGATAAAATTATATAAAATATTTTTCCTTGTTAAAAAATCAGCGTTAAACTTTTGTTAAAAAATCTTCAAACAAATTAGATACAATTACATTCCCCTCTGCTGAAATTTTCTCTAATTTTACCATTTCTATTTGATTAATAGAATTAGAATTAAATGGTTTTTGAACTCTTACATAATTGTCTGTAAAGCCATACATCATTCCATTTTTCTCCTCATGCTCCCAAAGAACAGGTAAAGTTTTTCCTATTTGTGTCTGGTAAAATGCCATTTTCTTTTTTTCAGAAAGAATGCGGAGCATTTTATTTCTTCTTTTTCTTTCCGCTATTGGCACTACACCTTCCATTTCTACAGCCTCTGTATTATCCCTTTCAGAATAAGTGAAGACATGAAGATAACTAATCGGTAACTCCGCTAAAAAATTATAAGTTTCTAAAAACTTTTCTTCAGTCTCACCAGGAAATCCAACAATAACATCCACTCCGATACAAGCATGTGGCATGATTTCTCGGATTTTATTAACCCTACTTAAATATAACGGCGTAAGGTAACGGCGTTTCATTTTCTTCAAAACATCATCAGAACCTGACTGCAATGGAATATGAAAATGAGGCACGAAATTCTGACTTTGAGAAACGAGTTCTATTGTTTCATCTTTCAATAAATTCGGCTCAATAGATGAAATTCTGATTCTTTCAATACCATCTACTTTATTGAGTTCTTTCACTAAATCCAAGAAAGTATGTTCATGCTTCTTATTCCCAAACTCCCCCTTTCCATAATCACCGATATTTACCCCCGTCAAAACAATTTCTTTGATGTTTTGCTTAGCAATTTCAGAAGCATTTTTTACAATATTTTCAATGGTATCAGAACGAGAAATTCCCCTCGCTTGTGGAATAGTACAATAGGTACATTTGTAATCACAACCATCTTGTACTTTCAAAAAAGCACGAGTTCTATCTCCAATGGAATAAGAACCTATAAAGAAATCTGCATCTTCTATTTCACAAGAATGAACTTGTGCAGAAGCTTCAGATTTTTGTAAATCATCAAGAAAATTTAGCAAATTAAATTTCTCCTTTGCCCCTAAAACTAAATCTACTCCTTCTATCGCTGAAATTTCCTCTGGTTTTAACTGAGCATAACACCCTAAAACCACTACTAATCCTGCAGGATTTGCCTTTACTGCCCTTTTTACATGAAATTTACACTCCTTATCGGCATTATCTGTTACCGAACAAGTATTAATCACATAAAGCTGCGCAGGCTCATCAAACTCCACTTTTTGATAACCAGCCCCAATAAGTTGACGAGCAATAGTAGAAGTTTCTGCAAAATTAAGTTTACACCCTAATGTATGAAAAGCAACCGTCTTTGTATTTACATTTAACATAATATGGTTAAAAAACTACAAATTTAGAAAAAAAACAATAAAAATAGTTAATTTATATTTATTCATTACCTATTTCATGCAAAACAATTAAAAAACACACTCTGCTACAATCTCATTTTTTTTATCTTTGTGATTTTGACGAGAAGAAAATGTATGCAATTATAGACATTGAAAGCAATGGTGCTGGTTTTAGAAAGGAGAGAATTATAGAAATTGCTCTCTTTATTTACGATGGTCATAAAATTACGGATCAACTCATCTCTTTGGTCAATCCAGAAGATGAAATTACTCCTTTCGTGCAAAAACTAACAGGAATTACAAAAAAAATGGTTAAAACCGCTCCAAAATTCCACGAATTAGCAAAAAGAATTATAGAAATGACCGAAGGAGCTACACTCGTGGGACACAATGTAGATTTTGACTACCGTATGCTTCGGCAATCTTTGAAAAATTTAGGTTTTGATTTTAAGATAAATACCATTGACACCATTCTCCTATCAAAAAAACTTATCCCCAATATGGAAAGTTATTCTTTGGGAAAACTATGCAAATCCATTGGCATTCCTCATTCTGATGCCCACAGAGCTGGAGGAGATGCTAGAGCCACTTTAGAATTATTCAAAACCCTCATTTCCAAGGATATAAATAATAATATTATCCAATCTCATCAAGAATCTGCAAAAGCTAAATCCTATTCTAATAAAATCAATGAATTAACTGAAAATCTTCCTTCAGAAAAAGGTATTTTATATTTTCAAGATAAGAAAGGAAAAATTATTCTTTGTGATTTTACAGATAACCTTTATAAAACAGCAAAAAAAATCCTTAACTCCAAATCGATAAAAAATACAGAAATACAACAAAAAGTTCAGCAAATTTCTTATGAATTTACTGGCACAGATATTATTGCTCAATTAATGCTTAAAGAAAAAGGGCTAAAAAAACAATCCCGAAAACCATTCTCAATAGTATATAATAAAGAGAAAAAATTACTCATATCTTCAAAAAAAAATGAAAACGAAATAAAATTATTTAACTTCAAGTATTTTTCCCAAGCTGAGCATTTCTTAAATTACCTTCAAAAACAAAATCTAAATTTTTCTACTATAAAGAAAGAAATTTCTTTTTCTGGAAGAAATGAAATATGGATAAACAGAGGAAGAACTCTCGGAGAAAAATCCTTTTTAGCCCTCCAAAATGGAAAACTTATTGGTTATGGATTTTACAATCTTTATCATCAAGTTTTATCTTGGGATAAAATACTAAAATTAATGATACCTATCTCTTGTTTTAGCAATAATATAAAAAATGAAATGCAAATCTCTTACCTTAGAGGAGATTTCAAAGTTTTAAAATTATAAATACAAAAAAGAGGTAAAACACCTCTTTTTTTCATATACAATAAAAACTTTAAATCCTTTTTAGAAAGGTAAATCATCTTCTTCCTCCTCTTCAAATGGATTACTATTGCCACCCATTACTTGACTAGATGTTCCAGAAGACGCTTGTGTCGGTTCAAAAGATGACTCTGATACCTTTTCCAATCTCCACCCCGTGATAGAGTTAAAATACTTTACCTCACCTTGAGGATTTGTCCATTCTCTACCTCTAATATTAATTCCTATTTTTACCTGATCTCCCTCTGAAATAGAATCCAAAAGCATGATTTTTTCTGATAAAAATTCTATACTTATAGGTTGAGGATATTGCTCTTGAGTTAAAAGAATCAATTCTCTCTTTTGAAAACCACTCGCAAATGTCTGTGTTTCAAATATTTTCTTAACAGTCCCTTGTAATTCCATAAATCACACAAATTTTGTCGGTAAAGATAAGAAAGTCTTTTCAAAAGAAAAAGTAAAAAAAACACAAATTATTCTTGCATATTAAAAATAAGTTCGTATATTTGCAACCATAAAAAGAGAAGATATCTATTTACAAGCGGATGTGGTGTAATTGGTAGCCACGCCAGACTTAGGATCTGGTGCTGAGAGGCGTGGGGGTTCGAGTCCCTTCATCCGCACACGATGAATGCGAAAATAGCTCAGTTGGTAGAGCACAACCTTGCCAAGGTTGGGGTCGCGGGTTCGAATCCCGTTTTTCGCTCCATTCCATGCCCTGGTGGTGGAACTGGTAGACACGCAGGACTTAAAATCCTGTGCCTCCTTTGGCGTGCGGGTTCAAGTCCCGCCTGGGGTACTAAAAAGCTTTGATTATATTATCAGAGCTTTTTTTATTATCATAAATTATCAAACCTCTTTCTTAATCAAAATCCTAAATTTTTCACTCAAAAACTTTTTATATCTTTGTCATCTAAAATTTAACTATGTCAAAAAGTTTAATTCCAAAATTAGAAGCAATAAAACAACGATATAACGAAGTTGCTGATCTTATCATTCAACCTGATGTGATTTCAGATCAGAAAAGATATGGACAACTCAATAAAGAGTACAGCGATCTTGGCAAAATTGTAAAAGTTTTTGATGAATACTCCGCTGCACTAAAGGCTATTGAAGAAGCTGACGAGATTATATCTGATGGCTCGGATAAAGACTTGGTAGATTTAGCAAAATTAGAAAAACAAGAATCTGTAAATAAAATTCCGCAAATAGAAGAAGAATTAAAAATTCTTCTTATCCCAAAAGACCCTGCTGATGATAAAAATATCATTGTAGAACTTCGTGCTGGAACTGGTGGTGATGAAGCGGCTATCTTTGTAGAAGATGTATACAGAATGTATACGATGTATTTCAAATCCAAGGGGTGGCGACATGAGGTCACCGACTTCAATGAAGCCTCAAAAGGATATAAAGAACTAATAATGAAAGTAGAAGGCGATGGAGTTTATGGAATCATGAAATTTGAATCTGGAGTTCACCGAGTACAGCGTGTCCCTGAAACAGAATCTCAAGGAAGAGTACATACTTCTGCAATTACTGTAGCCGTTCTACCAGAGGCTGAAGAAGTAGATGTGGAAATCAACCCTGCAGATATAGAAATGCAAACTTCTCGCTCGGGAGGAGCAGGAGGGCAAAATGTTAACAAAGTAGAAACCAAGGTTCAACTTACTCACAAACCAACAGGCATTGTGGTTGTTTGCCAACAAGCCCGTTCCCAATTAGCCAATAGAGAATTGGCAATGGAAATGCTCCGTGCTAAACTTTATGACATGGAATTACAAAAAGTTCAAGGAGATATCGCTGCTCAAAGAAAAACAATGGTATCTACAGGAGATCGCTCTGCAAAAATTAGAACCTATAATTATCCACAAGGACGAGTAACAGACCATAGAATCAATAAGTCTATTTATAATCTTGATGCATTTATGAATGGAGATATTAATGAAATGTTAGAATCTCTCATCATCGCCGAAAATGCCGAAAAGATGAAAGGAACTGAGGATTAAAAAAAGAAAAAAGTCGTAAGAAAAAATCTTATGACTTTTTATTTTGGTCAAATAACACCAAAGGAACATTAAAAGTAACTCCAAACTTCACTCCTTTAAACTCCTTATTATAAATATGATTATGATAAGAGAAACCATATCCTGCTGTAAAATCCACTACTCCCAAAACACTTATTCCGATATGAGGCGTGAAATTATGAAGTGTGCTTTCTGCTCCTACCAAATAATAAAAACCTTGATGAACATCAATATTTTCTCTGAAATTAAACAAAACATCTCCTTGTATTTTAGGAATTATTGTAAATTTTCCATGAGTAGCTCCCATAAGAGCCGATGCTCCCACTCGGAAAGCAAGTTCATCTTTCTTAATAAATAAGACCTTCCCTCCTAATTCTCCAAAATTTTGACTTTGGTAATAATATCCAGTACTAACCATAGGGTAGGCTGTATATTGAGATTTTGCCATTGAACCAAAAAATAGAATAGCAATAATGCTAAATCCAGTTTTTATAAGTTTCATAAAATTAAATTATAAACTACAGATACAAAGTTAGAAACACTCACTAAAAAGTGAATGTTTTTAAATAAATTTATTTTCCTCCTTGGTATAAAACTTTATTTAACCTTATTATAAAATCTATATTTCTAACACCAGGCGAAACATCTGCATAATTAACAGGATAAATACTATTAGTCTTTACCGCATTAATATTTTTCAATATTGGATGCTTCTTTAGAAATTCTGTTTTTTCTTCTACACTCATTCCTCTTGACTCCGTATCTGTTATAAAAATCACATCGGGATTTCTATCAACTATACTTTCGTAAGATACAAATTCATAGGTATTATCCACATCTTCATAAATATTAATTCCATTAGCCTTTCTCGTTAAATCCGAAGCCAATGCTGCAAAAACCCAAGCACCATTATTATAAGATGAAATTATCATCACTTTTTTCTTTTCATGTTCCGGTTTATTTACAAATGTTTTTTGGGCTTCTGCTAATTTACTTTTCATTCCCTCTACTACTTCTTTTGCCTTTTCATTAACATTAAAAATTCTCCCAAGCATATAAAAATCTTCATAAACCGTTTCTAAAGTTGCATGAGTAGTATTCATTACACTTTTCAAAGTAAATGGACTAATTCCAGCTGCGATAAGTTCTTCTGCAGAGCCTGTATTCTCTGGCTTCAAATCACCATCACCAGATGCAAAATCTGGCTCCATCAATAAAAACGCTTCTTTACTTAGCTTCATAGAATGTCCAATAGCTTTATTCGGAACTTTTTCGTAAGCTTTCTCAAAAATTGGTGAAACAGGACCTTCTGTAGTTCCCAAAACCATTCTATCCTCTAATCCCAAAGCTAAAAGCATTTCTGTCATATGAGGCGTAAAAAGTGCAGCCCTTTGAGGTGGCGTTGTAATTACTACATCATATTTTTTATCTCCATCTTGATAAACATACTCTACTTTTTCCATTTGGGCATTTTCTGCTTTCCCTATATTTTTCTTATCCCCAGAACAAGAGACAAATGCCCCTCCTATCATTAAGGTAAATAAAATTTTATTCATAATTTATATTTTACTGTTATTTTGTTGCTGTAATCATAAACATCGGAGCGTAAGAATATGCTTCTCGTTGCTCCTTATCATAAATCACTTCATTAATATTATAATCAAAAGCCATTTTTTCAAAACCTAATTCTAAAAGACAATCCACATCCCAGGCAGGTCTTGACTTTTGAGATAAAGGAAGTTGCTCAGCAATAGCATCCATTCTCTCTGCCATTCCATCAGGAATTCCTTCACCATCATGTACTTCTTGACCTTGATATTTTTCATATTCTTTTTGTTTCTCTTCATTAAAAAGTCTTAAATACCAATTAGAGTCAAAATTTACCATCTTCCCTCCTCTTTTTAAAACTCTTTTCCATTCTTTATAAGCTTCTTCAGGATAAGGTAAATTCCAAATTACATTTCGTGTTACTATTACATCAAATCTATCATCTTCAAATGGTAAATCATAAGCATCAGCCCATTGAAAAGTAACTTTTGAACCAAAATTTTTCGCATTATGAATAGCATTCTCCAACATTCCTTCACTAGAATCTACTGCAAACACTTCATAATTAGGGTTTTTTCCCATAAGTGAAGCGAATAATCCTGGTCCCGTACCTATATCTAAAACTTTCAAAGAAGCATTTTTATCAATTTGTTGATAAATAAGCTCCTCCCAAATATGAGCACCTTCTCCATAAAGTTCTCCACAAATCATTTTACAATAAGAATCTGCTCTTTCCGTCCAATATTCTCTAATTTTGGTATTTATTTTTGTATCCATTTTCCAAAAAATTTAGAAACAAAAATATAAAAAAGTAACACTTAAAAACTGGTTTACAATATGATTTTTATCACAAAAAACAAAAAAAACCCTAATTTTATTCAAGTTAGGGTTTTTTATTTATTATAAGTCTTTGATTAAGAAAGAGCAACTCTTACGAAACCAACCACTTTAAGATCTGCATTCACAGATTTTACATAGTCTGCCACTGAGATACCATTATCTTTAATAAAAGCTTGGTGTACCAATGTATTATCTTTATAAAATCTTTGCATTTTTCCTTTAAGAATATTCTCTATGATGTTTTCTGGCTTACCTTCTTTGATAAGTAATTCTCTTTCAATATCTAATTCTTTATTTATAACTTCTTGAGAAACAGAGCTTTCATCAAGAGCGATAGGATTCATCGCAGCTACCTGCATAGAAACAGATTTCGCAACCTCTTCACCTCCTTCTACTTTTGTAGAAAGTGCAGTAATTGCAGCAATCTTATTACCAGCATGAATATAAGCACCTAAAAACGGCCCCTCTATTTTTGAGAATTGACCTATTTCAATTTTCTCACCGATAACTCCTGTTTGCTCTGTTAATTTATCAGCGATAGATATTCCATTATAATCAGAAGCTAACAACTCTTCTTTAGTCTCAAAATTCAAAGCTCTCTCTGCGAAATCATGTGCCATTTTCACAAAATCTTCATTCTTAGCGACAAAGTCAGTCTCACAATTTAACGCGATCACTACTCCTTTTGTTCCATCTGCACTCACTTTTGCTATTACAGCACCTTCTGTACTTTCTCTATCTGCTCTATTCGCAGCTACTTTTTGTCCTTTTTTTCTAAGGATTTCAATCGCTTTTTCAAAATCCCCTTCTGCTTCTACTAAAGCTTTTTTGCAGTCCATCATCCCTGCACCTGTCGTGTTTCTTAATTTAGCAACATCTGCGGCTACTGGTGTATACATATTATAATAAATTTTATATTTTTGTCATTAATAAATTTCAATTCACAAAGATAAAAAAAAATTAAAAAAGCAAAAATTGATTTTTATACTTTTAAGCCTTACCTCTTTTTAAATCAACTAATAATAAAAGTACACTAATCAAATAACCAAAAAACATGTTCTAATTTGGGTAGAAAAATCCCACATTCCATAAACTTTAGCAACAACTTTCAAATGAACCTAAATATATAAAAACAATGAATATAAAAAATTTTTTAATACTGTTTTTTAGTATCATCACAATGAGTTTTTCCGCTCAAATCAAAGACCCTGTAAAATTTCAATTAAAAATAAAAGAATTAGGAAACAATCTATACGAAGCTGTTTTAGTTGCTAATTTAGAGAAAAATTGGCACATTTATTCCAAAGATATTCCCGAAGATAGTGGAATCCCAACAGAAATGATTCTTTCTGGGAAAAATATAGAAGTAATAGGTAAAGTAACCGAAATCGGAAAAAAAATAGACGAATATTCAGAAGCCTTTGGAACAAGGATAGTTTATTATTCTAACAGAGTTTCTTTTGTACAAAAATTCAAACTTAAAGATACTTCTAAAATTGCAAATATTGCTGTAGAAATCACCTACCAAACCTGTGATGACCGAGTATGTCTAGCACCAAATACCTTGGAATTTGAACAAAAGATAGAAAATAAAACCATCCCAGAAGAAGAAGAAAACTCTGAAGAAAGTGAAACTATCACTCAAAACAATAATCTAAAAGACTCTATCTCTGATTCTTATACAGAAAAATTAAACCCTAGAAACATTCGTGTAGAAAGTATAGACCACAAAAACCCTCTTACAGATTGTGGCATAAAAACAGAAGAAAACACCTCTGACCATTTTTGGATTTTAGTTCTTGGGGTTATCGGCGGGCTTATTGCACTGCTCACTCCATGTGTATTTCCTATGATACCACTCACTGTTTCTTTTTTCACAAAAGGTGCAATGAATAAATCACAAGGTAAAAAAGATGCTATAATTTATGGATTTTTTATTTTAAGTATTTTTACATTATTAAGTGTTCCTTTTCATATTATTGATGGGATTTCTGGAAATATTTTCAACGAAATCTCTACTAATATTTGGTTGAATATCAGTTTTTTCACAATATTCTTATTCTTTGCATTTAGTTTCTTTGGATTTTATGAAATCACGCTTCCTAGTTGGATTGCCAATAAATCTTCCAAAGCCGAGGAGACAGGCGGTGTTATTGGAATTTTCTTCATGGCTTTGACCTTGGTCATTGTTTCTTTTTCATGCACAGGACCTATTTTAGGAAGTTTATTAGGAAGCGCTATTTCTGGTGCAAATAATGTACCAATGCTCTTAACTTTTGCTTTGGCAGGATTTGGTTTAGCATGGGCGATAGTATTTGGGGCACTAGCCTTATTCCCTCAAGCACTGCAATCTTTACCAAAATCAGGTAACTGGATGAATACTGTAAAAGTAGTTTTAGGATTTATAGAATTAGCATTAGCTCTAAAATTCCTTTCCAAGGCAGATTTAGTCTCTAAAATATTCTTGCTCAAAAGGGAATTATTCATTGGCATTTGGATTGTTATTTCTATTTTCCTTACGCTTTATTTATTAGGAAAAATCAAATTTCCTCACGATGATAAAAACACAAAAATCTCCACAAATAGAAAGGTTTTAGGATTTTTAAGTATGGGAATCATTGTATATTTAATTCAAGGACTATTCCCAAGTGATAGACCAAAATTACAAATCTTGAGCGGAATTTTACCTCCCATCAATGTGAGTTATTTCCACAATGAAAAAAATGGAATTTTAGGTATGCACCCCGAACATGATTACTTCAAAGCTGTAGATTTGGCTCAAAAAGAAAATAAGCCGATTTTAATAGATTTTACAGGTTATGGTTGTGAAAATTGCCGAAAAATGGAAGAATTTGTTTGGAGTGAACCTGATATTCTGCCTCTTCTCCAAAACAAGGTTATATTATCATCTCTATATATAGATGATAAAGAAATTCTCCCTGAAAATGAACAAACCAGTATAGATATGGGGAACGGACAAAAAAAGAAAATAAAAACCATAGGAGACAAGTGGAGCATGTTTCAACAAATAAATTTTAATAATAACTCCCAACCGCATTATGTCCTTGTAACTCCTGAAGGAAAAGTAATTAACACGCCTGTTTCTGGATACATGGATAAAGAAGATTTCAAAAAATTCCTAGAATGCGGAATTAATTTTTATAAAAACCAGAAATAATAAAAACCCTTACAAAAATCATAATTTTGGGTATTTTCAAAAATATTTGAAAAATATAACTTTGCAAAAAATAATTTATTATGAAAAATATAGCAATCGCATCAGACCATGCAGGTCATGAAATGAAAGACTTCCTAAAAAGAAAACTAAAAGCAGATTTCAACATGATAGATTTTGGGGCATTCCTAAAAGGAGAAAGCGTAGATTATCCTGATTTTGCCCATCCTGCTGCAAGTTCCATAGAAAAAGGTGATTGTGAATTGGGAATCCTAATATGTGGAACGGGAAATGGAATGCAGATGGCAGCAAACAAACACAACGGCATCAGAGCTGGTCTGGCTTGGAATCCTGAAATAGCAACTCTTACAAGACAGCATAACAATGCTAATATCATTACTATTCCTGCTAGATTTTTAAGCAATGAAGAGGCTTTAGAAATTGCAAAAGCATTTTTAAATACGGAATTTGAAGGAGGAAGACATCAAAATAGAATAGATAAAATCCCTTTAACTGAAACAAAATAATATGCTAAATCCTATCCTTTTTGGGTGGGATTTTTTTCATTCAAAAGATTTTATTATTTTTGTTAAAATAAACACGGTAATTAAATGAATTTTTCAAAAAAAATATTGGCTGTATTGAGTATATTTTTAGCATTTTCTTCATGCACTGGACAAGATTCTAAACCTCATAAAGATATCATTAAAGGAAATAAAAACCTCACAAAAGAAACTAGAGAAATACATGGTTATGAAGGGATTACCGTAAAAGGTAGTTTTGATGTTGTTCTAATGGATGAACCACAAGGAGAGATTCTTATCAAAGGAGAAGAAAATATCATTCCTTGGGTTCAGACTAAAATTGATGATAAACATTTAGTTCTGAATTTTGATAATGATAAAAAAGTTATTGAACACAGTAGATTAGTCATATATATTCCTGTTCAAAATGTTAAATCCTTAAAACTCAAAGGTTCAGGAGATATCATCAATAAAGGAAGTTTAAAACAGTCTAAATTCAAAATTAGCTTACAAGGCTCAGGAGATATTGAACTAAAAAATTTGATTATCGACAAAACAGATGTTTCATTAAAAGGCTCTGGAAATATCAAACTATCTGGTGTATCAGAAATTTTGGAAATAGACCTTCAAGGTTCGGGAGATATTTTAGCAGAAGATTTTATTACAGATATTGCTAATGTAGAGATAGAAGGCTCAGGAGATGTGAATATTTATACCAAAGAAACTTTTTCAGGAACAATAAAAGGTTCGGGAGATATTGTCGTAAAAGGAAACCCCGACCAAGTATCCCAAAGCATAAAAGGAACGGGGGAAATACAAATTTTATAAAAAATAAGGCTGCCTTTATGCAGTCTTTTTCATTAAATTTTGAATGATAAAAACACATAAAAATGGCAAAAAAGAAAAAATATATTTCACATAAAAACAACTATAAACTGAGAGATATTGGAAAAACAATTCTCAGACTAATGAACCAAAATACATCTAAAGTTTATAATTATAAACAGATTTCAGATGGTATAAATTACAAAAATCCTCGACAGAGAGAGCAAGTCATTCAAGCTCTGCATCTTCTTCGGGCAGAAAATAAAATCCGAGAAACAGAAAAAGGCAAATATATCCTAAATTTGGAGATTAGCGATACTTTCATCGGAACTATTGATTTTGCCCTTAATGGCAATGCCTATGTGAGTGTAGAAGGGCTGGAAGAAGATATTTTTATTCATCAAAAAAATGTAAAAGACGCTCTTCAAGGGGACAAAGTCTTAATTGTAACCTACCATTTCAAAGGAAGAAAACTAGAAGGCTCCGTTTTAGAAGTTTTAGAGAGAGCCAAAGAATCTTTTGTAGGGACATTTGAGTATGTAAAATACAAAGATTTCGGATTTGTAATTTGTGATAAAAAAGTGATTAACACCGATATTTTTATCCCAAAACAAAGAATCAACGGAGCTAAAAATGGAGATAAAGTCGTTGTAAAAATGCTTCAATGGGATATTAATTCCAAAAATCCCGAAGGTGAAATTATCAAAATTTTAGGGACACCTGGCGAACACGAAACCGAAATTCATTCTATTTTAGCGGAGTATGAACTTCCTTATGAATTCCCAAAAGAAGTGGAAGATTTTGCAAATAGCATAGACCGAGAAATCTCTCGTGATGAGATACAAAAAAGACGAGATATGCGTAAAGTCTTGACCTTTACCATTGACCCTAAAGATGCTAAAGACTTTGATGATGCCCTCTCTATCCAAAAATTAGATAATGGAAATTGGGAAATCGGGGTGCATATCGCTGATGTTTCTCACTATGTGAGACCTGGCACTATCCTCGATGAAGAAGCTTACCAAAGAGCGACTTCCGTTTATTTAGTGGATAGAACAGTGCCTATGCTTCCAGAGATTTTGAGCAATGACCTTTGTTCATTAAAACCTAATGTAGATAGATACGCCTTCTCTGTAATTTTTGAAATGAATGAAAAGGCCGAAATTCAAAAGCAGTGGTTCGGTCGCACGGTTATTCATTCCGATAGAAGATTCACCTATGAAGAGGCTCAAGAACGCATAGAAACAGGAAAAGGAGAATTAGCCGAAGAAATTTTAACCTTAGACCGATTAGCAAAAATCATGCGAGAAAACCGCCTAAAACACGGTGCTATAGCCTTTGACCGAAGTGAAGTACGATTTAACCTTGATGAAAATCATAATCCGATTGGGGTTTATTTCAAAATCAGCAAAGATTCTAACCATTTGATAGAGGAATTTATGCTTTTAGCCAATAGAAAGGTTTCAGAATTTGTTTCTGTTAATCATAAAAAACAAACAACCAATAACACCTTTATCTATCGTATCCATGATGACCCAGACCCTACCAAATTAGAGGCATTAAGGGATTTTGTGGCTACTTTGGGATATAAAATGGATTTGGCAAATTCCAAAAAAATCGCCGAAAGTATGAACCGATTACTGACCGAAGTTTCAGGGAAGGGCGAGGAAAATATGGTGGAAACTTTGGCTATGAGAAGCATGAGCAAGGCGGTGTATTCTACTGAAAACATTGGACATTATGGCTTGGCATTTGAGTATTATTCTCATTTTACATCGCCGATTCGCCGTTATCCTGACCTCATCGCTCACCGACTTCTGCAACATTATCTCGATGGAGGCAAATCTCCTAACCGAAAAGAATACGAAGAATACTGCAAACATTGTAGCGAAATGGAGCGTTTAGCTGCTAATGCCGAGCGAGACTCCATTAAATACATGCAAGTGAAGTTTATGGAAGATAAAGTAGGACAAGTCTTCACTGGCGTTATCTCTGGCACAGCCGATTATGGCTTCTGGGTAGAAATCCCCGAAAATGGAGCAGAGGGCATGATAAAACTCCGCGACCTAATGGATGACTCCTACTCCCATGACCCTAAAACACACTCCATCATTGGGGCAAGAACGGGCTATACCCTCCGCCTTGGTGATGAGGTAAAAATACAAGTGGTAAAAGCAAACTTAATCCAAAAACAATTGGATTTTAAAATTGTGGAATAAAAACAGCGAGATTTTTAGTAAATCTCGCCATATTATTTTTAAGAATAGCAAATAAATAACATCATATATCCTCATCAAAAAGAGAAAGCTGGTGAAATTCTTTATTTTTTACTTTTTTAGATTTATTTTTTATTTCCTTTTTTAATAATTTTTCTCTTTTTTTCTTTTCTTCCAATTCTAATTGATTCATTGGAGAAAATTTATCTGATTCTTTTGGATAATTTCCCTCAATATACAATTTAACTAATCCTGCGTGGGATAACGGCTTGGTAATATCTCTAAAATCTATATTTATATTATAATCTAAAAGAACAATATCATTATTTTTTGAATACTCTTTAATTTTATCAATAATTTCTTTTACTTCTTCTACATTTTCTAAAACCCATCTATATGTTGGTAAATATATCTGCATTCTTGCTTCAAAATATCCTAATATCTCCCTTCCATCAATTCCCTTCCTATGCCCTAATAACCTCCCATTTTTCCTTATACTTCTTTTAACATCTTTCATAGTATCATTGTCAAATGTAGATAACGATATATCATGACTTTCAAAAACCTTTAGACCTTGCCACACTGCTTCTACACAAGTAGCCTTTTTGTTATCAGTGAAAGGAATTGGAATATTCCCATGCGGAAAAAAAGGACTTAACATCTTTCCTTTTTTATTATTAGATGAAGATGTTATATCAAGAATAACTACATTAGGAAAATCTTTTTTTAGATTTTCTATTTTTCTCTTTTTATTAGCTACATAAATCATCTTACCTTACTTTAAAATTTATTTATATTCCTAATATATCCTATGGGTATTTTAGTCTTCACTAAAATTTCAGCTTGATAATAAGCTTTATCCGAATCTGCTAAATTAAAAAAATCATCTTTTACCACATCTAATTTAACATTTTTTAAATCTTCAATACCCCCTCCTATCTTATGTCCAGTCTTAGTAGCATTCATATCTGAGAACAATGTTCCTTTTAAAAAAGCTACCTCTATGTCTATTTCTAGTATTACAGGATCTTTAATTCTTCCTTTTTTTAGTGCACAAAACATCATAGGATGTTTCTCACAAAAACTTAACCTGGCATAATCCTCCAAGCCATATTTCCTATCCAACTGATGACTAAATTCATCGCCCCCAAATACAGACTTAATGTTATTTTTTTTCAAAAAATCCCAAGAAAACAGCCCTCCTTCTTTTCTGATATTATCTAGATTACTTCTCTCTGTAAAATGATAAAAACAATCAATTTTATTATCTTCTAAAACCCTACGAAATTCCTCATAATTTTCTTTAAAATTTATTTTTTCTTTCTCAAGAAACCTCCTCCTCTCTTCTTCTTTCTTCTTTTGTTCGTTTTGAAGCTTTTTTCTTTGCTCTTCAATTATTGCTTGTCTTCTTATTCCTTCTTCTCTAATACGCTTTCTTTGCTCCTCTTCTTTTTTCTCTCTTTGATTATCTACTCTTATTAATACAAACAACACAAAGAAAGCTATGATTACAATAATTACCTCTTTCATACTATAATTTTTTATTCATTAAAATAATTTATACTTATATTTCTATCATACATGTTAAGTGTTACATTATCTAATTTATTATTGATAAAATTAAGTTCTACTCCATAATCAGAAAAAAGATACCCAAATCCTCTCAGAATAATTTTATTTTCTGTTTCACTAACTATTTTCATTGGCTTCGCTCCCATCTGGACATAATCTCCAAAGTTTGACCTACTTCCATCCAAAATATGTATAGAAACTTCATAAATTTGGTCATTTATTTTTTCAAATAAAAAACCTCTTATTGCTCCTAAATTATTTTTTCCTGTCCAAACACCATTTTCATATCTTTTATGGTTATTTGAAATAAATCTATTTTGTAACATATTATAATATTTTTTACGAAAATACTCTATAATCAAGCCAAAACCCTTACCTTTGCAATTATAAAATATAATAAAAAAGTTATAATTTATGATAGGTTATAAAATAAAAAATATTAGAGAATTAAAGAACTTCACCCAAGAATATATGGCAGAAAAATTAGATATTTCACAAGCTGCCTATTCTAAAATGGAGAAAGGAGACACCAAAATTTCACAAGACAAACTCAACAAAATCGCAGAAATTTTAGAAGTAAACCCTGATGATATAACTGATTTTGATAATAAAAAAGTTTTGAACAGTTATAATTCTATTAAAGGAAATAATAGTAATATAACTTACAGCCATCAAGATACTCTTCTCATTCGCCAACTCTATGAGGATAAAGTTTCTCTTTTAGAAAAACTTTTACAAAAATCAGAGGAAGAAGTAAAACACTTAAAGGCTCTTTTACAGAAATAAAATTCCATTTCCCAAAGTTTCCTTATTTTTGGGCATTATAAAAGTAAAATTTCTAATGTTAGAACTTATTTTTTCTGCGGTAGGACTGGGGTTTATGCTCAGCTTGGTATTTATTGGGCCTGTATTTTTTCTACTTATAGAAACGAGTCTTTTTCGTGGAGCCAAACATGCATTATCACTAGATTTTGGAGTAATTACCGCTGACATTCTGTGCATTGTAGCCGCTTATTTTTCTAGTCAAGATATCATTCACATCATTGACCAATATCCTAGTTTTTATAGAATTTCTGCATTGATTATCTTCATTTATGGGATTTTCATGATGCTTTCCAAGACCAAAATGCACATTTCAGGAGAGAAGAAGCTCATCAGTCAGAATTATTGGAAAACTTTTATTAATGGTTTTTTGCTCAATATTTTGAATATTGGTGTCGTGCTTTTTTGGCTCGTTACTGTAATTTTTATCCGTAAAAACCACCCCGAAACAGAATACTTTCTATTATATATCACCATTGTGATTCTTACTTATTTAAGCATAGATTTGGCAAAAATTTACTTAGCTAAACAATTTCACAATAAACTCAATGAACCTGTTGCCAACAAAATACGCAAAGGGGTAGGGGGAATACTCATTATAATGAGCGGTTTAATCTTCTTACAAAGCTTTGAAAATTTTAACCAATTAGATAAAAATCTAAAAGACAAGGGATTAAATAAACAAGAAATCTTAAATCAAAAATAAATGGTAGTCTTCCCAAAACCACTACAAAAAGGTGATAAAATCGCAGTGGTGTCTCCTGCTGGAGCAGTGGATTTTCCTCAAATATCAACGACTATAGACTTAATAAAATCCAAAGGTTATGAAGTAGAGCTTAGCCCCAATTCTTTAGGTTTTTATAATATGGGATATACCTATTCTGGAACGGAAGAAGAACGGCTCTCCGACCTCAATTGGGCATTGAATAACGATGAAATATCGGCTATCTGGGCAACTCGCGGAGGATACGGTTGCCAGCATCTTTTGAATAGCTTGGAGCTTTCTCAATTTAAGCAAAATCCCAAATGGTACATTGGCTATTCTGATAATACCGTGATACAAAGTTTTTTACTAAAAAATAATTTTGCGAGTATCCATGGGCAGACATTGAAAACCTCTTCCTTCGGAGTTTCTCCAGAGAGTTTTGAAAATATTTTTCAGATTTTAAAAGGAATTTTGCCAGAATATCAAATTACAACTCACCATTTAAACAAAAAAGGAAATGCACAAGGAAAATTGATAGGAGGGAATTTAGCCATGATTTATGCTCTTTTAGGCTCTCCATATTCTTTTGATTTTAAGGATAAAATCCTTTTCATTGAAGATATTGGTGAGCAGTTTTATGCCTTGGATAGGATGCTCATGGGACTGGAATTAGCAGGAGTCTTCAAGCAAATCAAAGGTATTATCATTGGTGGAATGAATAATATGGGCAATGAAAGCAATTCTCATTTTGAAGAGAACTTTGACCCTTTGGCATATGAAATCATCTCTCACAGACTAAAAAACTACTCTATCCCAACAGCTTTTGCTTTTCCTAACGGACATATTTTTAATAATCTTCCTTTGATTCTAGGAGCTAAAATAAAGTTGGAAGTTTTTGATGATGTGAAAATTAGTTTTCTTTAATATATAATGATAAATAAAAACATATTATATTCACTCAACAATAGAAAAAATTATGAATATTAAGAATGAAATACCAAAAAACCAAGCGTTTAGGTGAAAAATACAAGTATTTAGGTCTTTGATAGGAGTGTTTCGGTAAAAAGGTGAAAATATTAGGTTTTTGTTCAAAAAACATCAATAGAAAACTGAAATTTTTAGATTGTTTATCCAAATCTTTAGGTTCAGAACCTAAAATCTTCACTGATAAAGCCAAACACTTCTATTTTTCACCGAAAAAAATAAATACAGAACCTAAAGATTTGGATAAAAAATTTAAAAATATTATTACTTAACCCAAAAATATTTATAAAAAATGAAAAACATTCTAAAATTAAGTTTAGCATTATGTCTCATGAGTGCTGGAGTTCAGAGTTGCACCGAAGCCAATGCTAAACATCACCATGATGAAGCCACAAAATGCATAGGCTCTAAACCATGTAGTGTAGGGCATGTAAAAATTGTAATTACTGCAAACACTGTAACAGCGGTGGCAAATGTGGCGTGTGTAGTAGAAATTAAAAGTTTAATGAATAGAGATAAATATGTTTAAGAATCCTTTTTCCTTTAAAGGAAGAATTAGAAGATTAGAGTATGGGATTTCTTTATTACTTATTTCCTTTGTACTTATATTAATTGTTTGGGGAATTAATAATGAATTTGAATATCAAGATTCTGAATTTTATAAATATACTGAACCTTATGACTTTTACGATCCTCCTTATGACCCCTATGAATATGATTTAATATATATTTATACCGCATTACTTATTCCTTTATTTTGGTTTTGGTTAGTTCAAGCATTTAAAAGATCTCATGATATAGGAAATTCAGGTTGGTGGCTATTATTATTAGTTCCTTTTTCTTTATTCTTTCCTGTCTTCTTCTTTATTTATAATGTGGTATTATTAGTCGCAGAAGGATATGTAGGATATAATGAATATGGAGAAGATCCTAAAAAAGATGAGAGGAAAAAACCTTAGTGAATAATAAATTTTTATTTGAGTTGATTTATACTTTCTACTTTTTAAAATAAATATCCTAAATATGAAAGTATAATACTAAGCATTAGTTATTATAAATAAAAAACCACCTTTTTTCGGTGGTTTTACTATTTTAATTTCAAAAAGTTATTTTTTCAAACTTCTAATTCCCATTTCATAAAGAGCGAAAGAAAGAAGATCGGCATTTTCATTAATCACTTGGTCGGTAGAACGCCCTGCTCCATGACCTGCATTCATCTCTATTCTTACCAAAATAGGATTTGGACAAGACTGCTTCTCTTGTAATTCTGCCCCAAATTTGAAAGAATGAGCAGGAACCACACGGTCATCATGGTCACTAGTTATGATCATCGTAGAAGGGTAGCAAACGCCTTTTTTAACATTATGCACAGGAGAGTAAGATTTTAGATACTCAAACATTTCCTTGCTATCATTTGCCGTTCCATAATCATAAGCCCAACCAGCACCTGCAGTAAAGGTATGATATCTTAACATATCTAAAACTCCTACACCTGGGAAGGCTACTTTGGCAAGGTCTGGTCTCATCGTCATCGTTGCTCCCACTAAAAGCCCTCCATTAGAACGCCCAGATATTGCCATATACTCAGGTGATGTATATCCATTTTTTTGCAAATATTCCCCTGCGGCAATAAAATCATTAAATACATTTTTCTTCTGTTGCTTTGTACCAGCATCATGCCATTTTTTACCATATTCACCACCTCCACGGATATTTGGCACGGCATAAATTCCTCCATTTTCCATCCAAATAGCATTCACAGGAGAGAAAGACGGTGTGAGACTTACATTAAATCCACCATAAGAATATAAAATGGTAGGATTTTTCCCATCTAATTTAATCCCTTTTTTATAACTAATCATCATTGGAATCTTCGTTCCATCAGCAGAAGTATAAAATACTTGCTCAGAAACATAATCGTTAGGATTAAATTTCACATTCGGTTTTTGATATATAGAAAACTTTCCTGTTTTAGGATTGAATTTATAGATAGTACTTGGAGTAATAGAATTAGTAAAAGAAAAATACAACTCTTCATCTTTCAATTTTCCATTAAATCCACTCGCTGTCCCCGAACCAGGTAATGAAATATCCCTAACCAATTTCCCATTATAATCATATTGCTGAACGAAAGATAAGGCATCTTTCATATATTTAGCAAATAAAAAACCTCCACCTGTAGAAATATCCAGTACATTTTCATTTTCTGGGATAATCTCTGTCCAATGACTAGGATTATTAATATTAAATTTTACAACTCTCTTATTTGGAGCATTTTTATCTGTGATAGCATAAATAAAATCTCCTTTTGTATCAATTATATTTGTGTTAAAATCATATCCTAACTGAACAGGAATAAAATCACTTTTTTTATTTAAGTCCTTTATGTAAAGTTCATTACCATTCGTAGCATTCGCTGCTGAAATAATTAAAAATCTTTGATCATCAGAAACACTTGCAGAAATATATCTTCTCTTAAAATCCTCTCCACCAATAATCAGCTGATCTTCAGATTGCTTAGTTCCTAGTTTATGAAAATAAATTTTATGCATATCCGTCTTTGCAGAAAGTACACTACCTTCTGGTTTTTCATAACGAGAATAGAAAAAACCCTCATCTCCAAGCCAAGAAATTCCGCTAAACTTCACATCTACAAGAGGTTCATCAATTTGTTTTTTAGTAACAACATCTAGAATAATGATTTTATTCCAATCGCTACCTCCCTCAGATATTTTGTAGGCAACAAGGTTTCCTTTTTTATTAAAACTAACTCCAGATAGAGAAGTGGTCCCATCAGCCGAAAACTTATTAGGATCAAGGAATACTTCTATTTTTCCTTTTTTATCCTTTCTGTACAAAACATATTGAGCTTGAAGCCCATTATTTTTATAAAAATAAGTATACTCTCCCTCTTTGAAAGGAGCCGACACTTTTTCATAATTCCAAATATTCTTCAATTGCTTAACGATTTCCTCTCTATAAGAAATTTTAGAAAGATAATTATTGGTAAAATCCACCTCTCTTTTTACCCAATCCTTCGTGTCTTCTGCTCGGTCATCTTCTAACCAGCGATAAGGATCTTCCACAGAAATACCGAAATAAGTATCCTTGTGTTCTACTTTTTTAGTTTCTGGATATAACATTGTTGTTTGTTGAGCTTTCCCAATGGCAAAACATAAAGTTGCCAAAGCAAGCGTAGTTTTTACATTCATATTTAATATTTTTTAATAAAATTTAACCAAAAGTAATCATTTTAGTTACTAAATACAAACTGTGAAGGTACAAAAAAAATTGCTTATCAAATAAAAAATATTATATTTGCTGACAAATATCATAAAATATGGTTATAGAACATCATTTAGAAATAGAACATAACTTCCAAAGTATTTTCTGCGAAAAATCTTTTAAGGAAAATCTTCCTGATGATGAATTTCAAAAATATTTAGATAGCAAACAAACAATAAACATAGGAAAAGGAAAACTAGTTTTCAAAGAGGGTGAAATGCCTAAAGGAGTTTTCTATATCGAAAAAGGTGCTGTAAAGCTCTATAAAATGGGATTTAATAAAAAAGAACAAATCCTCCGCTTTGCCAAAGAAGGCGATTTAATAGGCTACCGAGCACTATTATCAGAAGAGGAGTATGGTGCCTCCGCTGAGGCAATGAATCCCGTACAGGTATCATTTATTCCTTCTAAAATCTTTCACAAACTGTTAATGACCAACCCCAAACTATCATATGCATTCCTTCAAAAAATTTCTTATGAATTAGGAGAGTATTCTAATACTATCACTCTACTCGCTCAAAAAACCGTAAGAGAAAGATTGGCAGAAATTTTATTCTTATTAGACAAAAAAATGGGAAGAGACCCTGAAGGTTTTATCCGTCTTACCCTCACTCGTGAAGAAATTGCCAATCTTATCGGAACTGCCACAGAAAGTGCTATCAGGCTAATTTCTGAGTTCAAAAATGATGGTCTAATAGAAGTGGAAGGTAGAAATATAAAAATTCTCAATCAAGATAGATTGAAAAAATTAGGACATGTAGATTTTAATTAAAATAATGAGATTGTAACCTTTGCAATCTCTTTCCTTTTATTATTCCTTAAAACAAAATAAAAATGTCAATACATACTGATATTAAAAGAATTACGATAGAAACTCTTCGGAAAATGAAATCCGAAAGAGAGAAAATCACCATGCTTACCGCCTATGATTATACCACTGCAAGAATGATAGACACAGGAGGGATTGACACCATTTTAGTGGGTGATTCCGCAGCAAATGTAATGGCAGGATACGAAACCACTCTTCCCATTACTCTTGACCAAATGATTTATCATGCTCAATCTGTGGTAAGAGGTGTCAAAAGAGCTTTTGTAGTAATAGATTTGCCTTTTGGAACTTATCAAAGTGATTCTCAAAGAGCATTAGATTCCGCCATTAGAATCATGAAAGAAACAGGTGCTAACGCTATTAAATTAGAAGGTGGCGAAGAAGTTTCAGAATCTATTTCTAAGATTGTAAAAGCCGGAATTCCTGTCATGGGGCATTTGGGGCTTACTCCTCAAAGTATCAACCAGTTCGGAAGTTTCAAACTAAGAGCAAAAGAAGAAGCTGAAGCTGAAAAATTAAAAAAAGACGCTCAACTTTTACAAGATTTAGGCTGTTTTTCTTTGGTTTTAGAGAAAATCCCAAGCCAATTAGCAAAAGAAGTTTCTCAAAGTCTTAATATTCCAACCATAGGTATAGGTGCAGGGAATGGCTGTGATGGTCAGGTCTTGGTTTATCAAGATTTCGTGGGAATGAATGATGGTTTCAAACCGAAATTTCTCAGAAAATATCTTAATCTATATGAAGAAATCACAAGTGCTGTTCAGCAATATGTGAAAGATGTGAAAGACTCTTCTTTTCCCAATGAAAACGAGAGTTATTAAAATTTAAAATATAATCCAGAAAACACATTAAAATTTTCTGGATTTTTTTATTCTAAATTTTCATAGCCCACATCTACTAAAAATAAACCTTGAGCGGGAGCCGAAATCCCTGCCGAACTGCGATTTTGATTTTCTATAATCGTTCGTAAATCTTCGGGCTGAATTTTCCCTAAACCAATCTCCACCATAGTGCCGACAATCGCTCTGACCATATTTCTCAAAAAACGATTGGCAGAAATGGTAAATTTCACCTCATCACCGTCTTGTTCCCATTTTGCAAGGTAAATTTCACAAAGATTGGTTTTATTATCTCCGCCTACTTTAGCAAAACTCCCAAAATCTCGGTACTCAAACAGGATTTTACACGCCTCATTCATTTTATCAATATCCAAGGTTTTTCTGCGAATTTGCCAACAAAAATCTTGATTAAATGGATTTTTACCTTGATGAATGAAATAATGATAAGTTCTGTAAGTCGCACTAAATCTGGCATGTAAATCATCTTTTACCCTAAAAATCCGATGAATAAAAATATCATTTGGTAAGAAAGAATTGAGCCTATCCACCAAGTTTTTAGGGAGATTTTGTTCGGTATCAAAATGGGCAAAAATCTTTTTGGCATGGACGCCAGTATCCGTTCTTCCTGCTCCTGTAGTCTTAATTTCTTCCCTTAAAATCAAAGAAAGAGCCTTTTCCAAGACTTCCTGAACGGAGATTTGATTGGGCTGAATTTGATAACCGAAGTAATTTTTGCCATTATAAGAAAACTCTATAAAATACCGCATAAGATAAAAATAATATTTTGCAAAAGTCGTAAAAAATCCATTAAATTTGCTTCCTTTAAAGATGAAAAAAATCCTTTTACTTTCCGATACACACTCTTATATAGATGACCGAATCTTAGAATACGCCAAAAGTGTTGATGAAATCTGGCATTGTGGCGACTTTGGTTCTATGGAAGTAGTGGAAAAATTAGAACAAATCAAGCCATTAAAAGGCGTTTGGGGAAATATTGATGATTACAAAATCAGAAGAATTTTCCCAGAGGTGAATCATTTTATCTGCGAAGAAGTGGAGGTTCTGATGATACACATCGGCGGTTATCCCAACAAATACACTCCATTAGCCAAAGAAGAATTTAAGAAAAAAATACCTCAACTCTTTATTTCTGGACATTCTCATATCTTAAAGGCAATGTATGATGAAAAATTAAAACTTCTGCACCTTAACCCTGGAGCATGCGGCAAGGTCGGTTGGCACAAAGTCAGAACCATGATGAGATTTAGCATAGAAGGAAAAAATATTAAGGATTTAGAAATTATAGAATTAGGACACAAATGAAAATAGGGGACAGCGTATCAATCATTGATGAAAATTTGAAAGGGAAAATTATCTCCATTTTAGGGGATGAAATCCAGATACAAGATGAGCATGGTTTTGAATATTTTTTTCATCAGAGTAGGGTAGTGGTGCAGAATAAAAACTTATACCATGATATTTCTGTAGTAAAAAAAGAAGAAAACACCAAAAATATCTCTAAAAAACATGCAAAAAACGAAATGGTTTTAGACCTTCATTTTGATAAATTAGTTAAAAAATCACAGGAATATGACCCTTGGGAACGGCTTTTCATTCAAAGGGAAAAACTACAAGAAACCCTTAATTTTTGCCGAGCCAATAAAATAAAAAACTTGGAAATTATCCATGGGCTGGGTGATGGCACCCTACAAAATATGGTCTATGAAGTTCTAAAAAACTCCACCCATATAGAATTTGAAGAAAATGAGTTTTTCAAGCATTCTTCCGCTTCCGTAAAAGTGATAATTTTATAAGAAAAATCATTGAAGATAATTTCTCCAACGATTTTTTTATTATTTACTCTTTTTTTGGATTCATTTTTATAAATTTTCTACCATTTATCACTGTTATTGTACTTTGTTGTTGTCTTTTCTTAACTTCCTCTATGCGTTCTCTGTAATCATTTAATATTTCTAAAAAATCAGCATATTGCTCGGCTTTTGCTCTTTCTTCTTTTTTCTCTCTTCTGTGTTTTCTTTTATCTTCTATTTCTTTTTGTTTCTGTGTTTCTTCTTCTTCCTTTTTTTGTCGCCTTGCTCTTACTTCTTCGCTTATTCCCTTTATCGTTTCCCTTATTATATCATTGTGGTCTGTTATCGTTTGGGTTTTTACTTTCTCCGTTAGTTCTTCAATCATTAAGCGGTTTAATACTCGTTTTGATGCTTTCGCTGTATATTGTTTTCTCTCCGCCTTTTCTTCATCGGTTAGGTCTTTACCTTTATGTTTTATTTCGTTTAATCTTTTTATTTGCTCTTTAAGTTCTTGCTGTCTTTTTCTTATTGCTATTTCTTCAATATCATTTTTTAGGTTTTGTATATTGTTTTTTAGGGTTTTTTCTTCTGTTTTGTTTATCTTGTCTATTTGTCCTAATTGTCCAGCTATTATCTGCCTTTCTTCTCTGCTCCTGTTTTTTTCTATCTGCTCGGCTTTCTCGTATCTTTTTACTTGGTTTATTATTGTGGTAGGGTCTGCCTTATCCCTGTGCCTTTGTTTCCTTTCGTTTGTGTTTGCTCTTCTGTTTGTTATTTCTTGTACTCCTTTTGTTATTCTCCGCCTTTTTATTTTTAGTCCGTCGGTTCTTCGGTATTCATCAGAATATAAAATGTTATTTCTTCCGATTTCTACACCTATTATTTCATTATCTCCTTTTGTTTCTATTCTTACCCTTGTGTCTTTTTTTAAGGCTTTAATATCCTTTATTTCTTTTATATTCATTGTTTTTTGCTTGTTTTGTGTTGTTAGTATGTTTTTGTATTTAGTTAAAAAAATAAGGGTAAAAAATACCCTTATTTTCTTTTTTATTGTTTAGTCTTCATCTTCTTCATCGTTGAAAAAATCATTAGATATATTTTTATAATCTTCTTGTTTTTCTCTCCACTCTGTCAGTAACTCTGTAAAATATTTAACCGCTGTTTCTTTATTTCTTACGATGTTTATTAAGGTCTTATAATCTGCTATCTCTTCAGCTATTAAGATAGTTACTACGGCTTTAATTTCATCATCTGTATATTCACCTTTTAACTCTTCTAAAATTTTTAATGTTTTTACTATGTCTTTTACTTCTTTTATTTCTTTACGGCTTACCTTTCCTATTTGTATTAGCTCCACCGTTGTTTCTCCGTTGTTTTCTTCTGCGTTATATACTTGGTAAATTTCGCATATTGGGTTTTTAGCATCGTAACCGCTTCTGTATCTGTTAAGTTGTCGCTCTAATCCTGCGAAATGTGCCGTTGTGCCTTGACCAAAAAATAAGGCTGGTGGCGTTAATGGGTTCTCTGGGTCTTTTATTACTCTAAGAGTGTCTATAACAAAATCCCCTGCTTTCATGTGGTTGCCTTTATATTCTATTTCTCCGAAGTATGATTTTAGCAATTTGGTGTAACCCTCCCACACTTTAAGACTTTTAACATTTAGAATTTTTCCGTCTTCTGTTTGTCTTGTTGCTCTTGCAATTTCTACGCTTGTAGTTTTTTCACTTGTTTTTACTTTCATAATTAAAAAAATTTATATATTAAAAAATTTTCCACAGCTTCGCCTTTGTGGGTATAGGGCCTTTTTTAGGTTCCCAACCTAATCGTTTAGGTTCTTCACCTAAACAGTTTTATTCTCTGGAGTAGGATTAGATTTTACTGCCTTTGATTTGGCTACACGAGGGAAAAATTGTTTCAAATCACCAAGCATCGTGGTAACCCCTGGCACATTTTCAGATTCTAATATTTTCACACTTCTATAAAAACTCAACGCCGCTTGGTAATTGTCAAAATCCAATAGTTTTTTGGTATCCTCCACCTGCTCAGTGATGCCTTTTAGCTTTATCATACGGCTCTCTAAGACCTCTCTGGCAGTGTAGTCTTTGTCAAACTCTACCTTATCAATGTATCTCGGCACATAGTCAGGATACTGCTCCATGTAGAGTTTTGCTTTATTCACGAAGAGCTTATTCTGCTCGGCGATGCTCCCGTATTGTTTGCGTTCTTCTGGGGTAAGGTTGTGCATTTTCCCTTTCAAAACCTTTTCAATCTCCGCCAGTGAGTCATCTATTTTCTTCAACTCCTCTGCGGTAAAACTTAGCTGTATTAAATTTTCAAATGCCATAATTATTATATTTATAATTTATTTTTCATTATCATTAAAAATAAAAACCACAGAATAATAATTATCTTATTACTCCGTGGTATAAATTTAATTTAATAAAAGTTTAGTTTTATTACAAAATTCGTAATAAAACCCGTATAGGGGGGGGTAAAATCGTTACAAAAACCATCATTTTTTATCAATCATATTTTCAACCACAAAGATAATACATATTTATCCTCTCTCAAAACATTTTCTTAAATTTTGTTAAAAAATAATTGCCGTTTAGATAAATCTAAATTTATTATTTTTGCCCTATGAAAATCACCATCATCGGCTCAGGAAATGTCGCCTATCATCTCGCCAAAGCATTCACAGAACGAGACATAAAAATCTCCCAAATTTTTGGCAGAAATGAAAAGGCTCTTCATGATATTTCAGAAGAATTAAAAATCCCTTATTCTACGGAATTTTTAGAAAAATCTGACATATACATCATCGCTGTGAAAGATGATTCTATCAGTGAGGTTTCTACACTCATCACCGATGAAAACAGCCTTGTAGCCCACACCTCTGGCTCTACAAGTAAAAATGCTCTTATTGGGAACTACCACAAAGCGAGTTTTTATCCCTTGCAAACATTCTCCAAGGAAAAGAAATTGGATTATTCTAAAATCCCTTTTTTCATTGATGCAGATAACGAGGATGATAAAGAAACTTTGAAAAATTTAGCCTTAAAAATTTCTAAAAATGTAATGCTAGTAGATGATGAAAAAAGAAAATATATACACCTTACCGCTGTTTTTGCTTGTAATTTCGTGAATCATCTCTGGGCAAGAGCCAAAGAAATTGCAAATAGTCAAGATATTCCGTTTGAGTATTTTCTCCCATTGATAGAGGAAACTACAGATAAAATTCATCATCTCCCACCGAAACAAGCTCAAACAGGTCCAGCTGTGAGAAATGATGAAAAAATCCTAAAACTTCACCGAGAACTTCTCACCAATAAAGAACAAGTAAAAATATATGAAACCATCAACCAATCCATAAAAAAAATGTATGAGCTATAAAGAAAATCTTAAAAATATAAAAGCCTTCGTCTTTGATGTAGATGGAGTTTTTACCGATGGAAGCATTGTCCTAATGCCTGATGGAAGCATGAGCAGAACCATGAATGTCCTTGATGGATATGCTGTAACCAAAGCCATCAAAAACGGTTACTTCATCGGCTGTATCACAGGGGGAAATGACCCTATGGTAAAACAAAGACTCAACTATTTAGGCATTACGGATTATTACCCAAAATCAAGTTACAAATTAGAAGATTTTGAAGATTTTAAGGCAAAATATGACTTAAAAAATGAAGAAATTCTAACCATGGGAGATGATGTCCCAGATTATGAAATGATAAAACTTTCAGGAATAGGAACTTGCCCTATCAATGCTGTGCCAGAAATCAAGGAAATTGCGGATTATATTTCTCCCATTCATGGCGGTAAAGGTTGTGTCCGAGACGTGATAGAACAAGTAATGAAAGTGCGAGGAAAATGGACAGAAGATGAAACAAAATCCGTATAAAGCATTCTAAGAAATGAAATTATATTTAGGCTCTCAGTCCCCAAGAAGAAAAGAATTATTAGCCTCATTAGGCTATGATTTTGAGATTATTTCTATCAATTGTGAAGAAAATTATCCTAAAAATATTCCCACTCATGAAGTGGCTTCTTTTCTCTCTGAATTAAAGGCAAAAGCCTTTCGCAATTTGGAAAATGATGAAGTTCTTCTCACAGCAGATACCATTGTAGTCTTTGAAGAACAAATTTTAGGAAAACCTAAAACACCGCAAGAAGCCAAAGAAATGCTCTCTTTACTCTCGGGAAAAACTCACCAAGTCTATACCGCAGTAACGCTAAAAACTTCTGAAAAAATCATCACTAAAACAGATGTAGCCCATGTAAAATTTTTAGAAATTAGCCCAAAAGAAATAGATTTTTATGTCAAAAATTTTAATCCTACCGACAAGGCAGGAGCTTATGGCATTCAAGAATGGCTCGGCATGGCAAAAATCTCTAAAATTGATGGAAGTTTTTATACCATTATGGGGCTTCCCACAGCTATAGTCTATGAACTTTTAGAAATGAATAAAATTAACTAATTTAGCCCTAAATATTTAATCAGAGCTTTCAAAACAAATGAAAAAAAATATTCTCCTTCTTACCTCTCTTATGGTTTTTGTTGCATGTTCTACTAAAAAAGATGCCTTTATCAATAGAACATACCAAAACTTCACCTCCTATTATAATACCTTATTTCACGGAAACGAAGCATTAAAATCAGAGCTTAAAGCCAAGAAAAAAGAACATAAAGACAATTTTTATGATGGATATATAGAGGTATTTCCGCAAAATTCTTTAACCACAGAAGATGAAACCATCTCCCTAATGGCATCACAATTCTTCGGAGGAGAGAATAATCAAAATCAACGAAATACAACTTCTTCATTCCAAATAGCGGAAGAAAAGGCCTTGAAAGTCATTGAAAATAATTCTATGATTTTCAAGGGAATAGAAAAAAATAAAGAAATTTTTAATGCCTATATTCTTTTAGCAAAAGCCCGAATTTATCGAGGTAAATTATTTGAAGCATTAGATGCCTTGGGACAAATCTACTTCACTATGCCCCAAGATAAAAGATTACCTTTAGCAAAAATCTATGAAGGGCTGATTTACACCAAACTTAAAAATCATATCCGTGCCGAAGATATATTTTCAAACTTAAAGCAAGATAAAAATCTCAAAAAAGAATACCAAAAAATATTAAGTATCTATCATGCCGAAAATTTGCTCTACTCTAATAAAAAAGAAGAGGCTGTGGAACAATTAGATTTAGCAATGATTCTTAATAAAAACCGAGAAACTCGCAGTAGAATTGCTTTTTTAAGAGGTCAAATTTTATCTGAATTGGGAAAAAAAGAAGAGGCAAGAGAGAGTTTTGTAACGGCTTATAAATACAGCAATGATTTTGAATTTGAGGTAAAATCTCAAATAGAAATCGCAAAAACTTTTGGTATCAATGATAACTATGAAGAAGCCAAAAAATATTTAGAAAAAATCAGTAAAAAAGGGGTTTATACCAACCGAAAAAATGAATTTTATTACGCCCTCGGCATCATGACTAGCATTGCTGGGCAAGAAAAAGAAGCACAAGAATTTTTTCAAAAATCTGTCAAAGAAAAAATTTCTGACAATAATATCCGTGGTTTAGCTTATTTTGAAATCGGAAAATATTACTTTAACAAGGAAGAATATATCCGTGCTGGAGCTTATTATGATAGTGCTTTAGTGGTAGTAGAACATAAAAATACTCGTCAAATAATAGAGAAATTATCTTCAAACATCAAAAATTTTTCTAAAAATTATTATTTGATTAAAAAGAACGATAGTATTTTATCACTAATCCAAATGACTGAACCTCAGCGAATAGAATTCTTTCAAAAACACATCAATAAATTAAAAGAAAAGGAAGCTAAGCAACTCATCACTGAACAAGAAAAAAGTAAAAAAAATGAAACTCAAAATTATTCCAATGTAGCATTCACTACATTTACCAATAATTTTACTTCTCAACCTCAAAAATCCAATAAATTCTATTTTTCTAATTTAGAAACTATTGCAAAAGGGAGTAAAGAATTCAAAAAAATATGGGGAAATAGAAGTCTAAATGACAATTGGAGAATATCATTTAATAAAAATATTACAACGCAAGAAGTGGAAAACAAAACTCTAGGAAGAAATAATTTAGCCAATCCTAGAAGATTTGAAATAGCCTATTATACCGAAAAAATCCCTACCAATAAGGAAGAAATTTTATCTCTAAAAAAAGATAGAGATACAGCAAGTCTTAGTTTGGGAAGAATGTATGAAACCTATTTTCAAAATACTCCGAAAGCCACAGAAACTCTATTTAATTTGGTGGAGCAAAACCCCGAAGATGAGGTGAAATTGCAGGCTTTATACTCTATTTTTTCTATGAATTATGAAAAAAATATTGTAGAAGCAGAGCGTGCAAAAAATCTTATTTTACAGAATTTTCCTTATACGCCTTATGCTGAATTTGTGAAAAATCCGAAGAAAAATAATTTCACTCAAACGGAAGATTTAGTAAGGGATATTTATCAAAAAGCTTATGATTTTTTTACAGGAGAAAAATTTGATAATGCTAGAGAATTAATTATCAATGCAATAGAGCAATATCCTCAAGATGCTTTAATTCCTAAATTTGAGCTACTTAATGCATTTATTACGGGAAAAATAGCAGGAAAAGAAGTAATGATTTTACAACTTCAACAAATTGTTTTTAACTATGATAAAACAGCAGAAGGGGAGAAAGCAAAAAAAATTCTATCTTACCTAAAAAGTGATTTAGAAGGAAATAGCCAATCAAAAGAAATGGAAACTCCTTCAGTTCCAGTAAAACATGATAATCAAAAAATTAAAATACAAAACCCTATTGAAGAGGATACTAATTTTGAAATCTCTGATGATTTTGACTAAATTAGATATTATCTTCTAATAAAGGCTCTATGTATTGCCTGTCATTGCTCAATCTTGGGACTTTATTTTGTCCTCCTAATTTTCCACGAGAAGCCATCCAATCATAGAAAAGATTCGGTTTGGCTTTATGGATTACAGGCGGTTTCAGAGTCATATTATTATATCTTTTGGCTTCGTAATCAGAATTTAAACTCTTTAATACATCATCAAAAATATTACTAAATTTTTCAAAATCATCAGGTTCAGATGAAAACTCTATTACCCACTCATGAGCTCCAGATTCTCCTTCTTTCATATAAATAGGAGCCCCTGTATAGTCTAAAATTTTAGCATTCGTTTCTTGACATGCCTTTGATAAAGCTGTCTCCACATTATCAATCATCAATTCCTCACCAAAGGCATTGATATAATGTTTCGTTCTCCCTGAAATCTTAAAACGAAAAGGTTTCAAACTGGTAAATTTAATAGTATCCCCTATAAGATATCTCCACAAGCCTCCATTAGTGGTAATCACCACTGCATAATTTTTATTTAGTTCTACCTCTTCCAACGGAATAGCTTTTGCATTTTCTGTCCCAAACACATCCATAGGAATAAATTCATAAAAAATCCCATAATCCAACATCAAAAGCATCTCATCACTACCAAAGCGATCTTGTATTCCAAAAAAACCTTCCGAAGCATTATAAATTTCATAATATCTTATATCCTTTCCTATCAGTTGTTTATATTGTTCTTTGTAAGGAATAAAGCTAATCCCTCCATGAAAAAACACTTCTAAATTAGGATAAATTTCACTTATATTCTTCTTTCCTGTTTCTTTTAATATTCTTTGGAGTAGAACCATCATCCAACTGGGAACTCCCGTGATACTTCCTACATTTTCTTGTCTTACTTCAGAAATGATGGCTTTCAATTTCGTCTCCCATTCAGACATGAGAGAAATTTTTTTACTCGGCACGGTCGTCCTTTCTACCCAAAAAGGCAAATTTTCTATTAAAATCGCCGATAAATCCCCAAATTTCGTTCCAAAACTTTCATAAAGTTCAGCACTTCCGCCCAATCTCAAATTTTTGAATTTGAATAAATTACTATCTCTGTGATTGTTAACATAAATCGCAATAAGGTCTTTTCCTGCCTTATAATGGCAATTTTGAAGGCTTTCATCAGAAATTGGGATAAATTTACTTTTAGCATTGGTAGTTCCAGAAGATTTGGCAAAATGCTTGATTTTCCCTTTCCAAATCACATTTTCTTGCCCTTTACGAGCTTTTTCTATAAACGGTTCAAAATCTTCATACGCTACAATAGGCACTTTTTGATTAAAATCCTTATAAGTTTTAATTTCTCCAAAATTATTTAATATTCCATATTCTGTATTTTTTGCTTGTTCTAAAAGAGTAAAAAGCACTTTATTTTGCACCTCAAAAGGGTGGTTCATAAAGTAATATATTCCTTTCATTCTCTTTAGAATAAAGAAATTAAAAACCTTATTTAAAACTGAATTAAATCCCATACCTACAAAGGTAATAAATTTTCATTTTTATAAACATAAAAAAATCCGTAGAAAATTTCTACGGATTTTTATTTAATTATTAAAAATTACATTTTTTCTAATTGACCTACTTTTTTCCAATTTTTATCTACTTCCAATGAAACAGCTATATAAATCTCTTTTTCAGATTGTTTGAAAGCAGTCCCTCGGTGAAGTTCAGCATTTACTTCCTTAGGAGTTAATTTATACACAGCCCCTGTAATTGGGTCTATTACTAAACCTATTATTCCACCAAAAAGAATATTACCGATATACCATTCATTAAATTTTTTGGTAAGTTCCACTTCATACGGATGATATCCCTCAAGTTTAATAGATACTTTATGATTTTCGTTTCTTTTCAATTTTGTTTCAAATGGTGTTATTCCCATTTCTTTTCCATTGATAAAAACACTAGCTCTAGAAGGCGTGCTGTTAAATTTAACTGTTTGTCTACTTCCCGAAACAATTGTTGCACAACTTGTTAACATCATAGATGCAAATACAAGTGAAAAAATAGTTCTTCTCATAAAATTATATTTTTTTGCAAATATATATAACTTTTATCTAAAATTCATATACAAAAAATGAATATTTTGTGATTATTTTAGATTTATATAAATCATTTAATAATAATATTTTATCTTTGTTTTTATTTTGTAAAACCCATTTTTATACTTAAATTACCTAAAAAATGAACTCACAAATCGTTAATAAAATAAAAAAACTACGCCTTGAAAAAGGATTTTCTCATACAGAAATGGCGGATAAATTAAATATTACTCGCTCCGCATATCAGCGTTTAGAATCTGGAGAAACTTATTCTTGGGCTAAATATTTAGATAATATTATGGAAACATTAGAAACTACCCCAAAAGATTTTTTTAACGATATTGGAAAGCCTATTATTCACCAAATCAATAGAGATAATTCCGTAGGGTATATAACAGAACATCTCTACCAAGAAAATAAAGAAACTACAGCTAAATTGATAGAATCCTATGAAACCCGTATCAAGGAAAAAGATGAACAAATTACTTTTCTTAAAGCTCTTTTAGAACAAAAAAATCCATAGAAATTTCTATGGACTTTTTTATTCTAAAATTAACAAAACTCTTCATATGCCGCTTGTAGATTAGCAGCAATCATCTGTGCTGAGCTTCCTTCTATATGATGACGCTCTACCATATGCACTAATTCCCCATCTTTGAACAATGCTACACAAGGAGAAGATGGCGGGAATGGAGCCATAAGCTTTCTCGCTTCTGCAACAGCCTCTTTATCAAATCCTGCAAAAGATGTTACTAAATGGTCTGGTTTTTTCTCTCCTGTAAGAGAATAAAGCACTCCTGGTCTCGCTGCCCCTGCGGAACAACCGCACACAGAATTAATCACTAATAGGGTAGTACCTGATTGTTTTAATGCTTCATTTACTTGCTCTGGTGTTGTCAAATCAGCAAAACCATTTTCTGTAAGTTCTGCTTTCATTGGTAATACTAATTCTTCTGGATACATAATTTTAAAAATTTTTATTTCAGCTTTTGCCTTAATTTATATTTAACTTTATTTTTATATCAAATTGTAGATAATCTCAAAGTATTGGTTTTTCCACTTTCATACACGGGCATCGCATTAAGATTAACAACATAATCTCCTTGCTGGACAAAACCATAATTATGAGCTAACATATTCACTTGAATTACAGTCTCATCGGTAGATTTTTGCATATCATAATAAAATGCACTCACTCCCCAAAGTAGATTTAATTTCGTTAAAACCCTTTTATCCGAACAGAATACAATAATGTGAGCATTCGGTCTATGAGCAGAAATTTGGAATGCCGTATAACCTGAATTGGTAAGAGTGATAATCCCTTTTGCATTGGCTTTTTTAGCAATTCTCACTGCTGAATAACATATCATATTCGTAATAAATCTATCATCATCTGTTTCATCTATCTTTTCAATCGGTTTATTATTATTAAGATAAAGCTTATCTTTTTCAATATTACTAACGATTTTTGCCATGTTTTTAATCACATCCACAGGATAATTTCCCACAGAAGTTTCTCCAGATAGCATCACTGCATCTGCACCATCTAAAACTGAATTTGCCACATCATTTACTTCTGCACGAGTTGGAGTAAGACTATTAATCATTGTCTCCATCATCTGAGTAGCAATAATAACAGGTTTAGCTTGTAATCTTGCTTCTGCTACTAATTTTTTCTGGATAACAGGGACTTCTTCCATAGGGACTTCTACACCTAAATCCCCCCTTGCAACCATGATAGCATCACACTCCTGCAATATTTCACCAATATTTTCTACTCCTTCAGGTTTTTCAATTTTAGCAATAATTGGAGTATTTTGTTTTCCTTTGGTATGATTTTTAATTAAATCTTTTAAATCTTTAATATCTTGGGCATGTCTCACAAATGAAAGAGCTATCCAATCAAATTCAAGATCCAACATAAATTTAGCATCTTCTATATCTTTCTCTGTAAGGGCAGGAAGAGAAATTTTAGTATTAGGTAAATTTACTCCTTTTTTAGAACTCAATGCTCCTCCTTGGATAGCTTTAGCTCTTACTAAATCCTTTTCATTAGTTTCAATAACTTCAAAAACTAACTTACCATCATCAATTAAAATTCTTTCCCCTACTTTTACATCTTTAGCAAATCTTTCATAAGTCATATAGACTTTAGAAGCATCACCCTCCACATTCTCATTTGTAAAAGTTAAAATATCACCAGGATTAATAAATGTACCTTCTTTTACTACTCCTACTCTCAATTTTGGACCTTGTAAATCTCCTAAAATAGCAGTATTGAAACCATATTCTTCATTAATAGAACGAATAAGCTCTACATTTTTCTTCACTAATTCATAATTAGCATGAGAAAAATTAATTCTAAATACATTTACTCCTTGTTTTATCATATTAACCATCGTCTCCCGATGAGATGATGCAGGTCCTAATGTTGCAATAATTTTTGTTTTTTTCATATTTCTATTCATCGTAATTAAGTATTGTTTCATATAATTCTTCCTCTGAAGAAAGTTTATATTCTTCTACGGAACTGACTAATTCTTTTGGTAAATTTATAACAGAAAAATCACAATTCCCCTCTTTTGAAAAAATAATAAGATTTATCCCTGGATGGATAAAATATTTCTCCTCTTCTAATAAATCAAAAAGCCCTTCAATAGGCTTTTCTTTTCTACGAAAATCGTAAGAATGATTAATAATTATCCGAAATGTAACCTGTGTATGCCTATCAAAAGCCTCAAATATAGGAAAATTATAATAACCAAAATAATCCTCTATTTCTAAATCATTTTTTCTAAAAAATTTAAATGAATTGAGCCTATTAATCTTAAAAAATAACTCATGAAAAGGTTGTTCTCTTTTCAATCTTACTAATGCCACTGAAACATCTTCTGTTTCATCAAAATCAAGAAATAATGATTTATTTTTCAATAATTTGTTCTTTTTTGTTTAAAGTATAAAACGCTCTCTGTGCAGCTTTTTCTTCAGCTTTTTTCTTTGAAGTTTCGGAGGCATTTACTATTTTTTTATCCTCCAATAGAACATAACAACGGAAACATGGATATTTACCATTAGAAATATCCTCTAAAGTTTCATACTCTATTTTTACCTTTTTCTTTTGACTCCACTCTAAAAGTAAGCTTTTATAACTCACAATTTTCTTCTCTAAACGAATAATTTCCCTATCATTTAATAACCAATTAGTTACTACCTTTTCACAAGTTTTATAATTAGCATCTAAATAGATAGCTCCTATTAAAGCCTCTAACAGGTTACCTGCTATATTTTCTCCAAGAAGTTGTAAATTATAGGAATTTTGAATGTGTTTTTTAAGTCCAAGTTCTTCTCCTAGGCGATTAAGATTCCTCCTATTCACTATCTTAGACTTCATCTGAGTAAGATAGCCTTCATTATGAGTAGGATAATTTTCAAAAAGATAATAAGATATAATACTTCCTAAAACTGCATCACCAAGAAATTCCAATCTCTCATAATTTCTACGATACATAGACTTTTTGCTAGTATTTTTCAAAGAAAATGCCTCACGATAAAGTTCTATATTCTGAATATCATATCCAACGAGCCTACTTATATCTGATATAAACTTTAAATCTTTTTCAGAAAGGTTTTTATTCTTATTTCTTCTCCTAAAAAAATTTGAAATATACCTCCTAATGGCATTCATTTATATCTTTTTAAAAAGAACACAAGCATTATGCCCTCCAAATCCAAAAGTATTACTCATGGCTACTTTTATATCTCTTTTTACAGCTTTATTAAAAGTAAAATCTAGACGAGAATCTATTCTCTCATCATCTGTAAAATGATTAATCGTAGGGGGAACTATACCATGCATAATTGTTCCCAATGCAGCGATAGCTTCTATAACTCCAGCAGCACCTAAAAGATGTCCAGTCATGGATTTTGTAGAATTAATCTGAATATTATAAGCATGCTCACCAAATAATTTAGTAATCGCTGAAGATTCTGCAACATCACCTAGTGGCGTAGATGTTCCATGCATATTGATATGATCTACCTCATTCGCTGATATACCTGCATCTTCTAAACAGCCTTTCATCACTAAATAAGCTCCCAATCCCTCTGAGTGAGGAGCTGTCATATGATAAGCATCAGCACTCAATCCTCCTCCTTTTAGTTCTGCATAAATAGTTGCTCCACGCTTTACTGCATGTTCATATTCTTCTAAAATAATACAACCTGCACCTTCGCCTAATACAAAACCATCACGGTCTTTATCAAAAGGTCTTGAAGCTGTTTTAGGATCATCATTTCTTGTAGAAAGTGCCATCAATGCATTAAATCCACCCATACCACTTGCTGTAACAGCTGCTTCTGAACCACCACATACGATAACATCTGCCTTACCTAATTGGATAAGCATTTTAGAATCTATAATCGCATTCGTAGAAGATGCACATGCTGATACAGTAGTATAATTAGGCCCATGAAATCCATATTCTATAGAGATCATACCTGGCGTAATATCTGCAATCATTTTAGGAATAAAGAAAGGACTAAACCTAGGTATATTAGTATTGGCCCAACTTACAACTTCTGATTCAAAAGTTCCTAAACCACCAATACCAGACCCCCAAATTACACCAATTCGTTCTTTATCTACATTATCTTCCAAGATTTTACTATGAATAACAGCCTCTTTTGCAGCCACTAAACCTAATTGCGTATTTCTGTCCATTTTCTTTGCTTCCTTCTTATCAAAATGTTCTAAAGGATCAAAGTTTTTTACCTCACACGCAAATTGAGTTTTGAAATTTGTAGAATCAAAGAGAGTAATAGGTGCAGCACCACTTACCCCATTAATAAGACTTTCCCAATATTCTTGAGCATTATTCCCTATTGGGGTAATGGCTCCAAAACCTGTAACTACTACTCTCTTTAATTCCATAAATTTTTGAATTTTAATTTAAAACAAATTATTGTTTAATTACTGTCTCGATATACTCGATAGCATGACCTACTGTTTGAATTTTTTCAGCTTGGTCATCTGGAATTTGAATATTAAATTCTTTTTCAAACTCCATAATTAATTCTACTGTATCCAATGAATCAGCTCCTAAATCATTCGTGAAGCTAGCTTCTGGAGTTACTTCTGTTTCTTCAACATCAAGCTTATCAGCGATGATAGCTTTTACTCTAGATGTAATGTCTGACATAGTGATTTATTTTAAAAATTATTTGGTGCAAATATATGAAATTTTGATACAATCCAACTTTTTTTATTCGTTTTTCATTACTTTTCCTTATTTTAATATTCCATTTTTCTCAATTTAGGAGATGAAAAGCTTACTAATAAGGCTATGAGCATCGTAATTCCTCCCCCAATAATAACTGCATTGACTGCACCAAAAATTCTTGCAGCAACACCACTTTCAAACTGCCCCAATTCATTACTAGACATCACAAACATACTATTGATACTCATTACTCTTCCTCTCATGTGATTAGGAGTCTTTAACTGGACTATTGTTCCCCTAATAACCCCACTAATACCATCCAAAATACCACTCATCAATAATGCTATAAATGATAAAATAAAATATTCAGAAATTCCAAATAACAAAATACACAATCCAAAACCAAAAACAGAAAAAAGCAAAATTTTGCCTTGATTTCTTCTAAGAGGAAATAGAGTCAGTGTAAAAATTGAAATCGCAGCCCCAATATCCGAAGCTGCATTCAGAAAACCATAACCAACCACTCCCAGCTGTAAAATATCTTTTGCAAAAACAGGAATAAGAGCCACAGCACCGCCAAAAAGTACCGCAAACAAGTCCAATGTCAAAGCACCTACAATTTCTTTTGTCTTAAAAATATAAACTAAACCTTCCTTGATACTTTCAAAAACTTTCACTTCTTTACTATTGATTTCTGAATTTTGGGGATGTATTTTGAAATAAAAAAACAACGCTATAAATAATAATAAAACTATAACTAAAAGAGTTCCGTTAATATCAAAACAAAAAACAAAAAATCCACCTAAAGCATGCCCTAAAACCGATGCTAATAAAAATGTAGTTTGATTTAATGTAATAGCTCTAGGTAAAAGTTCCTTACTCACAATTTTCGGTATCATTGCAGGAACAATAGGACCAAGAAAAGACCGAGCAATTCCTGTAAGAAAAACTATGAAATAAATAAAATAAGTAACTCCTTCATTACTAATCCCAAGATTCCCTTGAAACCACGCAGGAATAAGCAATGCCCCTAAAAGAATAATATAAGCAAAATTACAAGTAAGCAAAAGTCTTCTTTTTTCATTCATATCTATAAAATGTCCTGCATATAAAGCACAGCCCACTGCAGGAACTACCTCTGATAAACCGATTAAACCGATTGAAAATGGATTTCTTGTAAGGTCATAAACCCACCAGCCCAAAAGAGTAGAAGTCATCTTAAAGGCAATAATAATGAATAAACGCCCTGTAATAAGGTTTCTAAACTCTTTATTTTTCAATGTTTTTAGGACATCAAGCGAAATTTTTAGGTTCATTATTTTAAATCTTTTAATAGTATACCTTCTTTTGTTTTCCATTCTACCAAACCATTACAAGAACGCCCTGCCACTATACTCGCCGCAGTAGAAGGACTAGTAAATTGATAATCTTCTGTAAATTCAAAGTTTTTAATAACTCCTTTTAACACTAATTTTTCTCTTGTATTTTGATTAGGTTTAGGAAAAGATTTCGTAAATTCTTTTGCGATTTTTGAACCTTTTAAAACTAAAAATCCATCTAATATTTTTACCCCAAATGCCTTACAATATCTATCCTCACTACCAGATTCTAAATATAAAATATCTTCCTTTTTTGTCAAAGCAATTTCTAGTTTATTTTCAAAAACCTTATGCCCCAAAGTATTTGTTAAAAGTTTTATATTTTCAATAAACTCCTCCATTTCGGCTTGGTCTAATTCTGAAATAGAAGACTGTGTAGGTGTATTTTCGTTATGAATATCATATCTATCAACCAATTTTGCAATATCAAAAAGTCGATTTTCTAAATATTTGATATGGGCCTTGTTCAAATTTTTATCTTTACTGATAAAAGCAATAGTTTCTGTCCAAAAGTCTTTTCCAGAAACATGCTGATTAAGCCTTGTCAAAATATTTTCTGCCTCTCCTATATAGACTAAACCTTTACCATCTTCATTCTTTCCCAATAAGAGATAAACTCCTGGACTTTTCAAATCCTCTCTATCATTACAATTTTTAACTTCAATATTTGGTATTTTGTAAGCTTTCCCTGTCCAATTAGATAGTTCACAGGTCATTCTTCCATTAGGATTTCCATCTATCAAAAATATTCTTATTGCTTTACCAAAATTCTTTTTCATTCTATGTTAATTTATTTTAAACTTTTCCAAAACCTCCGCAATTTTTCTATCATTGGCAAGTCTTGGGATTTTATTTTGTCCACCTAATTTTCCCACCTCTTTAGCATATTGCCGAAAAGCATTTTTAGTTAAACAAGTTATTTTCAAAGGCTGGAGAATATTCCCTGAAATCAAATCATCATAATAAACATTCCGCTTTCTCATTTCATCATCTAATATTTTTCTAAATTTCTCCAAATTCTCTGGCTGCTTTTCAAATTCTATCAGCCATTCATGATAAGGAAGTTCTCCATTTTTAGGGGTAACTTGCGGTGCTAAATGAAATTCGGTAATTTGTGCAGAATGTTTCTCAATAGTTGATTTCATAGATTCTTCAACTTCAAAGGCAATCACATGCTCCCCAAAAGCAGAAGTGAAATGCTTCGTCCGCCCACTTACTAAAATTCGGTAAGGATTTTTAGAAATAAACCGTACTACATCACCTATAGAATATGCCCAAAGCCCTGAATTTGTAGTAATAATCAAAGCATAATCTTTATTTAATTCAATATCCTTTAAGGTTAATCTTCTTGCATTTTGTTTTCCAAATTCCTCTAATGGAATAAATTCGTAGAAAATTCCATTATTCGTTAGAAGTAAAAGTCCCTCCTGTGTATAATCATCTTGAAAAGCAAAAAATCCTTCACTCGCAGGGAAAGTTTGGATAATATCCACATCTCCACCCAAAAGATATTCCATTTTCTCACGATAAGGCTCATAATTCACCCCACCTGTAACAATCAATTGCAAATGAGGAAAAATCTCTTTTATTTTCTTCCCCTTTCGTTCAATCAATTTTTCAAAATACATAATAAGCCATGGTGGAATACCAGAAATCAAAGTCATGTTTTGATTTTCTGTTTCTTCTACAATTTTATCAATTTTCGTTTCCCAATCTTCCGTACAATTCGTTTCATAACTCGGTAATCTATTTTTTTGAAGATAATTCGGAATATGGTGTGCTACAATCCCCGAAAGCCGACCTGTTTTAATACCATTTATTTCTTCTAACTCTGGTGAACCTTGTAAAAAAATCATTTTTCCATTCACAAAATCTGCATTATTTTTCTTTACCACATAATGAAATAAAGCAGATTGTGCTGCTGCAATCTGATAAGGCATTCCTTCTTTTGAGATAGGAATATACTTAGAACCAGAAGTTGTTCCAGAAGTTTTAGCAAAATATTTAGGTAACGAAGTCCAAAGAATATCTTTTTCTCCATTTTTTATTCGGTCAATGTAATATTTTAATTGCTCATAATTCGCCACAGGGACTCTATTCTGAAAATCTTGTATTTCTTTAATTTCCGAAAAAAGATGTTCTTTACCAAAGCGAGTATTTTCAGCTTTTTTAATGAGAGAGAATAACAATTTTTCTTGATATTCAATAGCATTTTTCCTATACTGCTCTTCTTTTTTACAATGATATTTAGCCCAAAGCAAAGCTGTTTTTTTCTTTAAAAATCCTAACATAGAGCAAAAATAATTATTCCAAGTGAAAAACAAGATGATAAAATTTATTTTTCAACAACATATAGGATAAGTATAGAAAAACGGAGTATAAAATGTAAATTCTTTGTGGAAAACTTATAATAAAAAACACTTTTTTATCTTCATTGAAATTCTTATTGAGAAAAAATTAAAAATCAAACAATATTTCTTTATAAATATTTTTAAATCCATTTTATAATGTTTATTCACATTTATTTTTCTCACATTTTTAGAAAAAATCATTTTATCCACCTTTGTGAATAAGCTATTTTATTCATTAAATATCAATTATTTATAATGTTAATAGTTTTATCATTATTCCTTAACAGAATATGACTTATTTTCAGTCTTTTTTTAATCCACAAAATTCATAATTACAACATCATCCTACATTATTTTATTTTTTTTAAAAAGAAAAAAGGTAATGTAAATAATAAAAAAGCTTGTGAATTTTTTATCAAAATAAATTTTTTCTCGGAGTAATTATACTTAACTTTGTGGAACTAAAATTTATGAAATGAAGACAATTAATGATTTTAATTTTTCAGGTAAAAAAGCCTTAATAAGGGTAGATTTTAATGTTCCTCAAAATGCTGAATTTCAAGTAACGGATAATACAAGAATCGTTGCTGCAAAACCTACTATTGATAAAATTATTAACGATGGTGGAGTAGTTATTTTAATGACGCATTTAGGAAGACCGAAAGGAAAAGTGAATGCTGATTTTTCTTTATCTAAAATAGTAGAAGAGGTTTCTAAAGTTTTAGGTAGAGAAGTGAAATTTGTAGAAAATTGCGTAGGAGAATTGGCTGAAAAAGCGGCTTTTGAATTGAAGGCTGGAGAGATTTTATTGCTTGAAAATTTAAGATTTCATGCTGAGGAAGAGGCTGGAGATGTGGAATTTGCTAAAAAACTTTCTAATTTGGCGGATATTTATGTGAATGATGCTTTTGGGACAGCACACAGAAAGCATGCTTCTACGGCGGTGATTGCTGACTTTTTCCCTGAAAAAAAATGCTTTGGACTATTGATGGCAAAAGAGTTGGAAGCCATAGATAAAGTACTTCATTCAGGAGAGAAACCAGTAACTGCCATTCTTGGTGGCTCCAAAGTTTCCACTAAAATTACCATTATAGAAAATATCCTTCCTGCGGTGGATAATTTAATTATCGGTGGGGGAATGGCCTTTACCTTTATCAAAGCACAAGGAGGTAGTATAGGAAATTCTTTAGTGGAAGATGATAAATTAGACCTTGCTTTAGAGATTTTAGAAAAGGCTAAAAAAGAAAATGTTAAAGTCTATATCCCCGTAGATGTGGTGGTTTCTAAAGAATTTAATAATGATGCAGAGAGAATGGAAGTTCCTGCAAATGAAATTCCTGATGGGTGGATGGGCTTAGATATAGGAAAGAAAACTCAAGAAATCAATCATGAAGTAATTATGAATTCTAAGACGATTCTTTGGAATGGACCTCTTGGAGTTTTTGAAATGTCAAATTTTGCGGTGGGAACTCAGGCTTTAGGGGATAGCATTGCTGATGCTACCAAGCAGGGGGCTTTCTCTCTCGTAGGTGGAGGGGATAGCATGGCTTTTGTGAAGCAGTTTGGGTATGCTGATAAGGTTTCTTATGTTTCCACAGGTGGGGGAGCGATGTTGGAGAGCCTTGAAGGTCTTGAATTACCAGGTGTAGCTGCGATAAATAAGTAATCTGAGGAGGGAAATTCCCAATCACTTATGGAAAACAGTTTTCAGAAGAATAAAAATTTAATTTTTGATTAGGGAAATAAAGTTTTTCATGTAGGAAATTTATTTTTTGATTGGGGAAATTCTATTTCCCTAATTGAAAATTGAATAATCAACCATAAATATTCAAAATCACAAAAGATATGGCAAGAAAAACATTTGTAGAAATCATTTCAGGAGCTAAATTATTGATAGAGGGATTAAAAGGAAGAAAATCTAATTTACCCATAGGAGTTTCAGAAACTCAATTAACAGAAGCGGAAAGTTTACACAAAAAAGCCGAAGAGCTTAATAAACAACAAGAGAAGCTCAAGGCAGACCTTAAAGTAAAAACAGTAGAGCTTGATGCTGTGATGAAGGACTTGGATAGTAAAATAAGCACTATCAGAAAATATACCAAACTTGGTACTCAAAAAGAAGAATGGCGAGAATTTGGGATAGAAGATAAGAGATAATAGTTTTTTATCTAAATTTATAGAAAATGGGTTAAAAAAATGACTTTCATAAGTATGTCAAAAATCCATTTTCTATTTTTTTCGAATAATATATATCAAACTTGAAAATTCTCCCGTTTTTAATGCTTTAAAATTAGAAATCGCTCCTTGAATCATTCCAAAAAGCCAAAAAAGTGGATTTTTCATGTATTTTTCACTTAAAATAGAAATATAAAAGGCATCGAGTAGGAGAGGGGAGATTTTTTCTAATTTCCATTCTTTTTTATCAGATAGCCATTTCATCATTCCATTTTTAGAAAAATGATAAATATGTCTAGGGACATCATAAGCTGCCCATAAGTTTTTATATTTTTGACCATCATAAGAAGTATGATTAGGAACAGCGATGATGAGCTTCCCATTAGATTTTAATTTTTGATGAAAAATAGAAAGTATTTCATCTTGGTTCTCTATATGTTCAAATACATGCCAAAGGGTGATTACATCTAAACTTTGGTTTTCTATTTCATCTAAATGAGAGATAAACTTAGTTTTATTATTTTTTTGTTTAGCAAATTTTCTTGCATTTTCATTAGGTTCATACCCGAAAGTGATGTAATCGTTAGAAATATATTTTATAAATTCTCCTGCTCCGCAACCGTAATCTAAACAAGTTTTTTGATGAGTAATCTGGTTTACTGATTTTTTTAGAATTTCTTTTTTATATTTTAAATTAAATTTTTGTAAGAGTTTATAGATAACTTCTTTTAGACTTCCGCTGTCTTGATGATGGGAGATGTAGTTTTTACTTTCATAATATTTTCCTATATTTTCAGGGATAGGAAATGTTTTTAGAACTCCTGAAATATCTGTTTCTTGGATTTCAAATTCTTCTTGTGTTAGAAAATAGTCTTTTACTTTCATTAAAATAAAAATGATTTGCAAAAATAATCTTTTGAGAATATAAAATACTATTTTTGCAAAAAAAATAAAATGGAAAAATTGCCTTTAGTATCTGTTATTATTCCTTGTTACAATGTAAGTGATTTTGTAGAAAAATGTATTCAGAGTGTTCTCGTTCAAAGTTATGATAATTTAGAGATCATCATTGTTAATGATGGTTCTACGGATGATACAGGAGAAAAAATAAAAACTTTTTTATATGATGAGAGGATAAGGTATATAGTTCAAGAAAATAAAGGGCTTTCTGGTGCAAGAAATACAGGGCTGGATATAATGAAGGGTGACTATGTTTGTTTTATTGATAGTGATGATTTTATTCATAAAGATTATGTAAAAATACTTTATAAGAATTTAATAAAAACTGATGCAGATATTTCTATCTGTAATGTGGTTTGGTATTATCATAATAATCCTATCAATATAGAAGAATTACCCAATGAAAATCATTTTGAAGTAAAGCCTTCTAATGAATGTATGAGGCTTATTAATTATAATTATTTATATATAACGGCTTGGAATAAATTATATAAAGCTTTTATTTTTGATGATATAAGATATCCATTAGGGAAAATTCATGAAGATGAATTCATTGCTCATGAATTATATTATAAAGTGAAAAAAGTAGTAGTTACAGATAGAGTTTTATATGCTTATGTACAGAGAGAAAGTAGTATAGTCAATACAAATTACAATGAAGAAAAGTTTTTATGTGTAATGGAAGCATATGAAAATAGATATAAATTCTATTTGGATAAAAAGATTGGTTCTGCTAAAGATGTATTCAGAATAAAATGGAATTATGTATTTGATAAGTTGTATAGAACAGAATTATATATTGTTAAAAAATACATTTTAACTCACCCTATTGAGTTTCTTAAAGCGAAAAACTTTACTTTATTAGGAAGAATAGTTATTTTAATTAAAATTTATTTAGGATTAGATATAAAAAAGAAGTAATGCTATATTACTTCTTTTTTATTATTTTATATATAATCAATTCAAAGTTTCACATGAAACATTATCTCCCTAAATAAATCAATAGAACATTAATATCCGCTGGAGATACCCCACTAATACGACTTGCTTGTGCGATAGTTTTAGGTCTGATTTTATTTAATTTTTGTTTTGCTTCTGCGGATAAACTGCTGATTTGATTAAAATCAAAAAGTTCAGGTATTTTAATATTTTCTAATCTATGAAGTTTTGCTACATTTTCTTTTTCTTTATCAATGTAGCCTTTGTATTTAATATTAATTTCAGCTTGTTCTCTTATTTCGTTAGAATAGTTTTTACTTGTGTTTTTAATAAATTCTAATTTTTCTAATTTATTTAAAGTAATATTTGGGCGAGTAAGTATTTGAGAAGCACGATATGCTTGATCTACAGGATTAGAATTTTCTTCTTCCAAAATAGGATTAATTTGGTGTGGTTTCAAAGATGTTTCTCTTAAAAAATCTTCCAATTCCTGAGATTTTTTGATTTTATCTTCTACTTTTTCCATTCTTTCATCAGTAGCTAATCCTAATTTATGAGATTTTTCAGTCAAACGAATATCTGCATTATCTTGTCTTAAAAGCAAACGATATTCTGCTCGGGAAGTAAACATTCTATAAGGTTCTTCTGTACCTTTTGTAATGAGATCATCTATGAGAACTCCTATATATGCTTCATCTCTATTGAGAGTGAAAGACTCTTTTTCATGAACTTTGTTATGTGCATTGATTCCTGCAATAAGTCCTTGTCCTGCTGCTTCTTCATATCCTGTAGTTCCATTGATTTGTCCTGCGAAATAAAGATTTTCTATGAGCTTTGTTTCTAAGGTATGTTGAAGTTGAGTAGGAGGGAAGTAATCATATTCAATGGCATATCCTGGGCGGAATACTTTTGCATTTTCAAAACCTGGAATTTGGTGAAGAGCTTTTATTTGGATATCTTCTGGAAGAGATGAACTAAATCCATTGATATAATATTCTATCGTATTCCAGCCTTCTGGCTCTGCAAAAAGTTGATGACGATTTCTTTCAGCGAATCGATTAATTTTATCCTCAATGCTTGGGCAGTATCTTGGGCCTAAACTTTGAATTGTTCCATTGAACATTGGGCTTCTGTCAAAACCTTCTCGGAGAATATCATGGACGATTTCATTTGTGTAGGTAATATAGCAAGAGCGTTGTTGGGTAAGTTTAGGGGTATCTAAGTAAGAGAACTTTTGAGGATTTTCATCACCTTTTTGTTCGTCCATTTTAGAAAAATCTATACTTCTACCATCTACTCTTACGGGCGTTCCTGTTTTCATTCTTCCAGCCTCAAAACCAATAGATATTAACTGCTCTGTAATTCCAAAGGCTTTAGGTTCTCCCATTCTTCCGCCCCCTAATTGTTTTTCTCCAATATGAATTAAACCATTTAAGAAAGTTCCATTAGTTAAGACTACAGATTTGGATTTGAATTTAATTCCAATAGAAGTAACGACACCTGCTGCTTTGTTGTTTTCAAGAATCAATTCTCTTACCATATCTTGGAAAAAGTCCAGATTAGGAGTGTTTTCCAAGACAAGTCTCCATTCAGTAGAAAATAACATTCTATCATTTTGAGTTCTTGGCGACCACATGGCTGGACCTTTCGAGAGGTTTAGCATCTTAAATTGTATAGCAGTTTTATCCGCAATAATCCCTGAGTAACCTCCTAAGGCATCAATTTCCCTTACTATTTGCCCCTTAGCTATTCCTCCCATAGCGGGGTTACAACTCATCTTTCCGATGGTTTCCATATTCATGGTGATGAGTAAAGTTTTAGAACCGAGGTTTGCCGCTGCGGCAGCGGCCTCACATCCTGCGTGTCCTGCTCCTACTACGATAACATCGTATATTGTATCTGTCATTTATATTGAATATTTTTTGATTTTAAAATAAAAAATGTTTCACGGGAAACATAAAATTAGATTCTAAAAAAAAGCAATAAGATGCTTAAAGTAAAATTATCTTGAAAGAATTTTTCGTAGGGATAATTCTTATTGATTTTATTATTTTATCATCTATCATGAGTATGAAAAATATAATGATAATTTTGAGGAGCAAAGGTAAGGTATTTAATTGACAAGAAAATAATTTGGGAGAATAATTTTAAAATTAAGAAGAGAAATTTTATTCTGTTTTAATCATAAAAATGAATAGGGTAAAGAAAATATGATGGTGATAATGAAGAGAGAATAAAATTATGTGAAATTTGAGTTTATGAACTATTGATTAATTTCTTTTTATTAGAGTGAAATTTCCTTGCATTTTTTAATATATCTTAAGAGATTGAAAATAAATACAATAATTAAAAAATGAAATAAATGGATGTTTTTCTTTAATTTATAAACAGATATAAGCTGATAATGAGAGCTTATAGTGATTAGATATAATAAAAGATTTGGAACAAAATATAAATAGGTATTTAAGTTTTATTACTGTTATAAAATTATCCTAAATGGAAGAATTTATATACGGAACTGAGTAAAGTAGTAAAAGGAATTAGAAATTTATAAGAAAAGGGCAATGAAAATAGCCCTTTTTATTTTAAATTGATGTAAAAATCTTCTTTGCTTCTCATCATTTTTTCTTCTTCTTCGGTTTTGTCTTTGTATCCACAAAGATGGAGAATACCATGAGCTAAAACCCTATGAAATTCTGAATTAAAATCTTTAAATAGGGTAGAGGCATTATCTTTAACTCGTTCCACAGATACAAAAATATCGCCTGAAATAGTCTTACCTTTTACATAATCAAAAGTAATGATGTCAGTATAATAATCATGCTGTAAGTAGTCTTGATTGATTTTCAAGAGATACTCATCATTACAAAAGATATAGTTAATCTCCCCGAGTTTCTTATCTTCGGTGGTAATGATATTTTTCATCCATGTTTCTAAGTCTTCCGCTAATGTAAATTCATCTATATTTTCAAAAAAGAAATGTATCATATGTCTTGTTTATGGGTTAGAATGAGTGTCCTAAAATAATGTTGAATATTCCTTTAGAGCTTGATTTAAATGCATGGCTATAATTGATTTTAATAGGTCCAAAAGGAGATTTATATCCTAAAGTGATACCTAAGGAAGAGTGTATTTTTTTGAGAGAATTAAAATCTTTGAAACTATCAAAAGATTCTGCTATACTGAAAGAAGGAATAATGAAATAATTTTTCTTAAAGTTAAACATAAGATAATTGGTAGCTGTTAATAAGTTTGCACTTTTTTCTTCTCCCAAAAAATAGCCTTGAAAACTTGTAAAATTCCCCAAATTTTGCTCAAAAACACCTCCCATATGATATTGATAAAATGAAGAAGGAATTAAGGAACTAAGTCCAGTAAACCCTTTTAAACGATAAGTAATCCAAGAGTTGAGAGGAAAACTAAAGTCTGTTTCAGCTTTGATTTGTAAAAAGTTATGGTTATGATTTTTGATCAAGTTAATATATTTCCCTTCTATATTTAAGGAAAAACCTTTTGTTGGAAAATTTTTATCATTTTGAGTATCTGCTTTAATGAAGATATAAGGATTGATATTGTTCTTAGAATTTTTAGTAAGAATGGTATTATTTTTTATCTCAAAATAATCATGGCTTATCCCTACTCCGATGGCAAATTTATCTCTCCAAGTAGATTGTATGAAAGCTTCATTTCGGAACCAAAGCCATTTTTCTGTGATGAGATTTTGATTATTTTTAAGGTCTAAACTCATTCCAGAAGCATAAAATCCAAAGCTTGGAATAAACCCATTATCTATAAAATAGTTGAAGTAATAACGAGGATTATCGCCGATAATCAAATCTAGGGAAATAGTAGAGTTATTAAATATAAGTCTCTTAAAAGTAAGGTTCATGAGCAAACCTGTCTTAAATATTTTATCGTAATGTAGTCCAAACTTCATCATATATTGATTGTTCATTTCTGCTGTGGATAGTTGTAATATATTTTTATTATTTTTATGAATAATATCGTAATTGATTAGTGTAAAATTATTTGTTGCATAGAGGTTATCCACCATTTTATTGATGCTTTTATAAGTTTGTATTGATGGTATTTTGAGTCTCATTTTTCCTTGTATATAGTCTTTATTATAAATAAAATTATGCTGAATAGCAAGGCTGTCTATTTTATAAAGATTAGAAAATATAGGATTGATGGGGATTTTTATTTCATCTTCTGTGCTTTTTTTTGGAAGTTTTTTTAAGGCTTCTATGTATTTTAATGCTTCTTGGTATCCAGCATCTAAGATAGTTTTCTTTTGGTCAAAACTAGTTATTTTTATATCTTTTAAATTAGGGTTAATATTAATATCGGTATGATTTAGTTGATTTTTTGTTTCTTTTTGAATACCAAAGTCTATAATTTGATTCAGAATATCTACAATATTATTGATATGTTCTTTATCATTTAGTCCAGTACTGAGATTAACTCCGATAACGATGTCAATTCCTTTATCTTTTAATGGTTTGGAAGGTAAATTTATAGCCATGGCTCCATCTACATAGATGGTATCATTTATTTTTACAGGTTCTATAAGTGAAGGAAAGGCAGAACTTGCCATGATAGATTTTATCAAATCTCCTTTTTCAAAAATCTTAGTTTTTCCTGTTTCTAAATTTGTAGCAACACACATGAAGGGAATGGGAAGCTGTGAAAAATCATGAATATTAGAAACATTTTTGAATAATTCTTTGAGAATGTATATAGTGTTTTGTCCTGATGATATAGAAGAGGGTAGGGTTATTTTTCTTTTTTGTATAGGAAAAGATAGAATGTATTTATCCACAGATTTGTCAAAAAAAGTAGCTTCTTTTCTTGATTTTTCTCCTATTAGAATAGTAGAGAAATCAGTGTCATTTATTATTTTTTCTATATCCTTTCCACTATATCCTGAGGCATAAAGTCCTCCTACAATTGCTCCCATACTCGTCCCTGAAATATAATCTATTTTTACGCCCAATGAATCTAAAACTTTCAAAACTCCTACATGGGCAAAACCTTTGGCTCCACCTCCAGAGAGAGATAAACCTATTTTTGGTTTTTTAGGAGTATAAATATTTTCTTTGGCTTGTGAATGACCATATAAAGAAAATAAAATACCGAAAAATAAGAGTATATTTTTCATGGAAAATAATATTTAATCTTTAATATAAATTCTTTTAACGCGTCTTGAAATAGATGTAAGAACTTCATAAACAATGGTCTGAGAGTATTCAGCGAAGTTTTTTAATCTCGGTATGGAATTAAATAAAATCACTTCTTCTCCTTCTTTTGCGGGTAAATCTTTTAAATTGAGCATTAGCATATCCATGCATATATTTCCCACAATGGGGATTTTTTTATTTTTTATCCACAAAAATCCCTTTTCATTTCCCATTAGTCTAGAAACTCCATCTGCATAACCTACAGGTATTGTTGCAATTTGAGTATCTTTTGTTGCGATGAAATTTCTATTATATCCGATACTTTCTCCCTTTTTTATTTCAGATACTTGAGAAATTAATGTTTTGAAACTTACGACATTTTGTAGTTCTTGTTGGATTTTTTCATTTGGAGAAAAACCGAGCATTCCAATGCCTATTCTTACCATATCATATTGATAATCATTATAATTTGTAATTCCAGCAGAATTTAGAATATGCCTAATAGGTTGGTAACCGAGTTTTTCTATGATTTTTTGTGAAATCCTTTCAAAAGTTTCAAATTGTTTTAATGTATATGCTTCTTCTTTGGGATTATCAGCAGAAGAAAGATGACTGAAAATACTTGCTACTTTGAAACGATATTGTTTTATTTTTTCAATCAATTCATCAATTTCCTCTTCTTTGAATCCGAGTCTATGCATTCCTGTTTCAATTTTAATATGAATAGGATAATTTTCTAATCCTTCGAAATCAAGAATATTACCAAATAATTCTAATACACGGAAATTATAAATTTCAGGCTCAAGATGATAATCTATGATACTCTCATAACTATTCTGCTCGGGATTCATTACTAAAATAGGAGTAGTGATGCCATTTTTTCTTAAATCTGCGCCTTCATCTGCGTAGGCAACTCCGAGATAATCAATGTGATGATGTTGTAAAAATTCAGCGATTTCATATCCTCCAAGTCCATAAGAATAAGCTTTTACCATAGCACAAACCTTTGTGCTAGGTTTTAATTGAGATTTATGCACATTGATATTATGAATAATGGCATTGAGGTTGATTTCTAAAGTAGTATCATGCTTTTGTAATTCTAAAATATTTTTAATTTTTTCAATTTCAAAAACTCTGGCACCTTTTAATAAAATAATATGATTTTCAATAGAATATAAAAATTGACTTTCTATTAATTCCTGAGTTGTTTCAAAAATTTTACACTCTGATGTGAATAATTCTTGATATTTAGTGATTTGATTTCCAATAAGAAATACTTGGTCAAAATTTTGCTCATTAGTTAATTTTGCGATTTTAGGATATAGTACAGAATTTTCTTCTATAGTATCTAAAATATCAGTCAGAATAAGGATTTTTTTATCCTTTTGATATTGGTTAATAAATTGATATGAAATAATTAATGAATCTAAATCTAGATTAAAAGAATCATTAATAATCAGATTATTTTTAATGCCATTTATGCTTTCTAATCTCATCTCTATAGCTTGGAGATGATTAATTTTATCAATGATTTTATGATTATCAAACCCTAATTCTTTTAAAGTAGTAAAAACAGCCAAAGCATTACATAAAGTGGCTTCATCTCTCTGCTGAATAGGGATGTTTATTTCTTCATCTTTGTATTTTATTTTGATGATTTCATTAGGATTTTTATAATCGGAAGAAATATGAATATCGTTCTGAGTATTTAACCCAAAACTAATTAGTTTTTTATGAGAATAAATTTTGTTTATTTGATTAAAAACAAATTCATTATCTCCATTGAAAATTATACAATTACTATTTTTGAAAAGGTTAATTTTTTCATGAATAAGCTCTTCTTGATTGATAAAATTGGAAGAATGAGCAGAACCAATATGCGTAAGAATTCCTATTTCTGGAGAAAAAATAAGCTCTAAAATCTCCATTTCTTTGGGTTGGGAAATTCCGACTTCAAAGATTCCTAATTGATGATTATCATTAATATCAAGAACAGAAATAGGCAATCCAATTTGAGAATTAAAACTTTTAGGTGATTTTATGCATGGTGTTTCATCCCAAAGGCATTGATAGAGCCATTCTTTCACGATAGTTTTACCATTACTCCCCGTTATCCCAATAGTATTTTTTAGATGACTATGCTCTAAATGATATTTTGCTAAAGTTTGTAAAAATTGTATTGAATCTTTTACAATAATCCAACTAATACCTTCAAATTCAGGGTAATAATTTTCTGAAATAATAACTTTAATTCCTTTTTCTATTGCAGATGAAATATATTTTTCCCCAGATTTTTTTTTTGTGTTGATAGCAATAAAAGCTGTTTCTGAAGTGGTATACAGATTTCTACTATCAAAAGCAATATGACTAATGCTAATATTAGATTCACCTATGAGTTGTGAATTTGTGATTTGAGCAATTTGAAGGGTAGAATAGTTCATTTGGTAATTTGAATTTATTTTTTATTCAGAACTTCATCAATAAAAATTTTTCGGCTTACGGCTTCATAACTATCAGTTTCACCGAGCTGGACAAGGGCATTATTTCCAGTAATTCGCATAGAATAATTGGCAAGATTTCCTGTTTTTTTACAGATAGCATGGACTTTGGTAACATACTCAGCTGTTGCCATAAGATAAGGCATCGCCCCAAATGGTCGTCCCATAAAATCCATATCTAGCCCTGCAATTACCACTCTTATACCTTTGTTTGCTAATTGGTTTGCTACTTTTATAATACTTTCATCAAAAAACTGAGCCTCATCAATGCCTATAACATCACAAGAAGCCCCAAGAATTAGAATTTCATTTGGATTTTCTACGGGAGTACTTTTTATTTTGTTTCTATTATGAGAAACAATATCTTCTTCGGCATAGCGAGTATCCATTTTGGGTTTGAAGATTTCTACATGTTGCCCAGCCATTTCTGCACGGCGTAGACGACGAATGAGCTCTTCTGTTTTTCCAGAAAACATAGAGCCACAGATAACCTCCATCCACCCACTTTGTTTAGAATGATTGATTGTATTTTCTAAAAACATTGTAAATTAGCGTTGTTAAATTTTAGGATAAGAATTGTTGTAATTATCTTTTTCCAAAAGTAGAAAAATTTTAATTAAGAAAAAAATGAGTGGAACACTTTATTTTGTGCCTACACCTGTGGGAAATTTAGAAGATATGACTTTTAGGGCAATCAAAACTTTGAAAGAAGTGGATTATATTTTATGTGAAGATACTCGTACATCAGGAGTATTATTAAAACATTTTGAAATATCTAAGCCATTGAAATCTTATCACTTACATAATGAACATCAAGCGACAGAAAAAGTAGTGTTGGATTTGAAAAATGGAATAAATATTGCTCTAATCACCGATGCAGGTACGCCTGGAATCTCAGACCCTGGTTATCTTTTAGCCAAAGCTTGTGCGGATAATGATTTGGAGATGATTTGTTTGCCTGGTGCTACGGCTTTTGTTCCCGCTTTGGTAGTATCTGGCTTGCCGAATAATGAATTTTTATTTGCGGGATTTTTGCCTCCTAAAAAAGGGAGACAAACTAAACTGCAACAACTAGCGGGAGAGAAAAAAACGATTGTTTTGTATGAAAGTCCTCATAAAATTAATACGACATTGGAGCAAATAAAAGAGTTTTTCGGAGAGGAAACAAAAGCTAGTTTAAGTAGGGAAATTTCTAAAAAATTTGAAGAAACCAAGCGAGGAACAATAGATGAGCTGATAGATTTTTCTAAAAGTAAAACTCTAAAAGGCGAAATAGTTTTGATAGTGAATAATAAAATTTAATTTTTTTTGTATCTTTATAGCAGATTTTTAGTCTTATATATGAAACCTTAAATTATAAAAGTTATGGCAAATAAATGTAATTGTAAAAATTGTGAATGCACAAAATGTAATTGTGTGAATTGTGCAGAGTCTAATTGCCCTTGTGAAAAATGCGAGTGCAGTAAATGTGATTGTAAAAATAAATAACACAAAAAGGGGCTAAATTTTAGTCCCTTAAATTATATCAATTATGCCAAGTACATATGATATTTGGAAAAGAATGGGAGATGAAATTTATTTCTTCATTCTCAAAAAGGTAAAGGATAAAAATATTGCGAATGATGTTTTTCAAGAAGTTTTCTTAAAAATACATGCCAATATAGGTAGTCTAAAACAAGAAGGTAAATTAAAATCTTGGGCTTTTCAAATCGTGAGAAATGAAATTGCTAATTATTTTAATAAAGAAAATAAATATATTTATTTTGAAGAAAATAAAGCAGAAATAAATGAGGAAATTATAAATTATTGCTGTTTTGATAAATTTCTAAATGAGCTTTCTCACCCTTATAAGGAGGTGATGGAGCTGGTCTATGTAGAAGGGAAAAAACAAGGAGAGGTTTCAGAAATTTTAGGGATTACTCTTGCGAATGTTAAGATTAGAATCAAGAGAGCAAAAGAATCTTTGAAACAAAAATTACAAGAATGCTGTCATTATGAAGTGGATAAAGAAGGAAATTTGGTCGGAGAACCGAATTGTAATTGTTGTGAGTAAAAGAAATTTTAGAAGTGATATAATATTAAATAGTGCGAATTAAATTAAAATGAATATATTTGTAAAAAAAACATGAAGAAAAACATTTATATTGTTTTCAGTTTTATATTGATTTCTTGTTCGGCTTCAGATGTTGGAAGTTTAAAACCTTCTCAGTTTTATTCTACAGAAAATGTAGATATAAAATCAAAAAAAGTTGTAGATGCTGAAATTACATTTGTAAATGGTGAAAGAGTCAAAACAAAATTACAAGCATTAAAAACTGTTTTTGGTGATTTGGATGAAGCTTCTATAACTCAATATTTTGCTATTTATGATAAAAATGGAAAAAGAAATTTTTTGAGAAATAATGTGATAAAAGAGATGAAAGTTTTGGATTATGCTAATGTGGAAAGAGTTTTTGTAAATAGATTGAATCATCCAAATGCTTTACAAGAATTGGTATATAATGGTAAAATAAAATGGTATGTAGAACATACTTATGTAGGATTAAAGAAAAGAGAAATAAATTATTTTGTTGATGATGAGGGAAGGGAAATACAATGGAATAATTTTAATTTCAAAAAAAGATTTAAAGATTTTATATATTCAAATCCAAAAATAACAGAAGATATTGAAAATATAAATCAATATGATAAATCAGAAATAGTTAAGGTTTTAAAAAAATATGAAAATTTATAATATTTAATAAGTTTATGAAATTATTAGAAGGAAAGGTTGCCCTAATAACAGGTGCAGCAACGGGAATTGGAAAAAGAATTGCCGAAATCTTTGCAGAAAATGGTGCAAAAGTGGCTTTCTCTCATATTGGGCCAGATGATTTGGTGAAGCAAGTGGAAGCAGATTTGAACAAAATCACAGTAGCAAAAGAATATCATTCTAATGCAGCGGATTATGATGAAGCTCAAAAATTGGTAGATGATGTTTTAGCAGATTTTGGGAAAATTGATATTTTGGTAAATAATGCAGGGATTACTCGTGATAATTTACTTCTTAGAATGAGTAAAGAGGAGTGGGATATTATCCAAAGAGTGAACTTAGATTCTGTATTTAATTTGACAAAAGCAGCAATTAAGCCAATGATGAAGGCTAAAAGCGGGTCTATCATCAATATGGCATCTGTGGTAGGAGTAAAAGGAAATGCAGGTCAGGCAAATTATGCAGCTTCTAAAGCGGGAGTAATAGGTTTTTCTAAATCAGTAGCTTTGGAGTTAGGTTCAAGAAATATTAGATGTAATGCAATAGCTCCAGGATTTATTGAAACAGAAATGACAGCAAAATTAAGCCCAGAGATTGTGCAAGGATGGAGAGATGCTATTCCTCTGAAGAGAGGTGGTCAAACAACTGATGTGGCAAATGCTTGTCTATTTTTGGCGAGTGATTTATCTTCTTATATCTCTGGTCAAGTTTTAAATGTAGATGGTGGAATGCTTACATAAAAAATAGTAACAGAAAATAAGGACTTTCTTCCCAAAAATGAAGGAAGTCTTTTTTATTTAGGTAGAAAAATAATTTTAATAAAATTGATATCAATGAAAAAAAAGTTTTTAGGAATTTTCCTTTTTGTAGGAATAATATTTTCTTTTGGGCAAGTAGAAAGAGCCGTGGGTAATTTTTCTTCCTTGAAAGTCTATGACAGAATTAATGTAGAATTGATAGAATCATCTAAGAATACAGTAGAAATTTCGGGAGACGAAGATGGAAGAATAGAAATCATTAATAAAAATGGAGAGTTAAAAATTAGAACTAAAACCACTCAATTTTTGAAAGGTGAAAATGTGAGAGTTAAGGTTTATTATGATAATTTGAATGAAATTCAAGCAAGTCAAGGAGCAGTGATTATCTCTAATGAAATACTGAAAGCAAATGCATTAAAATTAATTTCCAACGAAGGCTCTTCTATTATATTAGAATTAAAGGTCAATCAATTAGCAGTTAGAGGAAATTCTGGTGGAGAATTTAAGCTTTCAGGAAGTGCCAAATCCCAAGACATTGTAATGAATTCAGGTGCTGTATTTAATGGAGAAAAAATAAAAGGAGAGCAAGTGTCTATAGCCGTAAATGCAGGGGGAGAAGCTAAAGTATATACGACAGAAACAATATCTGCAAAAATAAGAGCTGGAGGAAATATTAAAATTTATGGAAATCCTAAAAATAGAAATATTAGTACACTGATAGGAGGGAAAATTCATTTTATAGATTAAATTTCCTTAAATGTACTAAAAAAAATAAATTAAAAAAGCCCTTGATTTTGAGCTTCAAAGAAAACATCTATTTGAAGCTCTTTTTTTTGGGAAGCAGTTACAGCAAGGTAATCTGCTTTTTCATTTTCTGGGTGTCCATTATGTCCTTTTATCCAATGAAAAGTAGGAGAAAATTGGCGATATAGTGGGATGAATTTTTGCCATAAATCAGGGTTTTTTACATTTTTGAAGCCTTTTTTTATCCAACCAAAAATCCAATTTTGATTTATCGCATCGGATACATATTTACTATCTGTAAAAATATGAATTTCATGTTCATTGGATTTTAATTTTTCTAATGCTGTAATAACGGCAAGAAGTTCCATTCGGTTATTGGTTGTTAAACGATAGCCTTCTGAGAAAGCTTTTTCATAATTTTTTTCAGAAATACGCATGATGATGCCATAGCCTCCTTTTCCAGGATTACTGCTACATGCACCATCAGTGAAGATTTCTATTTTCATGATTTTGTTTATTTAGAAAGGCATATCATCTTCATCATCATTCATTGCCGAACCAGAAATATTATTGTTAGACATATCAAAAGCAGCGGAAGGGTCCATAGTAGTTTTGATATTTTCAAAACCACTTGGTTCTTGCTGTGGTATGCCAAAGGAAGGAGAGCTTTCAAATGTATCTAAGTCTCCAAATTTAGCATATTCACGATGAAAAGAAAGTCTAACATCGGTTACCGCACCATTTCTATGCTTTGCTATAATGAGTTCAGCTTGGTTCGCAGAAGGTTTCCCATCTGGCCATTCTGTAAATTTATAATATTCAGGTCTATATATAAAAGATACAATATCAGCATCTTGCTCTATTGCTCCCGATTCTCTTAAGTCTGATAACTGAGGTCTTCTATCGGGTCTATTTTCCACGCTTCTTGATAACTGAGATAGAGCTATAATAGGCACATTTAGTTCTTTTGCGATAGCTTTTAGGGAACGAGATATAGTGGAGATTTCCTGTTCTCTGTTTCCTCCTTTTCCTCCACTGTTGGCGGTCATAAGCTGGAGATAATCCACCATAATGATTTTTACACTGTGTTGCATTACCAACCTTCTGCATTTTGCTCTAAAATCAAAGATAGAAAGAGAAGGGGTTTCATCAATGAAAAGAGGCGCTTTTTCTAATCCAGAAACATTGTTAAATAGTCTTTGCCATTCATCATCATTCAGAGTTCCTTTCCTTAATTTTTCAGAAGAAATCCGAGTTTCGGAGGCTATCATTCTAGTGATGAGTTGCACCGATGCCATTTCTAGGGAGAATAATGCCATTGGGATTTGTTGTTCTACGGTGATATTCCTCGCCATGGAAAGAATGAATGCAGTTTTTCCCATTGCAGGACGAGCCGCAATGATGATGAGGTCTGTTGGCTGCCAGCCTCCTGTTTCTTTATCAATATCTCTAAATCCAGAAGGAATTCCTGATATTCCGCCTTTATCCTTTAGGGATTTAATTTTATTGATAGCATCTTTTACTAGTATATTGGCGGTATCAAAACCTTTTTTGATAGTTCCGTTAGTTACTTCAAAGAAACTTTGTTCAGTTTTATCTAGAAGTTCAAAAACATCTGCTGATTCTTTATAGGAAGAATCTATAACATTAGCAGAAATGTTGATAAGCGAACGGAGAATATATTTTTCTAAAACGATTCTCACATGATATTCTATGTGAGCAGAGGAGCTTACTCCCATAGTAAGTTCTATAATATAGTGGTCTCCTCCAGAAGCATTGAGTTTTTCGGTGCGTTTTAGTTCTTGAATTACTGTCATTAAATCCACAGGGTGATTATTGCTAAACAAATAGAATATAGCCTTGAAAATTTCTTGATGTCTTGGGTCGTAAAAAACTTCTGGGCTGAGTAAATCCACTGCATGGTCTAACCCCTTTTTATCGATAAGGCATGAGCCGATGATAAGTTTTTCAAAATCCACTGCATTGGGTGGAATTTTTCCTTGTGATATGGAGAGCTCCTTCGCAAAATTACCTTGCGTAAAAGATGATAGTGTTTCTTTTTGTGCCATAGGATGCAAAGATAAAATTTATAATTTCAAAAAAGAGCTGATGATACTAAAAATAAGTTAAATTTTGTTAAAAAAACAAAAATAATAAAAAACTTTATATTTGTAATATCATAGCATTCCATCAAGAAAAAAATCTTTGTAACATAATATTTTCGTTACAGGTCGGATTTGGTGGTTATTTTGGCTTTTTTAGGAGTAGAAACTTCCTTTTTTTCTTCCACTTTTTGGGGGGTAGAAATAGAAAAGGAT
>CAUSDX010000005.1:0-89341 GCA_963530615.1 uncultured Flavobacteriaceae bacterium
GAGACCTTTTTTTATTTGTTCTCTATGAGTAGATTATTATTATTGGATATATTTTATGAAATATTAATTAGATTTTTGTATTTTTGGAAAGGGTAAAAATAGAGGGATATGGTTTTTGAAATTAATAGTGTAGAAAATTGGAAAAAAGTAGCACAAAAAATTTTACCTTTGTTAAAATATAAGATACTTTTGCTTAAAGGAAATTTAGGAGTTGGAAAAACAACATTTACAAAATACTTACTAGAAATAATGAAGAGTAAAGATGAAATAACATCTCCAACTTATTCGTTAATGAATGAATATCTTACTCCTAACGGGAAAGTTTTTCACTTTGATTTATATAGAATAAGTGATTTAGAGGAGTTGTTTGATATCGGGATAGAAGAGTATTTAGAATCGGGAATATTAACTATAATGGAATGGCCTGAGATTTATGAAGAGGAGTTATTAGGAATGGATTTTCATGTAATGGAAATTGAAAATAATAATGGAATAAGAAAGGTGGATTTTAGATAAATATTGTGAAGTATATGGATGAAAATTTATATTTTTAAATAGAAATATTTGATTTTAATGATGTGAGAATTGAGATGAAAAGGGAGTTAAATATAGAATATAGCAAAAGAATTTTGTCAATCAGAATAATTGAGGTTGAGAAATTTAATTTTAGGTTTGATAATATTTATATATTAGTATTTAAAAAATAGACCAATTGACTAAATTATCAATTGGTCTGTTTTTTTAGATTTTCATAATATCAACTTCTTTTGCTTTAAGATGCTCATCAGAAATTTTAACATATTTATCTGTTAATTCTTGAATTTTTGTTTCTGAATCTTTGATAATGTCTTCAGAAATTCCTTCCAATTTTTTAAGGTCTTTCATTCCTTCCTGTCTAGCATTTCTAATTGTTACTTTAGTAGATTCTGTCTCAGCCTTAGCATGTTTAGCAAGTTCTTTTCTTCGTTCTTCAGTCAAAGGTGGAACATTTAGTATGATGTTATCTCCATTATTTGATGGGGCAAACCCTAAATTAGAGTTGATAATAGCTTTTTCAATTGCATTAATAGCTGTTTTATCCCATGGCTGAATGGATATTGTCATAGCATCGGGAACCATTATATTAGCTACTTGATTGAGAGGTGTTAAACTTCCGTAGTATTCCACCATTACATCTTGAACCATTGTTGTAGAGGCTTTACCAGCTCTAATTTTTTGAAAAGCATGGTCCAAATGCTTTATTGCAGCATCCATTTCTTGTTTTACAGATGAGATTATAATTTCTAGTTCTTCCATTGTATAGTTAAAATTTGATAGATTACACATTCTTTATCATTAAAAATGATGCCTCTTTGATTTTATTTATTTACGATAGTTCCCACATTATTACCAGATATTATTTTAAGGAGATTATCTCGCTTATTCATATCAAAAACAATAATAGGTAAATTATTTTCTTGGCTCAAAGTAAAAGCTGTCATATCCATTACTTTAAGATTTTTTTCTATAACTTCATTAAAGGATAGCGAGTTGAATTTTATAGCATTACCGTTTTTTTCAGGGTCGCTATCATAAATTCCGTCTACACGAGTACCTTTTAGGATAACATTAGCATTAATTTCTATAGCTCTTAGAGTAGCAGCCGTATCCGTGGTAAAGTAAGGATTTCCTGTCCCAGCTCCGAAGATTACAACTCTTCCTTTTTCCAAGTGTCTAACAGCTTTTCTTTTAATGAAAGGCTCGGCAATTTTATCCATTTCTATTGCAGTTTGCAATCTGGTTTTAATACCAAGATCTTCCAAAGCTCCTTGTAGCGCCATTCCGTTGATAATTGTAGCGAGCATTCCCATATAATCTCCTTGTACTCTATCCATTCCCTTGGCTGCACCAGAGACTCCGCGGAAGATATTTCCTCCACCGATGACAATCGCCACTTCGCAGCCCATATCTACGACTTTTTTGATTTCTTGGGAGTATTCATTTAGTTTATCGGTATCTATACCATATTGTTTATCCCCCATCAGAGCTTCTCCGCTTAATTTTAGTAGAATTCGTTTATATTTCATATGTATATTTTAAGTTGTTAATTCAAATGATGAAGGGTTTTAATAAAAATTAATAAGATATGAATCTTAAAAAAGTTATGCAAATATAAACAAATCAAAAGAAAAAATGAGTTATTTTTGGATAATGAAATAATAAGGATTAAATTTGGTCTTATGAATACAAACAAAATCATTATTGCAGTAGATGGATATTCCTCTACGGGGAAAAGTTCTATTTCTAAAGCAATTGCCGATGCTTTGGGGCTTATCCATATAGATACGGGGGCCATGTATAGGGCAATTACCCTTTTTGCTTTGAGGAATTTTAGAACAAAAAATGGGGAAATAGATTTAGAAAAATTACTTCAACATTTAGATGAAATTTCATTGGATTTTAGAGAAGAAGAAGGAGCATTACAGATTTATCTTAATAACGAAAATGTAAGTAAAGAAATTCGAGAATCCATAGTTTCTGAGCATGTAAGTGAAGTAGCGAAAGAGCCAAAAGTAAGAGTTCTTGCAGTAGAACAACAGAGAAAAATGGTAGGGAAATCAGGGTTGATTATGGATGGTAGAGATATTGGAACAGTAGTTTTTCCTGATGCGGATTACAAATTTTTTTTGACGGCAAGTGTAGATGAAAGAGCGAGAAGAAGAACTTTGGAAATGGAGAGTATGGGTATGGAAACAAATTTTGATGAAGTGAAACAGAATCTGATAGAGCGAGATAGAATAGATAGCGAGAGAGAAATTTCTCCATTAAAACAAGCTGATGATGCTATTTTAATAGATAATACTGAGCTAAATAAAGAGCAAACGATAGCATTAATTTTATCTTATATTCAGAAATAAATATTTTTTTTGGAAATTTATAAGATTTTTTGTAACTTTACCATAGCGTTGGAATGAATGTAGAGGGAAATAGATTATTTATTCACAATAAAATTTAACAAAATGTCAAAAGAAAGAAATTCAGGAATTGTATTAGGATTGTTGGCAGGAGCAGCAATCGGTTCGTTATTAGGAGTTTTATTTGCACCTGAAAAAGGAAGTGAAACTAGAAAAAGAGTGAGAAGAAAGGCTGAAGATTTTAGAGATGAAGCTTTGGATCGTTATGAAGATATAAAAGAAGATGCTTTGGAATATTATGAATGTTTGTCAGAAAAAGCAAGACAAGGAGTAGAAACTATTAGAAATGAGTATGAGAAATTTAAGCAAAAACGAGATGGGGATTCTTCTGCTCAAATAGAAGGTGAATTATAGTAAAAATATAGAAAAGGGGGATTTTATAAAAAGTCCCCTTATTTAATGATATAAAGTTATGCTAGAATTATTAAAAAATTATATAGAAAAACGGATAAGTCTGCTAAAATTAGAAATGGCAGAGAATACAACTAAGGCGATGAGTTTGGCTCTTTATTTATTGCTTGTTCTCATCTTTGTGGCGTGTGTTTTTGCATTTCTATTTTTAGGATTGGCATTAATTATAGGGTATTGGTTGGGGCATTTTGCGTATGGTTTTTTGCTTATTTCAGGTTTTTTCTTATTATGTTTATTGGGGATAATTTCTCAAAAAAAGAAATTGTTAGAGTATTTTAAGGAGAAATTTATACGGACAATTTTTAATGAAGAATAATGATGAAAATTAAAAATATTCAAGAATTAAAATCAAAAAAAGAACAATTAAAAGCAGAGATTTCTGAGATAGAATCTGTTTTGAGTTTTGAAAATCCGAGAAAGACTTTTGGGGTAATCACGGATGGAATTTCGGAGAAATATTTAGGCAGTTTTTTAGATTCTAATTTGGCGAATAAAATTTTGCCATTAGCGGGAAGTTTATTAGGAACTTCTGTGAAGTTTGGAACACAAAAGTTTTTTGAAAATGTGGTCAGAAAAAATCTGACAAAATCTGTGGTAAGCAAGGGAGTGATAGGATTGGGGCTTTTAGTAGCTACACCTTTTCTTCTCCGAAAATTGAAAAAAGAGCTGGATGATTACCAAAGAAAAGAGACTGCCAAGAGCTTAAGTAAATTGATATAAATATTCAGTAATGCCTAAATTTAGGAGTATTTATTTTTTATTAAATATTGTATGCATAATCAATACTTGGAGGCAAAATATAATAAAAACTCATAAAGTTTTAGGGCAAGGGAATTTTGTATTGGTTGTTAGTAAGGGGGGATTTTGGAGGAGTTCATAAATCATTTTATGACCTTTTCCGAGTAGAAAATGGAAAAATCGCCGAGCATTGGGATGTGATAGAAACTATTCCTTCTATGGATAATTGGAAAAATCAAAATGGGAAATTTGGTTTTTAAAAATAAAAAGGCTATTTCGTAGAGAGATAGCCTTTATTTTCGGTTAAGATATAAGATTCCAAATTTTTGTAACTAAAAAGCAGATAATAAATCCATAAATTAAAGGTAGAATTGTAGCGATAGCGGTCCATTTTTTACTTTTTGTTTCTTGGTAAATAGTATATATTGTAGTACTACAAGGGTTATGCAAAAGACTAAAAAGCATTAAGTTAATAGCTGTTAAAGTTGTCCAGCCACTGTTTGTTAACATTTTTGCAATTTCAGAGTCTTCAGTTTCAAAAAGAATTCCTGCGTCCTGATTATTACCTAAAACTAAAGAAGTTAGCATTAGAATGGTCGGAATAACAATCTCATTTGCAGGGATAGCTAAAATATAAGCCAATAGAATAACCCCATTCAGCCCTAAAAATATTCCAAAATTATCCAAATTTTGAATGAACCAAAGTGCTAAACTTTGTCCATCAAAATAGATATTTGAAATTAGCCATATGACCGCACCAGCTGGAATAGCAAAAGTAATTGCTCTACCTAGGATAATCAAAGTTCTGTCTATCAGTGAGGTATAGAGTGTTTGCCAAAATTTTGGTGGGCGATAAGGAGGTAACTCTAAAGTGAAAAAAGATGACTCTCCTTTGAGTAAAGTTTTAGAGAGTAGCCATGAAGTAAAAAAACTTAACCCTATACCTAAAATGACAATACTTACAACGGCAAGCATGGAAACTAAGCTAGACCAGTGTCTATTAACCAGAGTGCCGATGAATAAAGTTGCCATTAAAATTTGTGTACCCCAGCGTCCATTACATAGAGAAAAATTATTGGTAATAATAGCAATTAATTTTTCCCTAGGGCTATTTATAATTCGTGTAGCGACTACTCCTGCGGCATTACAACCAAATCCCATACTCATGGTTAGGGCTTGTTTGCCGTGAGCTCCTGTTTTTTTTGAATATTCTATCTAAATTAAATGCAACTCTTGGGAGATAGCCGAAGTCTTCTAAAAGAGTAAAAAGAGGAAAAAAAATAGCCATAGGAGGGAGCATAACTGCGACTATCCATGCTGATGATAGGTAAATTCCATCAATTAGAACACCACTCAGCCACCAAGGAAAGTTCAAGATGGAAGCTCCTATTTTTAGCTCAGGATAGATGACATCTAAAAGTAGATAATAAAGCATTTCGGAAGGATAATTAGCACCAATAATAGAAAGCCATAAAATAGATGCTAATAAAAATAACATGATTCCAAATCCCCAAATTTTATGAGTTACGATATTGTCTATTGCTCGTTCTATTCGAAAAGCTCGATAATTTCCGTTAAAAGATACAGAAGAATGAATAATTTTAGCGGATTTTGTGTAAATGATTTCTGCTAGTTCATCTTGATAATTTCGAGGAAGAGGATTTTGCTTGATAATTTTGTAAATGTTTTGGAGTTTTTCCGCATTGATATGAGAAGATAAATTCCCATTTTCTAAATTACGAATAATACTTTGATCATTTTCTAATAATCTAAGAGCAATCCAATTTTTATTGGGGAGATTTTTATCTAAAATGGAAAGCTCTGTGGATATTTTTTCAACAACAATCTTAATGTTATTGGGAACATTTGCTGTGATTTTTTTGCTTGGCAATATTTTTTTTGTGGCAACTTGGTTGATGGTTGAGAGTAGTTCGGAAATTCCTTCTTGGGACCTTGCACTTGTTGCTACTACTGGAATTCCTAAATCCCGCGATAGTGTTCTTATATCTACATCTATCCCATGGCGATGAGCTTCATCCATAAGATTAACACAGAGAATAACATTGTCCGTAATATCTAAAACTTGTAATAGTAAGCTGAAATGTCTCTGCATTCGCCCTGCATCAATCACTACAAGAGTAACATTTGGTTTTTGAAATAGTATGAAATCTCTTGCAACTTCTTCATCATCAGAGTGAGAAAGTAGAGAGTAAGTCCCTGGTAAATCGATGATTTTGAAGTTGTTATTTTGGTAAGAAAAATATCCTTCAGCATGGGTAACGGTCTTACCAGGCCAATTTCCCGTGTGCTGTCTTAATCCTGTTAAAGCATTAAAAATAGTGCTTTTTCCTGTATTGGGATTTCCAATTAAAGCAATAGTAAACTGAGTTGAGTTCTTCTGTTCTCCTTGCTTTTTGAGGGAAGAAGAAGGATTGTATTCGCAGATTTTACATGCGGATTTTATCATTTTAAGACTTTGTTTTTATTTCGATCATAATATTTTGAGCATCTTCTTTTCTTAATGCAATGATAGTATTATGTATAAGATAAGAAGTAGGATCACCAAGAGGGCTAATATTTTGAATATTGATTTCAGAACCTTTAATAAATCCTAAATCTAATAACCGTTGTCTTTTTTCTCCTTGATAATTTGGAGAAATCTCAGTGATGATAGCTGATTGATTAGGAGGTAACAAACTTAAATCCATTTGTATACATTAAATTTATTACGGCAAATATAATTAAATTAGGTAAAACTAACAATAATAAATATTGAAACTAACATTTTTGTAAGTTATAAAAAATTAAAGCGGATATTTTTAATATCCACTTTGTTACTTTATTTAAAATCTATAGTATATGTACCAGTAGAATTTTCTTTTCCTTTTTCGGCTTTGACATGTTTTTTTACCAACGCGATGGCATTATTTATTGTATTTCTATCTCTAAGCCCCTCGGTTCTATAAGCTGAAATTACATTTCCATTTTGGTCTACTACATAGGAAATAGTGATAGAGCCTTTTTCCTTTACATTATGAGGTGGAAAACTGCCCTTATACTTCATCGTTCCAGGAATACCAGAAATTAATTTTCTATCTACTCCTATTTTGCTTTTTATTTTAGATTGTTGTTTTTGAGCTTCTTCTAAAGCTTTTTTGTCAGCTAATTTTTTATCTTCTTTTACTTTATCTTCTTCTTGCTTTTTTGGTTCTTCATTTTTGGAAATTACCGCACTCGGAATTTCTTTTTTAGTTTCTAAGGGTTGTGTAGGATGGATGTTTTCAGAAATAATTTCTATTTTGGGTTCTTCTGTAGGTGTAGATTCTTGAATAGGATTAGGTTGAGGAATATCTATTTTTTCTTCTGATAAATCTTCGCCAATACCCAATAACTCCTCCTCTTCGGTAACAATAGGAAAGTTAGATTCTTTTTTCTCTTTACTACCTATCTCTATCGGAATAAAGTGTAATATTCCGAAGATAATACCGCTTACCAATAAGGTAAAGATTAAACTTTTTACTCTTTTCATTTTGTGATTTATTTGCTTTCAGCTACGATTTCTAAAAATTTATTCCCCTTAGTTTTTAAATCAACCTCTATTTTATAGATTAAAGAAACTAAAATTATTTTTAAAGTATAGATGGATAATCCCAATAAAGCTCCTATTGACAATGGTAGTAGCGTAGTATAAAATCTTTTTGAGGAAAAATCGATTTCATTTTCTACAAAGAAAGAAACCAAAGAGATTCCCGTGCCAAATAATCCTAATAAAATTATAATTTTAGCTAAAAGACCAAATTTGAATAAATTTTTTCTTAATTCCAAAACTTCTATTTCTCGTTGATTAACGACCGAAATGAACATTTCAAAAGAGGAGTTTTCTATTTTGTCTAATCCTTTTTTGATGATTCTAGATTCTGGAGAGATTATTCTTTTGCACCAATCTTTTGCAGCATCTATTCTATGGTCATAGATACAATCTGCAATATTTGCTAAAAAATCATTCGTTTTGTTGTAGATATCCTTAAGGTAAAAGTATTTCAAAAAAAAAGAATATAAAATGATAATTCCTAAAACTAAAATTATTCCAATGAAAATATTGGTCAAAATTTGTCCGCTAAATAAAAGTTCTAAAAGAGAAATTTGTTCTATTGATTTCATAAAAACAATTTTAATTAACAAAGGTAAGAAGAAAATTTGTGAAATAACTTGTGTAGTTAAGGAATTTTAATGATATACATATAAAATATTTTGGCAAGTGAATTTTATAAGCACAAAAAAACTCCAAAATTAAACTTTGGAGTTTTGTGGGTTCTAAGGGATTCGAACCCCTGACCCTCTGGGTGTAAACCAGATGCTCTGAACCAACTGAGCTAAGAACCCTAACTGGTGGGCGGTGAGGGATTCGAACCCCCGACCCTCTGGGTGTAAACCAGATGCTCTGAACCAACTGAGCTAACCGCCCTCTGTTTTGGTTTTGCAAATATACTAACTTTTTTTAAAGTACCAAATTTTTTTCTAAAAATTCTCCTACTACAAAATTGCTTCCACCAATGAAAATCATTTCATCTACTTGACAATCAGTTTTTGCGGCAGTGTATCCATCGTTAACTTTTTCAAAAATTTTATAATTAATTTTTGATTTTTGTAATAGATTTTCATAATCTTTTGGATTTCTACCTCTAAAAATATTAGGCTTTACAAAATAATAAGATGCGTTTTGAGGTAAAATATTTAGAATTTCATCTATTTTTTTTTCTTGAACAAATCCTAAAACGATATGTTTGTGATGAGGAAATTCATTGAGCTGAGCAAAAACTTCTCTCAGGCCAGCTTCATTATGTCCTGTATCACAAATGGTTAAAGGACTATTAGAAAATTCAAACCATCGACCAATGAAATGGGTATTTTGATGGACATGGAGTAGTCCTTTTTGGAGGTTTTCTTCGGAAATGGAATAATTTAGCTTTCTTAATTCTTCTATTATGCTTAAAACTACACGGATATTTTTGCGTTGGTATTTACCTTTCAAATCAGAGGGCAAATCTGTTTGAATTAAGGTAGCATCAATAAAAGGGGCTTTTTTTTCTTCGGCAATATTTTTTATGATTTGTTTGATTAAAATATCGTCTTCTCCTAAAATAATAGGCATGAGAGGTTTGATGATTCCTGCTTTTTCATGGGCAATTTCTTCCAAAGTGTCTCCTAATAAATCTTGGTGATCGTGCTGAATGTTAGTAATTGCCGTAATAATGGGAGAAATAATATTGGTGGAGTCTAAACGACCACCGAGACCCACTTCTATAATGGCAAAGTCAACTTCTTGTTGGTGGAAATATTCAAATGCCATGATGGTTGTAAATTCAAAAAATGAAGGGAGAATGTCTTTGGGGAGATTTTTAAGTTTTTGGATAAAATGATAAATAAAATCTTTATCGGCATTTTGTCCATTGACTTTGATGCGTTCTGTAAAATCAATGAGATGAGGAGAGGTGTAGAGACCTACTTTATAGCCTTGCTCTTGTAGAATTGAAGCCAACATATTGCTGGTAGAGCCTTTTCCATTAGTTCCTCCAATGTGTATGCATTTAAGTTTTTTGTGTGGATTTCCAAAAAAATCACAAAGACGAGTGATATTCCCTAATCCAGGTTTATAAGCTCCTTTGCCTTGCTTTTGGTAGTTAGGTGTTTGTATGAAAATCCATTCTATGGCTTCTTGATATTCTTTTTCTTGCACCATTTTTCTGAAATTTTTTTCCAAAGATATGGAATGAGATTAAAACTTATAAAATTGCTGTTCCAAATTTAATAAGAATGCCTTTTTATCAATCCCACTTGCGTAACCTATAAGTTTTTTATTTTTTCCGATGACTCTATGACAAGGGACAATAATGGAGATTTTATTTTTGCTGTTAGCATTTGCTACAGCTCTTATAGCAAGTGGATTATGAATGTTTTTAGCTTGTTGTTGGTAAGATATTGTTTGTCCGTAGGGAATTTTTATGAGTTCATTCCATGCTTTTTGTTGAAATACTGTTCCCGATAGTTGAAATGGAATAGAAAATTGCATTAGCTTTCCTTCAAAATAAAGTGAAATTTCAGTTTCTGTTAAATCTAAAATAGCATTACTTTTATTAGGATAATTTATAGGAATGTTTTTATTGTTTTCAAAATCTAATGAGAGTAAAAAATTATCATTAGCAGTAGCAATCATTTTACCCAATGGGGTGTTGAAATATTTTGTGTAAATCATGAATATTAAAAAATATTCCAAAAATACGAATAAAATATAGATTCTGTAAGTTGAAGCTATTCTTAAAATTCATAAATTTTATTTAGATTCAATAAAAACTAATTATCTTTGTTGTTTTAAAATAAAATTTTGTGGGGAAGATGGATAGACTTTGTGATTTTCCTAATTTGGTTAAGGGAAGAATAAAAGGGTATGATAATAATGAATTTATTATGTCTAACAAAATCATAGAAATGGGATTACTTCCAGAAACGGACTTTGTGATTTTACATAAAGCACCTTTCGGAGGTCCACTATATGTAGAGTTTGGAGTAGAAAAAACTCGAGTTGCACTGCGTTTGGAAGAGGCAAAATTTGTTTTTGTAGAGTCAATAGAATGTTAAACAAAAAAATATTATTAATAGGAAATCCTAATGTAGGGAAATCAACGATTTTTAACCATCTCTGTGGATTAAAACAAAAGACAGGAAATTATGCAGGAGTTACTGTGGCAAGTCGTGCAGGAGTTTGTAAAAGGGGAGATAAAGAGTTAGAGATTACAGATTTGCCAGGGGCTTATAGTATTTATCCTACATCGGAAGATGAGGTGATTTTTTCTCAATATTTAATGGATGAAAAAGAATCATATGATGGAGTAATTTATGTGGCTGATGCACTTAATTTGAGGAGAAGTTCGTTGCTTTTTAAGCAGGTTAAAGATTTAGGGGTTCCTATGGTGATGCTTGTAAATCAAATAGATTTAGCCAAGAAAAGAGGGTTGTCTTTTGATTTTGCTAAAATGGAACAGCTTTTTGGAGTAAAAATAATACCGACCAATGCAAAGAAAAATGAGGGAATTGACGAGGTAAAAAAAGTGATTTTTGAAAATGAATTTAAGGCTCAAATTCAGCCAGTTTTTGAGATTCCAACGGAGTATAAGGGGTGGATTTCCAAAATTAAAATTCAGTTGAAAAAGGAAAATTCTTATGAAGTTTGGGCTTTTTTGGCGTCTGAAAGATATGTGGGAAAGATAGAGGAGGTAGGAGATGTTGTTAAAAAAATAATTCCTAAAAGATTACAAGTTCAAGAAATCACGAGAAGGTATCAAAAAATTGATGCAGAATTATCTTTGTTTTTCTTTAAGCAAGACCAGATTAGAGATATATTTACAGAGAAAGTAGACCGAATTTTGGTGCATCCGTTTTGGGGATATATAGTGTTTGGAACACTTTTATTATTGATTTTTAATAGTGTGTATTTTTTAGCTGCTTACCCTATGGAGTGGATAGAAGCAGGATTTGAGTATTTGGGAAGCTTTATAGAAGTAAGTATGCCTGATGGTCCCTTGAAGAGTTTGATGATTGACGGGGTGATTACAGGTATAAGTAGTGTAATAGTTTTTGCCCCTCAAATAGGGATTTTACTATATTTTCTTTACCTTTTGGAAGATTTTGGTTATATGGCGAGGGTGGTTTATTTGATGGATAGATTTTTGAGGCCTTTTGGATTGAATGGAAAGAGTATTGTTCCATTGGTTTCTAGTACGGCATGTGCTATTCCTGCAATTATGTCCACAAGGAATATTGAGAACATGAAGGAGAGATTGCTTACGATTTTGGTAACGCCCTTTATGACCTGTTCTGCGAGACTGCCTATTTATAGTATTATTATCGGTTTGGTAATTCCTAATGAATATTTTTTAGGGGCATTGAATTATAGGGCTTTGATGCTTTTTATGATGTATATTATAGGTTTTCTAATGTCTTTGTTAGCATCTTGGGTTTTGAAAAAAGTGATTAAAGGAAACAAAAAATCTTATTTGATTTTAGATTTGCCAATCTATAAAGTTCCTTTGTTTGGTTATAATTTTAAATTAGTTTTAGGTAAAGTATGGGAGTTTATTTTAGGAGCAGGGAGAGTAATTTTTGCAATTAGTGTAATTCTATGGGTATTAGCTTATTTCGGTCCCAAACAAAATGAAAGTGAATGGATAGCTACAGAAGTAGAAATGAAAGATTCTTATTTGGCAATTGTAGGAAAAGGTATTGAGCCAATGGTTTCTCCTTTGGGGTATGATTGGAAGATGGGAGTGGGAGTGCTGACAAGTTTCGCAGCGAGAGAAGCTTTTGTAGGGACTATCTCTACGCTCTACGGCTTGGAGGTAGATATAGAAAGTGAAGAAGGAGAGCAAACTCTAATGGAAAGAATGAGAAATGATGTAAAACCTAATGGAGAGAAAGTATTTAGTTTTGCGACAGGAATATCGATATTGATGTTTTACGCCTTAGCGATGCAGTGTATTTCCACTATCGCCATTGTTTATAAAGAGACTAGAAGTTTGAAATGGACGCTGGTTCAGCTGTTTGGAATGTCAGGGTTGGCATACATTGTTTCGTTTTTAACATATCAGATTTTGAAATAAATTATTGATAATAATATGAATGCAAATTTTCAGTATATCATTATAGCGGTAATGTTCTTATTATCGTGTTATTCTATTTTTAGGATTTTTAGGAAAAATTTTTCATCACAAAAATTTGAGCAAAAAAAAACATATTGTGATAAAGATTGTGGTTGTTCATAGAAAAATTATTTTCAGTGAAAAAATTTATCTAAATTTGTATGAAATATAGGAATTTATGGCTTTAATCAAATCAATTTCAGGAATTCGAGGAACGATAGGAGGAAAGGTTAATGAGAATCTTACGCCTCTTGATGTGGTGAAATTCACTTCTGCATTTGGTACTTGGATTCAGAATAAGAAAAATAAGAAAAAAATCACGCTTGTCATTGGGCGAGATGCAAGGATTTCAGGGCAAATGGTTTCTAATTTAGTGGCTGCTACTTTACAAGGATTAGGTGTTAATGTGGTGGATTTAGGGTTGTCGACGACTCCTACTGTGGAAATAATGGTTCCAGAATTACAAGCCGATGGGGGGATTATCCTTACGGCTTCTCATAATCCTAAACAGTGGAATGCCTTGAAATTACTTAATGAAAAAGGGGAATTTATTAGCGGTAAAGATGGGAAGGAGGTTTTGGAACTGGCAAAAAATGAGGATTTTCATTACGCAGAAGTAGATGGTTTGGGTAAATATGAGGTCAGAAATGATGGATTTAATATTCATATTCAGAAGATTATGAATTTGCCAATGGTGGATAAAGAAGCCATTAAAGCTAAAAAATATAAAGTGGTTTTAGATGCTGTAAATTCTACGGGGGGAATTTCATTGCCTCCACTTTTAGAGCAATTGGGTTGTGAAGTAGTGAAATTATATTGCGAACCGAATGGGTATTTTCCTCACAATCCAGAGCCTTTGAAAGAACATTTGATGGATATTTGTGATTTGGTCAAAAGAGAAAAAGCTGATTTAGGAATTGTCGTAGATCCTGATGTGGATAGATTAGCATTGATTGATGAAAATGGAGAAATGTTTGGTGAAGAATATACTTTGGTGGCGGTGGCAGATTATCTTTTGAAACATAAGAAAGGAGTTGCGGTTTCCAATTTGTCTTCAAGTAGAGCTTTGAGAGATGTCGCGAAAACTCATGATTCTGAATATTTTGCGAGTGCAGTGGGAGAAGTGAATGTTGTCAATTTAATGAAAGATAAAAATGCAGTGATTGGAGGAGAAGGTAATGGAGGAATTATTTATCCTGATTTGCATTATGGTAGGGATTCATTGGTTGGAGTCGCTCTTTTCTTAACACATTTAGCAAAAGAAAGTAAGTTGGTTTCGGAATTGAGGGCTACTTATCCCGCTTATTTCATGGGGAAAAAGAAAATAGAGTTAACTCCAGAAATTAATGTAGATGAGGTTTTAGAGAAAATGAAATTGAAATATCAAAACGAAGAAATCTCTACAATAGACGGAGTGAAAATAGATTTTGCGGAAAATTGGGTTCATCTTAGAAAATCTAATACAGAGCCGATCATCCGCATCTATACCGAGGCAAAATCTCAGAAAGAAGCCGATGAATTGGCAGATAGGTTTATAAAAGAGATTGAAAATTGTTTATCTTTGTAGAAAATAAAGGAATAAATTTGGAAGAAGAGTTTTTTGAGAGTGAGCTGATTAAGCGATTTGAGGAAATGATAGAACACAATGAAGAATATTACTTTGATTCAGAAGAATTGGAGGAGGTAGTTATTCATTATTTGGAGATGGGAGATATTTCCTTTGCGGAGTTATCGGTTGATTTTGCATTGAGATTACACCCTAATTCTTTGGAACTCAAAACCAAGAAGTTGGAGGTTTTATTGGATTTGGAGCAATATACCATAGCAAGAGAGTTGATAGAAGAGTTAAGAAACGCTTCTATGGAAACTACTGATTTTCTGGTTTGTTGTGCTAAATATTATTCCAATCTTGGTAATCCGAGGAGGGCGATAGAGTATTGTCAAAAGGCATTAAAATTAGAAGATGAGGAGAATTTCTTACATAATTTCATTGCCGATGAATATGTGAATTTAGAAGATCCTTTTAATGCGTTAAGACATTATAAAAAGGCATTGAAATATGACCCTGATGATGATTATGCTTTAGAAAATGTGATGAATTGCTATCATCGTTTGAAGAAAAATGATGAGGCTATCGTTTTTTTGAAAAATTATTTAGATGAATTTCCTTTTTCGGAAACGGCGTGGTTTGAGTATGGACAGTTTTATTTCAATAGAAGAAATTATAAAGAGGCAATTAAGGGTTTTGATTATCTTTTAGCTATAAGCCCTCAATCAATGGGAGTTTATGGGAATAAGGCTGCATGTTATGAAGCAATGGGGCAGTGGCAGAATGCTATTAAGGTTTATGAGGAGTTATTAGAATTAGAATATACCAAGGCATTTACTTTTTATAAAATAGGATTATGTTATAAGGCAATGAAAGAATATGTAGTGGCTCTTAATATGTTTCAGCAGGCATCTCGAGAAGACCCTCAGTTTTATATGGCGATGATGGAGCAATCGGAGATTTATTATGAAATGGGAAAATTACAGGAGGCTCTTTATTTTGCCAAGGAGGCTGCATCTTATAATGAAACAAGTTTGGATTATCAGAAAAAGTTGGCGTTTCTTTATATTGATTCTGAAAAATTTGAAGAAAGTCTTTTTTGTCTGAGAAAAATTACGGATATGGAGCCAGATAGTTTTTATAATTGGTATGCATATAGTGAAGTTTTAATGCTTATTGGAGAGTATGAAGAGGCGATATTGATTTTAGAAAAAGCTGTAAAAATTCATCATAGAGCAGAACTTTTTTACCAAATGAGCAATTGTTATTTTCATTTGAAAGAGGAAGAAAAAGGGAAAGAGTTTCTGGATATTGCGGTGCGTTTAGATCCTTTTATTTCCGAGGATATGCAGCAAAAATATCCATATATCAGAAAGGAAATTCGAGAGAAAGAAAAGGGAGAAAATAAAAATTCTTAGAAATAAAAAAAATCCGAGTTTTATGCTCGGATTTTTATTGTTGAGGTAATTTATGTACTTTTTTAGTACCTTCGTAAGTTTCATATTGGAGAAAACGGCATTCTAATTTTCCATTAAATAATTTTATTTTTCTTGATGGGCGTAGTCCTATTTTCTTTACCGCTTCCAAATCGGCAGAAATTAACCAAGATAGAGTATTAGGGTAATTTTGTTTGAAAGTATCGCCTATTTTTTTGTAGAAAGCTTCATCATTGATGCTAATTCTCTCATTGTAAGGAGGATTAAATACCATTAAAAGAGGAAAATGTTCTTTTTTTGAACTGAAAAAATCTTGTTTTTTTATTTCAATAATTTCCTCTAATTCAGCAGCTTCTATATTCGCTTTGGCGGCAGATAGAACTTGGTTATCAATATCATAACCTGTTATTTTTCCTGTAAAATCTTGAATTTTATTGATTCTATATTCTTTTATCTTGCTAAATAATTCATGGTCATAATTTTTCCAATTTTGGAAAGCAAATTTTTTTCGCAAAATTTGGGGAGGGAGGTTAAGAGCTATCATAGCGGCTTCTATGAGAAGGGTGCCGCTACCACACATAGGGTCAAGAAAATTTTCTTTTCCAGTCCAGCCTGCAATTTGTAGCATTCCTGCTGCTAAAACTTCATTAATAGGAGCTTGGGTCTGAATTTTGCGGTAGCCTCTTTTGAATAAAGGGTCGCCAGAACTGTCAAGAGAAATACTTATCAATTCTCGGTCAATGTGAAGATGAAATTTTATATCAGGATTTTTAGTATCAATATCAGGGCGTTTTCTATATTTTGCTTTGAAAAAATCCACAATAGCATCCTTCATTTTTAGGGTCATGAATTGTGAATGCTTAAAGCGTTCAGAATTGATGGTAGCATCTATAGCGAAAGTCTGATGTGTATCCATGATATTGTCCCATGGAAACTCAAAGAGTTTATCGTAGAAACGCTCTTCATTCCATGCCTTAAAGCTAAGAATGGGGACTAAAATTTTTAGAGCGGTGCGACAAGAGTAGTTGATTTTATATAAAAATCCCAAGTCTCCTTCACAAGTTACAGCTCTATTTTTAGGTGTTACATTTCTTCCGCCGAGTTTTTTAAGTTCTTCAGCGAGGACTTCTTCTAATCCAAAAAAGGTTTTGATTTGTATATTAAGATTTTCTGTATTCATAAGATGAATGTTTATTTACGCAAAGGTAAGAAAACTTGAAGAAGAAAATAAAAGTTTTTATAGAATAAAATTTAGTAAAATAAGGAATGAAAAAACTTTCTACCCAGTGAAAAATAGTTAAATTTGCCGTTTGTTAATTTATTAAATTATGATTGTTGGCTTATTGGTTTTAAGTGTGCTATTGGGGGTGTTGCTGGGTAAGTTTTTTGGAAATAATGAAAGAGTTGCAAAGATACTTTTGATTGTCAGTGCAGGTTTTTTAATCAGTATTTGCGTGGTGGAGGTTTTTCCTCAAGTTTATCATATAGAAGATGAAAATATAGGTCTTTGGATTGTTTTTGGAGTGCTTTTACAGATGTTTTTGGAGAACTTAACTAAAGGTTTTGAACATGGTCATTTTCATTATGAAAGGTGTAATATTTTGCCAGTAGGTTTAATATTGGGGATGTTTATTCATGCTTTTATAGAGGGGATTCCTTTAGCAAGAGGGTATGATGAATGTTCTTCTTATTTATTAGGAATATTGGTGCATAATTTACCTATTTCTTTTGTTTTGGGAGCTTTCTTATTGCGAGAGAAGAAAAATGAAATAGTAGCATTGATTACGATTTTGTTTTTTGCTGCAGCATCTCCGTTAGGAATGTTACTCGGAGAGTATATGAACCCAAAATGGAATAGTTATTTTTTAGCTTTGTCAGGAGGGATTTTTTTGCATATTTCTTCGGTAATTATTTTTGAAAGTAATAAAAATCATAAAATGGATTGGGAAAAAATACTTCTTGTGATTTTAGGAGTTTTTATAGGGATTTTAGGGCATATTTTTCATGAGCATTAGTTTCACTAAAAGTAAATTATAATTATATTTGTAGACTTAAAAAATAAATATTTTATGTTTAGAACACATACAAATGGGGAATTGACCCTAAGAAATATAAATGAAAAAGTAGTGTTGAGTGGTTGGGTGCAGACGATTCGTGATAAGGGATTCGTGGTGTGGGTAGATTTGAGAGACCGATACGGTATAACGCAGTTGGTGTTTGATGAAGAAAGAACATCAAAAGATTTGTTTGAAAAAGCAAAAAGTTTAGGGAGAGAATTTGTAATTCAGGTAAAAGGAGAGGTGATAGAAAGAAGTTCAAAAAACCCTAAAATTTTAACAGGTGAAATAGAGATTTTAGTAGAGGAGTTAAATATTTTAAATGAAGCAGAATTGCCTCCATTTACGATAGAAGATGAGACAGATGGAGGAGAGGAGCTTAGAATGAAATATCGCTATTTGGATATTCGTAGAAATCCCGTAAAGGATAAGTTGATTTTCCGCCATCAAATGGCCCAAAAAGTAAGAAATTATCTTTCTGAACAAGGATTTATAGAGGTGGAAACTCCTGTTTTGATAAAATCTACTCCAGAAGGGGCGAGAGATTTTGTGGTTCCAAGTAGAATGAATGCAGGACAATTTTATGCTTTGCCACAATCACCTCAGACTTTCAAACAATTATTGATGGTCGGAGGTATGGATAGGTATTTCCAAATTGTAAAATGTTTTCGTGATGAGGATTTAAGAGCGGATCGCCAACCAGAATTTACTCAAATAGATTGTGAAATGGCATTTGTGGAGCAGGAAGATGTGATGAATATTTTTGAGGGGATGACTGCTCATTTATTGAAAGAAGTGACAGGGCAAGATTTCGGGAAATTTCCAAGAATTACTTTTGAAGAAGCGATGAGACGGTATGGTAATGACAAACCAGATATTCGTTTTGGGATGGAATTTGTGGAACTGAATGATATTGTAAAAGGTAAGGAATTTAAGATTTTTGATGAGGCAGAATTAGTGGTAGGAATTAATGTAGAGGGATGTGCGGGTTATACGAGAAAGCAAATAGATGAGTTGGTGGATTGGGTAAAACGCCCTCAAATAGGAGCAAGTGGAATGGTCTGGGTGAAGTATCAAGAAGATGGAATACCAACTTCTTCTGTGAATAAATTTTATAATGAAGAGGATTTAAAGAAAATTATTGAAAGATTTGGAGCAAAAAAAGGTGATTTAATATTGATACTCTCTGGGAAAGCTAATAAAGTTCGACCACAATTATCCGCTCTCAGAATGGAATTAGGAAATAGATTAGGTCTGAGAAATCTAAAAGAGTTTGCTCCACTTTGGGTTGTAGATTTTCCATTATTGGAATGGGATGAAGAAAGCGAAAGATATCACGCAATGCACCATCCCTTTACTTCGCCTAAATTAGAAGATATTCCGCTATTAAAGAGCGATGCAGGGAAAGTTAGAGCAAATGCTTATGATTTAGTTTTGAACGGAAATGAAATTGGGGGGGGGTCAATTAGAATTTATAATAAAGAATTACAAGCTCAAATGTTCCAAGTGTTAGGCTTTACAAAGGAAGAAGCTGAAAATCAGTTCGGTTTCTTGATGAATGCCTTTAAGTATGGAGCACCGCCACACGGAGGCTTGGCATTTGGGTTTGATAGATTGGTAGCAATTTTAGATGGTCATGAAGTGATTAGAGATTATATTGCTTTCCCTAAAAATAATAGCGGTAGAGATGTGATGATAGATGCTCCATCAGAGATTTATTCTAGTCAGTTAGATGAATTGGCATTAAATATTATAAAGAAATAAAAAACAAAAAAAACGGAAGTTTACAAGCTTCCGTTTTTTTATTGTATAGATATTATAATGAATGTGTTTTTGGTTTTACATTGCATTATCAATATATATGCCAAAGTATAAATTTTCTTTAATTTAGAAAGGATGTAAGTTAAGAAATTTCATTTATTTTTCCACATAATTTGTCTTTCCAGTTTGTCCATCGGTATTTTTTTGCAAAAATGAAAATTGCAGTAAAATAAACAATTAGTTCTATAATAACAGATAAAAAAGTAATTTCGGGAGTAGAGATGTCTAAAAATAGAGAAGGGACTTGAAATACCGAGTATTTAGAAGTAATGATAGTAGCGGATAGTAAATTATTGACAAAATGTAAGCCTAAAGCTAATTCTAATCCATCATCCATTAGAGCAATAATACCAAATAAAAAACCTGCACTAATATAGAAAAATAGAGCTCCGTAGCCTAATTCATTTACTTCAGGGTTTCCTGCATGAGCAAGTCCAAATAAAATAGAAGTCATAAAGAGGGGAAACCATTTATTTTTAGATAAAATTCCTAACCATTGCATCATATATCCTCGGAAGAGATATTCTTCAAAACTCGTTTGAAAAGGAAGTAATAGGATTGAAATTACACAAAGAATGAGAAATTGAGTGGGCTTAAAATTCCAAACAAAATCTTCGGAATAAATAAAATATTGTATAAATATACTTGTAATAATCAGACCTCCAAAAATGAAAATGGCAAAAAATATTCTTTGAAAATCTATTTTTCTTCGGCTGGTGGTAAATTTCGTAATGCTTTGTTGATGAATGATATATACAATAAAAAATAAAAATCCGAGAAGAAAAATATTAGCAGAGAGATTAATGGCATAAAAGGGCAATTGACCGATTTCTTTGGATTTTGCCAAATATTCTTGGGTTTGGGCTTTTAGTTCTTCGGGAGTGCTTAACAAAAAATCACTAAAAAAAAGCAATAGAAAAGCGACTGAAATAATAGAGTAAAATATTTTATTCTTTGAAGAAAATGCTTGTGATAAATACATTGTAACGAATTATTTTTATATGCATTAGTATCAATAGGTGTAATTTTGTTACAAAATAAGAGAATAAAAAATGAAAAAAAGCGGAATGATTTTTTTTATTCGAAATAATTTTTATACCTTTGCAAACCTTTTATAGGGGAAAATATGTTTAATCGTAAACGATAAATTGTGAATACATTAAGTTACAAAACAGTATCAGCAAACAAGGCTACTGCGAAAAAAGAATGGGTTGTAGTAGATGCTGCTGGGCAACCATTGGGGCGAATGGCTTCAAAAGTTGCAAAGATTTTGAGAGGTAAGCACAAGACGAATTTTACTCCTCATGTAGATTGTGGAGATAATGTAATCGTTTTGAATGCAGGACAAGTTGCACTATCAGGCAACAAAATGGAAACTAAGGAGTACATTTGGCATACAGGATACCCTGGTGGTCAAAAATCATTAACAGCTATAGAATTGCAAAGAAGAGATAGCCTAAGATTGGTAGAGCATGCTGTAAAAGGTATGTTGCCAAAAAATAGATTAGGTAGAGCAATTCTTAAAAACTTGTATGTTTATGATGGTGCTGAGCATAAGCATGAAGCTCAACAGCCAAAAGTAATTAACCTTAACGAAATTAAATAATTATGTCTATAGTTCACAAAATAGGAAGAAGAAAAACTTCTGTAGCAAGAGTATATGTGAAACCAGGGACAGGAAATATATCTGTAAATGGTAAAGATGCGAAGACTTATTTCTGTACAGATGTATTGGTGTACAAAGTAAATCAACCATTTTTATTGACAGAGACAGTAGGTCAGTATGATTTGACTGTTAATGTAATAGGAGGTGGTACTACTGGTCAAGCAGAAGCGATTAGACTTGGGGTTTCAAGAGCATTATGTGCTATCAATGAAGAGTTTAGAGCAGTGTTGAAACCTGCTGGACTTCTTACAAGAGATGCGAGAATGGTAGAAAGAAAGAAACCAGGTCAGAAAAAAGCGAGAAAGAAATTCCAATTCTCCAAGCGTTAATATTTTGCGTGAAATTGTTGATTTTATATTATCAGCAATTGCAAAGAAAAAAGTATTCATTATTGTAGCTCGTATGCAAAATGTGGTATACACAAAGCATAAAGCTCATTGCCCGTTTAGTTTAGCACCCAAACAATTCTCCCATCTAAAGAATTTGTTGATTGCGTAACAGCGGAAAGTAAACTAACAAATAACAATTAAAATGGCAAAAGTTCAAGTTAAAGACTTACTAGATGCAGGAGTACACTTCGGTCATATGACAAGAAAGTGGAATCCTAATATGGCTCCATACATCTTTATGGAGAAAAACGGTATTCACATTATCGATTTGCATAAAACAGCCGTTAAATTAGAGGAAGCTTGTTCTGCATTAGAGAAATTAACTTCTGCAGGAAAGAAAATCCTTTTCGTAGCAACTAAAAAACAAGCAAAAGAGGTAGTAGCAAAACATGCTCAAGAGCTTAATATGCCGTATATTACGGAAAGATGGCCGGGAGGGATGTTGACAAACTTTGTTACTATCAGAAAAGCTGTTAAAAAAATGAACTCTATTGATAGAATGAAGAAAGATGGAACTTTCGAGACTCTATCTAAAAAAGAGAGACTTCAGGTAGATAGACAAAGAGCTAATTTAGAGAAAAATTTAGGTTCTATTGCTGACATGGTGCGTCTTCCATCTGCTATTTTTGTAGTAGATATTTTAAGAGAGCATATCGCGGTAACAGAGGCTAAAAAATTAGGAATTCCAGTATTTGGTATTGTAGATACTAACTCTGATCCGAGAAAAGTAGATTTTGTTATTCCTGGAAATGATGATGCTTCCAAGTCTATTGATATGATTCTTTCAGTAGTTTCTGAGTCTGTAAAAGAAGGATTATCTCAGAGAAAAGCAGAAAAAGAAAAAGCTAAAGAGGCAAGTGCTGAATAATAATTTTTTATAAAAGCATTCTAATATAAAAAACTCTCCTATAAAATATAGGAGAGTTTTTATTTTATTAATAGTATTGCGTATATTTGTATTAATAATAAAAAATGAGCGAAATAAAATTGAATGATAAGCTTCCTATTTTTAGTGGAGTAAATCAAGATGGAAAAGTAATATATTCTCAAGATTTTTTAGGGAATAAGTTGGTGATTTTTTTCTATCCGAAAGCTAATACTCCAGGTTGTACAGCTGAGGCATGTAATTTGAGTGATAATTATCATTTGTTAAAAAAAGAAGGTTATGAGATTTTGGGAATAAGTGCTGATAGTATAGAGAAACAGAGTAAATTTCATGAGAAGTATTCTTTTCCTTATGATTTGATTGCTGATGATAACAAGGAGATTAGTCGGATTTTTGGAGTGTGGAAAAAGAAAAAATTTATGGGGAGAGAGTTTATGGGTGTTGTGAGGACTACTTTTGTTTTTGATGAAGAAGGGATTTGTAAAGAAATTATAGAAAATGTGAAGACTAAGGAGCATGCCACACAGATTTTAGCATTGTCTTAGGAGTGGGGTAAATAATTGAAATACATTAAAATGAAATTAATAAGATTTATAGTATTAGGATTTTTTTTGGTATTGTTTATTGCTTGTGCTACTAATCCAATGACAGGGAGAACAAGTTTGAGGATTGCCAATGAAAGTGATTTAGCAACCACTGCTATTGCTCAGTACAAATCAACATTAGCTAAATCAAAAGTAATTACCAATACAGCTGATGCACAAAGAGTGAAGTTAGTAGGAGAAAAAATAAAAAAAGCAGCTGAGAATTATTATAAAAATTTGGGAAAGCAGAAGGTTTTAGAGGAATATAATTGGGAGTTTAATTTGATTGAGAGTAACCAAGTTAATGCTTGGTGTATGCCAGGAGGAAAAGTGGCTTTTTATACTGGGATTATGCCTGTTTGTAAAGATGAAACAGGCGTGGCAGTGGTTATGGGACATGAGGTTGCTCATGCTTTAGCGGGACATGGAAATGAAAGAGTTTCTCAAGCGATGTTAGCCCAAGGAATAGGAGTGGTAATAGGAGGAGCAATTAAGAATAGTGCAGTAGCTAATGTGTTTAATCAGCTTTACCCTATGGGGGCTCAGGTAGGGATTTTAGCATATGGAAGAAAACAGGAATTAGAAGCAGATCAGATGGGGCTATATCTTATGGCAATGGCGGGATATGACCCAAGGGAGGCTATTTCTTTTTGGTATAGAATGGAAGCCTTGTCAAATGGAAATAGAGGTTCGGATTTTCTCTCAACCCATCCAAATCCAGAGAGTAGAAGGGCGGATATGAATAAGCATATGGTAAAGGCATTGGATTATTATAAGTTATCAGGTGGAAAATTATAAAATAAAAAAATATGAGAGGATTATCTATTGTAGGAGTTATTTTATTGGCAATTTCTGGGATGTTGTTTTATTTTACAACTGATTTTGCTGTGGAAAAAATCACAATGTCTCATGTGATGGGTATACTTGGTGGAATAGGAATTGGACTTTTTATAGGAGGAATTGTGGGGTATATAAGCAAAGGTTATGCGATAAAAAGAGAGCAAGAAAAAAAAGTTATAGAGAAGTTGAAAAATGATAAATATGAACTTCAGCAGAAGGTAAATCAGCAACAAAAAGAAGATATTGCATAAAATTATTAAAGACCTATTAAGATAGGTCTTTTTTTGTATTGAAAAAATTATTAAATATTTTTGTTGTGAGAGAGAAGATAATCTCTTAATTGTTTGAATAATTTTGAAGAATAAACAAAATCAATAAGATGTTGGCTTTCAGCATTTATTAGAATATTCATATTGCCTTCCCACTCTTTTATGCCTTTTCGGAGATAGACTATTTTTTCCCCAATAGTCATCACTGAATTCATATCATGGGTATTGATAATGGTTGTGGTTTTATATTCTCTTGTAACATCTTTGATGAGTTCATCAATTACTTTTGAAGTATAAGGGTCCAGCCCTGAATTTGGTTCATCACAGAAGAGATATTTAGGATTATTTACGATAGCTCTTGCTATGGCAACTCTCTTCTGCATTCCACCTGAAATCTCAGAAGGATATTTATTCTCTGCGTTTTCTAACCGAACTTGGTCAATAACTTCTTTTACTCTTTTCTTTTTTTCGGTGTAAGTAAAATTAGTGAACATATCAAGTGGAAACATAATGTTTTCTTCTACAGTCATAGAATCAAATAAGGCACTTCCCTGAAATACTGTTCCGATTTCTGAACGAAGTTGTCTTTTTTCTCTTGCTGACATTTTCATAATGTCTCTACCATCAAATAGAATGCTTCCGCTTGTTGGTTCAAAAACATTGAGTAACGATTTTAAAAAAACGGTTTTTCCAGAGCCACTTTGTCCAATGATAAGATTGATTTTACCCGTTTCCAAAGTAGTGGAAACCCCCTTTAAGATTTCTGTATCTCCGAAACTTTTTCTTAAATTTATGACTTCTATCATTAGCTTAGGAATAATTGTGTTAAAATTAAATTAGCGATAATGATGGCTACTATTGTCCAAACCACAGCTTGGGTACTGGCACGCCCTACTTCTAATGAGCCACCTTTGACATTATAACCAAAAAAAGCAGGAATGGTAGCGATTAAGAAAGCAAAAACGATAGTTTTCATGAATGCATAAACTACAAAGAATGTAGGGAAAAACATCTGTATTCCTGTGACATATTCGGCTTCTGTCCAAGCTTCGGTAAATATTCCAGCAAGGTATCCTCCATACACTCCAAACACGATACTGATAGCGATAAGCAAAGGATTGAAGATGACACAGGCTAAAATTTTAGGTAAAATTAAAAAATTAGGAGAATTAATTCCCATAATATCAAGAGCATCTATTTGCTCAGTTACCCTCATTGTGCCAATAGAAGAGGCGATATAAGAACCTACTTTCCCTGCTAAAATAACACTAATAATTGTTGGGGCAAATTCTAAAATAAGCACGACTTTGGTGGCGTGTCCTATGTAGGTCAGAGGGATAGGAATAGATGCAGTTTTAAAATTATTATACATCTGTATCGCTACTACGGCACCCACAAATAGGGAGGTAAACAGCACTAATCCAAATGAATTAACACCTAAATCATAAATTTCTCTCATAAAAAGTTTAAAGAAAACTTTGGTTTTTTGTGGTTTTCTTAATACTTTTCCCAAAAGGAGAATATATGCCCCAAATATGCTGAAAACTTTTAACATAATGCAAAAATAATCTTTTTTAGGATAATAAATGGTTTTATATTGATTAAAGATGATAAAAATATTTATTTTTGTAGGGATTATTTTTTGGAAATGAAATTCTTTAAGGGAGCGAATTTTAGGAGTAGAATTTTTTTTGCGATAGTCATGGTAAATTTATTATTTATAATGGCTATGGTAGCTTTTGATTTATATAAGGATATAGCATGGTTACAATCTGTCAAAAAACAAAATTTAATTAGGATAGAAACTAAAATTCAGCAGATTTTTGATAAAACGGAGAGGCAAAACGGAGAAGAAAAATGGGGGAAATTTCAAGAAGAATTAGGTAAATTAGTATGGGCAGACAATATTAAAATTGCATTTTATGATTTGAAAGGGAATTTGATTTTCGGACAAAAAAACGAAATATTGTCGGTAAATGATTTAGAAAAATTGAAGACAAAATATCGTTTTTTTATCGAAAAGAATAGTAATGAAGAGATTTCTTATCATTTGTTTGATTTTATCTACGAAGGGAAAAAGCCTGTAGGAATTGTTGATATTTCTGAAAAATCTGATAAAACATCTTTTCAAATGAACATGATGGTTATGATGAAGCAGTATTTTTTTGCAATGATGATTATGTTTGTGTTGAGTGGTTATGTAGCTTGGTTTATTTCTCAAGCATTAATGAAAAGGGTGGGGATTTTAGCGAGACAGCTTCCTAAAACTAATATTGAATATTTGGATACGCCTATTGATTATAAAGGTAATGATGAAATTACCCCTTTGATAGAGTCTTATAATAATATGCTCCGAAAGTTAAAACATCAGATGGAGCAATTAGCACAAATAGAGCGAGAAGAATCTTGGAGAGAGATGGCGAAACAAATCGTTCATGAGATTAATAATCCATTGACTCCGTTGAAGTTATCTATTCAAAATTTTCAGAGAAAGTATAATCCAAAAGATGAGGATAATATTGAAAAAATAAATAAGTTGGTGGATAGTGTAATTCATCAGATAGATGTGATTCATGCTATAACGAGGTCTTTTTCAGAATATTCCAAAGCACCTGTGGAAAATGATACAATAAACATCATTAAGACCTTAAAGCATTCTCTAGATCTTTTCCCTGAAGAGATAATAGAGTTTTATACTGATGAGCAAGAACTATTTTATAGAATTGATGAAACTCATTTTACAAGGATGATTACTAATATTGTTAAAAATGGGATACAATCCATTCCTTATCAGAAGAAGAAAATAGAGGTAAAGCTAATCAATGAGCCACATAAGTTCAGGATAACTATTAAGGATAATGGAGAGGGTATTTCTAAAGAAAACCAAGATAAAATTTTTGAAAGAAAATTTACTACAAAATCTACAGGAATGGGTATTGGCTTATCTATTGTGAAGAAAATAGTGGAGGATTATAATGGGAAAATTTGGTTCGATACAGAGGAGGGAAAAGGAACGATTTTTTACATAGAGTTTTATAAATAACATGATTAAAACAAGATGAAAACAAAAATTATTATTGTGCTTTCGGTTTTGGTGATAGGATTATCAGGAATTTTGCTTTATGAAAGTCTTAATACTGAAATGTCTGAGATAGAAATAAGACAGCAGTTTTCTCATCTGAAAGATGAATATAAGCAGATAGAGAAAGATTTAGATATGGCAATTAATGATTTAGAGATTAATAATCAGGAAATTATTGCTCAGAAAGAAAAAATAGGGAGGTTGATTCGTAAGAATAATATTACGGAAGAAGAACTGAATCAAGCGAAAAAAATGATGAAAAATCTCTCGGAAGTTGTGTTAAAATCTTATAAAAGTAAGGTGAGAAATTTGGAAGAAAAGGAGGGAGGATTAGTTAAAGAGAGAGAAAGTCTTGCTCAACAAATTCTGAAGATACAGAAAAAAGTAGAGGAAATAAATGATAGATATAATAAAGAAAAAAGAAGCTCCAAGATGAAAGAACATATTATCCGAGAGAAAGAGGGGCAAATAAATTATGCATCAAGACTGATTTTATCTAATTTTATCTTGAATGGTTTTAAGGTAAGAAATAGTGGTAAAGAAATTCAGACCGATAAAGCATCAAGGATTGATAGAATAAAAGTAAGTTTTGATATCGTACCAAATAAACTGGTAGAGTCTGGAATAAAGAAGATTTATACTATCATTAAAAAGCCTTCTGGAGATATTGTTACTTTTGTGAATCAAGATACAGGAGAATTTATTTTTGAGAATAAAAGAATGAAATATTCCGATGAACTAAAGTTCTTCTACACTTCTGGAGAGGAAAAAACATTAGAATTTACTTGGGATAATGAAGATTTTGAAAGAGGAGATTATGTCATGGAAGTTTATGAAAAAACAAAAAATGAGATAGTATTAATAGGCAAAGCAATAAAATCTTTGAGATAAATGGCAAAGGTAAAAACGGCATATTTCTGCCAAAATTGTGGTTCGCAGTATTCTCAATGGTTAGGACAATGTAAAAATTGTGGAAATTGGAATACTTTGGTAGAAGAAATAGTAGAGAAACAGTCTAAATCCCACACTTACCAAATTATAGGTGAAGGAAAGCAAAAGGTGACTACCATAGTAGATGTAGAAGTAAATGCTGAGCAGCGTATTAAAACCCCCAGTGAAGAATTGAATAGAGTCTTGGGTGGAGGTATTGTTTTAGGGTCAGTAACACTAATTAGCGGTGAACCAGGTATCGGGAAGTCTACCTTGCTTCTTCAGTTAGCCTTAAAAATGAAAAAAAAGATTCTCTATGTATCGGGAGAGGAAAGTGCTTCGCAGATTAAAATGAGAGCAGATAGGCTTACAGAAATTCAAAATCCTAATTGCTTCCTTTATACGGAAACATCAGTGGAGAAAATCTTGAATGAAGCCAAAAAGTTACAGCCTGATTTTATGATTGTTGATAGTGTTCAGACGCTTCATTCTCAGATTATTGAGAGTTCACCAGGTACTATTTCTCAGATTAGAGAATGTTCATCAGAGATTATAAAATTTGCTAAAGAAAATAATATTCCGATATTTTTGGTAGGGCATATTACCAAAGATGGACAAATCGCAGGGCCCAAAGTTTTAGAGCATATGGTAGATGTGGTGTTAAATTTTGATGGTGATAGGAATCACTTATTCAGGCTTTTAAGAGCGAATAAAAATAGATTTGGCTCTACTGCAGAAATTGGAATTTACGAAATGATTTCGGCAGGGTTGAAAGAAATAAAAAATCCATCAGAAATATTGATTACTAAGAAGATGGAGGATTTGTCAGGAAATGCTGTAGCAGTAACTTTGGAGGGAAATAGGGCGATGCTTTTGGAAATTCAAGCTCTGGTCAGTACTGCCGTTTATGGGACGCCACAAAGAAGCTCTACAGGATTTGATAGTAAAAGACTGAATATGCTTTTGGCTGTTTTGGAGAAAAGAGCGGGTTTTATGTTGGGGGCGAAAGATGTTTTTCTCAATATTACTGGCGGAATGAAAACGGGTGATACAGCATTAGATTTAGCCGTAATAGCAGCTATTTTATCTTCTAATGAAGATTGGGCGATTCCAGATAATGTATGTTTTGCTGGAGAAATTGGTCTAAGTGGAGAAATTCGTCCCGTTCCTCAGGTAGAAAAAAGAATTTTGGAAGCAGAAAAATTGGGCTATCATAAAATTTTTATTTCGAAACAAAATAAAATTCCAAAGAAAAATTTTGGTATTCAGATTATAGAAGTGAGTAAAATAGAGGATTTTCATGAAAAAGTTTTCTGAAATATTTGCTAAATATAAAAAATATAAAAATTGAGGCGGTAATTTACTTGTCTCATTTTTTATATTATATATTTCTTAATGAAAAAGAATCGCATTCCGAGAAATGCGATTCCAAAAACACAAATGATGAAAAAATTATTACTCCTAGTTAACACAATGGCTTTAAGGATTGCACAAATCTACGAACATAATTTGGTATAACCAAATTGATGATAATATATTTGAGAATACTTGAAAATGAGTTTTTTTTTTTTTTTGATTTATTGAGTTGTTTTTAATAATATTGTGTATTTATTGAATATTCTTTAATTTATTTAATATTTTATTGTGTAAAAAATAAATTAAAATAAGTGAAAAAATAATTAAACATAGGTTTGGTTTTTTCATAAAAAATAAAAACTATCTCAAAATGAGATAGTTTTTATTTTTACATACATTGAATTTTAAAAGTGAGAGATTCTAACACTTTCAAAATAGCTTCTACTGTATCCATAGAAGTAAGGCATGGGACGCCGTTTTCTACAGACATTCGGCGGATTTGGAAGCCATCTCTTTCGGCTTGTTTACCCTTGGTAGTAGTATTCACCACATATTGTACTTTACCTTTTTGGATGAGGTCTATAAGATTTTCATTTTCATGGTCTATTTTGTAGCCTATTTTGGTAGGAATTCCATGTTGTTCAAAATATTTAGCAGTGCCTTCGGTTGCCCAAATTCTAAATCCAATTTCATGAAAGCGTTCTGCTAGAGATACAGCTTCGTCTTTATGTTTATCGGCTACAGTGAAAAGAATGGAACCATGAGTTGGAACTTTCATACCAGCAGCAATAAGCCCTTTGTAGAGAGCTTTTTCTAAAGTATTGTCTTTCCCCATGACCTCTCCTGTGGATTTCATTTCAGGTCCAAGAGAAATATCTACTTTGGTTAATTTGGAGAAGGAAAAAACAGGAACTTTTACAAAGACACCTTCTTTATTAGGAACTAGCCCATTTTGATAGCCTAAATCTTTTAATTTTTTTCCTAAAATTACTTTAGTAGCTAATTGAGCCATAGGAATTTCGGTGATTTTAGAGAGGAACGGAACAGTGCGAGAAGAACGCGGATTAACCTCTATGACAAAAACTTCTCCTTCTGAAGAAAGAACATACTGAATATTCATTAGCCCAATGATGTTTAGTTCCTTGGCTAACTTTTGGGTGTAATTTACCAAAGTTTCTACTTGGTTTTGAGTAAGATTTTGTGGAGGATATACCGCGATAGAATCTCCAGAATGTATTCCAGCTCGTTCTATATGTTCCATAATACCAGGTATAATTACAGTTTCTCCATCACAAATAGCATCAATTTCTACTTCTTTTCCTGTGATATATCGGTCAATAAGCACGGGATGTTCAGGACTTGCTTCTACTGCATTTTCCATATAATGAGAGAGTTCGGTTTCATTATAAACTATCTCCATGGCACGACCACCTAAGACATAAGAAGGACGAACCAATACTGGGAAACCAATTTCTTGAGCAATTTTTATTGCTTCGTTTTTGGAGGTAGATGTTTTTCCTTTGGGCTGTGGAATGTCTAAGATTTGTAATGTTTTTTCAAATTTATCACGATTTTCGGAGCGGTCTAAATCCTCCAGTGAAGTCCCAAGAATTTTTACTCCATAAGGAACTAACTTTTCTGCTAAATTGATGGCTGTTTGTCCGCCAAATTGAACTATTACACCTTTGGGTTTTTCAAGCTCAATGATATTCATTACATCCTCTTCCGTAAGTGGTTCAAAGTATAGTTTATCAGAAATAGAGAAATCCGTAGAAACGGTCTCAGGATTATTATTGATAATAATTGCTTCATATCCCATATCCTTAATTGCCCAAACGGAATGCACCGTAGCATAATCAAATTCTACTCCTTGACCGATTCTAATAGGTCCAGAGCCTAAAACGATGATTTTTTCTTTATTGGTTACAATACTTTCATTTTCTTCCTCGTAAGAGCTATAGAAATAAGGAGTTTCACTCTCAAATTCGGCAGCACAAGTATCTACCATTTTATAAACGGGCATGATGTTATTTTCCTTTCGGTATAGGAATACTTCCTTGGCTGTTTTACCCCAAAAATGAGCTATATTCACATCAGAAAACCCATATTTTTTAGCTTCTTTGATGAGGTTAATTTTTTCTAAATTGGTAAGATTTGGTAATTGTGTTAAATTTTGTTCAAAATCAATGATTTTCTTTAGTTTCCACATGAAAAATTTATCTATTTTGCTCCATTCTGAGATTTTTTCCCAATCAAAACCTCTTCTCAAAGCCTCTCCGATGATAAAAATTCTTTCATCATCACAAACTTTAATTTTTTGTTCAATGATTTCTTCGGTCAGTACTTCTGCTAGTTTGGTTTTTAATCCTAAATGTTGAATTCCCAATTCGAGAGAACGAATAGCCTTTTGAAAAGATTCCTCAAATGTTCGTCCTATAGCCATAATCTCTCCAGTTGCTTTCATTTGGGTGGAAAGTCGGCGGTCAGCAGTTTCAAATTTATCAAAAGGAAATCTTGGAAATTTAGTTACAATATAATCAATTGAGGGTTCAAAACAAGCGTAAGTATTATTCGTTACAGGATTTATAATTTCATCTAAAGTAAGCCCTACTGCGATTTTTGCTGCGATTTTTGCGATGGGGTATCCCGTGGCTTTACTAGCTAGTGCCGATGAGCGAGAAACTCTAGGATTTACCTCAATAACATAATAATTAAAAGAATGAGGGTCAAGAGCTAATTGTACATTACAGCCCCCTTCTATTCCTAAAGCTCTGATGATTTTTAGAGAAGCGTTTCTGAGCATTTGGTTTTCTCGGTCAGTCATGGTTTGAGCTGGTGCAACGACGATAGAGTCTCCTGTGTGAATACCAACAGGGTCTATGTTTTCCATGTTACAAACCACAATAGCATTATCATTAGAGTCGCGAATAACTTCGTATTCTATTTCTTTATATCCAGCAATTGATTTTTCTATAAGACATTGATTTACAGGGCTGTGTTTTAATCCTAACTCTGTAATTTCTTTCAATTCTTTTTCATTAGAAGCGATGCCACCGCCCGTCCCTCCGAGAGTGAATGCAGGTCTGATAATCACAGGGTATCCGATATTATTTGCAAAATCAATAGCACCTTGTAGAGTGTTAACAATTTCTGATTCGGGGACAGGTTCATTTAATTCTCTCATCAATTCACGAAAGAGATCTCGGTCTTCTGCTCTATTAATAGCTGAGAGTTTTGTTCCTAAAATCTCTACTTTACATTCAGTTAAAATTCCCGATTTTTGTAGTTCTACCGCCATATTTAGTCCCGTTTGTCCTCCTAAAGTGGGTAATAATGCATCAGGTCTTTCTCTTCTAATAATATGGCTTACAAATTCTAAAGAAATAGGCTCAATATATACCTTATCAGCGATTTCTACATCTGTCATAATAGTGGCTGGGTTGGAGTTGATGAGAATCACTCGGTAGCCCTCCTCTTTTAGGGAAAGGCATGCTTGAGCTCCTGCATAGTCAAACTCAGCAGCTTGACCAATGATGATAGGGCCAGAGCCGATGACTAAAATTGTTTTTATATCTGTGCGTTTCATTGTTTGAGAGGGATTTTTTATTTTTTAAATTTTTCTATCATATCAATAAACTCATCAAAAATATAGCGAGAATCTTCTGCTCCAGGATTGGCTTCAGGGTTAAACTGGACAGAGAGACAAGCATGTTCTTTATGCCTTATCCCTTGGTTTAGTTTATTATTTAGAGTGATGTAAGTTTCCTCTAAATCGGTATTTTTCAGGCTTTCTTGTTCTAAACTAAAGTTTTGATTTTGAGAAGTTAAAATTACTTTTTGATTGGCTAAATTTAATACTGGTGTTCCTCCGTGAATACCTGTTTTTAGGGATTTTATTTTTGCTCCACAAGCCATTCCTAAAATCAAATGCCCTAAATTGATACCGAGAATAGGGACTTTACCGATGAGTTGTCTTACGGTTTCTTGTGCAAAAGGGAGTTCTTGAGGATTCGCTGGTCCTCCTGATAAGAGTAAACCATCAGGATTCATAAGTAAAATTTCTTCTGCGGAGGTATCGTGAGGCATTACAGTAATATCACAGTTTCTTAGAGATAATTCACGCAGAATTCCTAGTTTTGTTCCAAAATCTAATATGACAATTTTAGGTCCTCGTCCAGGGCTTGCATAAGGTGTCTCAGTAGAAACATTGGCAACTTGTTGAAGTGAATGTATTGAATTTCTAAGGTCATTGATAATATCTTCTTCATTAGCATCAATATCTACAATTTTTCCTTTTTGTTTCCCCTTTTCACGGAGTATGTGAGTGAGTCTTCTCGTGTCAATGTCTTGAACACCTGATATATTTTTCTTTTTAAAGAAATCGTTTAGGGGAATTTGGCTTCTAAAATTAGAAGGAAAATCACAAAGTTCTTTCACGATAAGTCCTTTGATAGAAGGTTTTATGCCTTCGTAATCATCTCTATTAATTCCGTAATTCCCAATAAGTGGGTAGGTCATACAGATGATTTGACCAAAATATGCAGGGTCAGAAATAATTTCCTGATAACCAGTCATTCCAGTGTGAAAAATGATTTCTCCTTCGAAATTTTCATTGGCACCGAAACCTTTTCCATAGAAAATATCTCCTGATTCTAATATGAGTTTTTTATTGTTCATTTTTTTATTATAATTAGTTCAAGTCATTGATTTAGTAAACTTTTTCTCCATTTACAAAAGTAGCGACGGGCCATCCAGAGCATTCCCAACCATGAAAAGGAGTATTTCTTCCTTTGGAAACAAAAGTGTTTTTATCTATTTTTTCGGTTTTTTGAAGGTCAATAATTGTTAAATCCGCATAATATCCTACCTCTATTTTTCCTATTTTTTCTAGTTTGAAAACATTGGCAGGTTTTATTGTCATCCAGTCTATCAGTTGTTTTAAACTCCATCTTCCTGTTTTTACAAATTTGGTGTAAAGTACAGGAAAAGCAGTTTCAAACCCTACAATTCCAAAAGGAGAATTATACATTCCTTGGCTTTTTTCTTCTTCGGTATGAGGTGCATGGTCGGTAGCGATGCAATCTATAATTCCTTCTTCTATCCCTTTGATGAGAGCCTCTCTATCTTCTTTTGCTCGGAGGGGAGGGTTCATTTTATAGTTAGTATCCATGGACGGAATATCATCTTCGGTTAAAACCAAATGATGTGGAGAAACTTCGGCGGTTACATTGATTCCAGCTTTTTTTCCATCTGCAATAACTCTCACGGATTCTTTTGTGGATACATGACAAACATGATAGTGAGCACCAGTGGCTTCAGCTAAAAGAATATCACGAGCAATATGGACTGATTCACAAACGCTTGGGATACCTTTTAATCCTAATTCTTTAGCTTTTTCTCCATCGTGAATACAGCCACCCAAAATTAGAGAATTATCTTCACAATGTGCCACGATAGGGAGTTCTACTTTTTCGGCTTCTTTCATAGCTTCAAACATGATTTTTGCTTCTTGAACTCCCACACCATCATCAGTAAATCCTACTGCACCTTTTTCTTTTAAGATTTTAAAATTAGTTATTTTTTGCCCCATAGAATCTTCCGTAATAGCTCCATAAGGTCTAATTTTGATTATAGAAGATTGTTGAATTCTTTTTAGTAAATCGTCAAAACGCTCCGCACGGTCAGGTACGGGGTTAGTGTTTGGCATAGGACAAATCGTGGTGTATCCACCTTTTGCAGCGGAACGAGAACCAGTAGCAATGGTTTCTTTATGCTCTCCTCCAGGTTCCCGAAGATGAACATGCACATCAATGAACCCAGGGCTGATGAAGTGTCTATTGGCATCAATAATTTCGGCGTTTTTTTTATCTATTTTTTCCGAAATTTCTGTAATGATGCCATTTTCTATCAGTAGGTCTTTTGAGATGAGGTTTCCTTGTGCATCAAGGATTTTTCCATTTTTAATTATTTTCATAATCTTAATTTTTTGTTGATTTTATTTCTTCAAATAAGAAACCTTTTTGTTCCAAAGTATTTTTCAGAATGGCCATTCTTGCAAAAACGCCATTTTCCATTTGCTTAAAAATTCTGGAGCGGGAGCATTCTATCAAATCACTGTCTATTTCTACACCTCTATTGATAGGAGCAGGATGCATTATAATTGCTGATTTTTTCATTTTTTGTTCTCGTTCTTTGGTCAGTCCGTATTGTTGTAGGTAGTTTTTCACGGAGAATGATTTTTGATTATCGTGTCTTTCATGTTGTATTCTTAAAAGCATTAAAACATCAATCTCTGATATGATTTGGTCTAATTCTTTAAAATTCCCTTGTTGAGATAAATCATTTTTATTGCACCATTCTCTTGGGCCAGAAAAATATATTTCAGCACCTAATTTTTTTAAAGCAGTAGAAGTAGAATTTGCGACACGACTATGCTTAATATCTCCCACAATAGCGACTTTTAAGTTTTCAAAAGAGCCAAATTCTTGCTGAATAGTCATCAAGTCAAGTATCGTTTGGCTTGGGTGTTCTCCAGTGCCATCACCTCCATTGATGATATTTATGTCAATATTTTTTAACTCATTATAATATTCATTTTGTGGGTGGCGAATAACTGCTAAATTTATACCGATGGATTGAAGAGTTTTTATTGTATCATAGAGATTTTCTCCTTTATTTACAGAGCTTTGAGAAACATCAAAGGGGATGACATTAAGACCAAGTTTCCTTTCCGCGACTTCAAAACTTATTTTTGTCCTTGTGCTATTTTCAAAAAAAAGATTTGAAACGAAAATAGATTCTTTAGCTTTAAATTCTTTCCCATTGGCTATTTCTAGTGCTTGGCTAAGAATGTTTAGAATTTCTTCATTACTAAGAGATGATACATTGAGCATAAAATAATAGTATTTTTTATGGATATAAAAAAACGAAGTCAATATTGACTTCGTTTAATAAAATAAATATAATCTTCGGTAGTCTAAAAAGGCTACATGTTGTCCATCATTTGAAAAGAATATTTTTTCCATTTTCATTGTTGCAAAGGTAATAAAAATAATGATACATTGTAAAAAATAATTAAATAAAAAATACAAGGAATTTTTGAAAATATTATCTTTGTGCTTCAGCAATAAAAATGTTTTTTATGGACAATTATGTTATTAACAATCTTCCTGATTATTTTAAACAATATGAAAGGTCTGTGAAAGATCCTAAAAAATTTTGGGGAAATATAGCAGAGGAGAATTTTGTTTGGGAACAAAAATGGAGTAAGGTAGTAAATTATGATATAGATGAAGCAAGAATAGAATGGTTTAGAGATGCTAAATTAAATATTACAGAAAATTGTATAGATCGTCATTTAAAATATAGAGCAAGAAAAACAGCAATTATTTGGGAGCCTAATAATCCAGATGAAGAAGCTATTTCATTAACCTATCAAGATCTTTATGATAGAGTAGGGAAGATGGCAAATGTTCTTCGTAGTCAAGGTGTAAAAAAGGGGGATAGAGTATGTATCTATCTACCGATGATAGTAGAATTGCCAGTTGTAATGTTAGCTTGTGCGAGGATTGGGGCTGTTCATGTTGTGGTTTTTGCTGGGTTTTCAGCGAATGCTTTGGCTTCAAGGATAAATGATTGTGGATGTGAAGTGGTGGTCTGTGCTGATGGCAGTTACCGAGGAAACAAAGAGATAGATTTGAAGGGTATTGTAGATGAAGCATTAGAACAATGCCCAAGCGTGAAAAAGGTCCTTGTAGTAAAGAGAACAGGACAAGCAGTGGAGATGAAATCTGGGCGAGACCTTTGGCTTCAAGAGTTGTTGGACAAATCTTCGGTGGAGAATGTGATGCAGATAATGGATGCAGAAGATCCTTTATTCATTCTTTATACCTCTGGTTCTACGGGAAAGCCAAAAGGCATGTTGCACACCTGCGGAGGCTATATGGTTTATACGGGGTATACCTTTAAGAATGTATTTAATTATAAAGAAAAAGATATCTTTTGGTGTACGGCAGATATTGGCTGGATTACAGGGCATTCTTATACGCTTTATGGAGCCTTAGCTAATGGTGCTACTACGGTAATCTTTGAGGGGGTACCAACCTATCCTAATCCTGACCGATTCTGGGAGGTAATTGAGAAGCATAAGGTTACCCATTTCTACACCGCACCTACAGCGATTCGTTCCTTGGGGAAAGAGAATACAGAATGGGTAGAAAAATATGATCTAAGTTCTCTAAGGGTGATAGGAACGGTAGGAGAACCCATCAATGATGAAGCATGGAGATGGTATAATGACCATGTTGGGAAGAAGCGTTGCCCAATTGTAGATACTTGGTGGCAGACTGAGACTGGAGGAATTCTCATTTCGCCGTTAGCTTTTATAACACCGACAAAACCTACTTATGCTACCCTTCCCTTACCGGGAGTACAACCTGTATTGATGAATGAGAAAGGTATAGAGGTGGAAGGCAATCAAGTAGAGGGAAATCTTTGTGTGGCCTACCCTTGGCCATCTATCGCGAGAACCATTTGGGGGGATCATGAGCGTTATAAGGATACTTATTTTAAGGCATTCCCTGGTAAGTTCTTTACAGGAGATGCTGCACTAAGAGATGAAACGGGTTATTATAGAATCACAGGGAGAGTAGATGATGTGATTATCGTTTCTGGGCATAATTTGGGAACAGCACCAATAGAAGACGCTATCAACGAACACCAATCCGTTGCCGAAAGTGCTATTGTCGGTTATCCGCATGATATTAAAGGAAATGCACTCTATGGCTATGTGATTCTTAAAGGATTTAGCGAAGATAGAAACCGCGACAGAGTGAGAAGGGAGATTAACCAACTTATCTCTGACCAAGTGGGGCCAATCGCTAAATTAGATAAAATACAATTTGTTTCTGCCTTACCGAAAACTCGTTCAGGCAAGATTGTGAGAAGGATTTTGAGGAAAATTGCGGAAGGGGATTTGAACAGCTTTGGGGATACTTCTACGCTAACGAACCCAGAGGTGATAGAGGACATCGTAAATGAAAGATTATAAGCCCTTGATATAAAAACAAGAAAGAGTTTTACTTCGGTAAGGCTCTTTTCTTATGTGAACCAAAATTAGTTTTCATTATCCCAAGTTGGGAAAACGAGAATTAAAACTCAGGCACATTGTCCCAAATTGGGAAAGTGTGAATGGGAATAAAAGTTGTCCGTCCCAGTTTAGAACAAAGAGAATGAAAACTTAGGCATATCGTCCCAAGTTGGGAAAGTGTGAATGGAAATTTATTGAGTGAATCTCTATCCGAGAAAGTATGAATGAAAATAAAAGTAAGCTGTTTCACTCCGAGATGATGAGAATTAAAATTCAGGCACGCCATCTCGGAATGATACCATGTGTTTAGGTTCTCAATGAGATAAATTTTAGTTTGAAAAATCTTGATTTTATTGCAGATAAAGGATTAAATTTCATATCATTGCTAAAAAATTAAACAAAATGATTTCACCAACATTATTATTAGGTATAATTTTAGGATACTTTGGGCTGTTGTTATTTATTTCTTGGCTTACCAGTAGAGGGAGTAATAATGATAGCTTCTTTATTGGTAATCGTATGGGCGACTGGCGGTTAGTCGCATTTGGGATGATAGGTTCTACACTCTCTGGGGTTACTTTTGTGAGTGTGCCAGGTACAGTGGGGACGGATGGTTTTAGTTACCTACAGATTACATTAGGCTATATGATAGGTTATGCCATCATTGCTTATGTCTTGCTTCCCATATATTATAGGATGCAGTTAACTTCTATTTATACTTATCTACAAGAGCGAATGGGAGAAAAAACCTATAAAACGGGAGCATTGATATTTATTGTATCCAAGTTAGTAGGTGCAACGGCGAGAGTGTATTTAGCAGTAAATATTCTCCAGCTGATGGTATTGGATAGCTTTGGTGTTCCTTTCTGGCTCACTACTTTACTTACTCTCCTGATGATTATTCTCTATACTTACAAAGGGGGAGTGAGAACTATTATTTATACTGATACTCTCCAAACTTCAGCCATGCTCCTTGGGCTTGTGGCATGTGTGGTTTATATTCTTCATGATATGAATCTAAGTATGGGGGAGAGTTTATCACTTATGGATAGCAATGGCTACTTGAAGGTGTTTGATTTTAATGTAATAAATGCAAGTTTCTTCATAAAGCAGATATTAGCAGGAGCATTTATTACTATCGCTATGACAGGGATAGACCAAGATATGATGCAGAAAAATATCTCTGTTTCTAATCTAAAAGATAGTCAAAAGAATATGCTCATCCTAAGTTTTGTTTTATTAGGAATGATTATGATTTTCTTATACATGGGCGGTATGTTACATCTTTTCGCTGAGAAAGAAGGAATAACGGCAACGAAGGACCAGCTTTTCCCTGTGGCGGCACTTAATTATATGTCTCCGCTTATAGGTATTACTTTTATTATAGGACTAATTTCTGCATTTTGCTCGAGTGCGGATGGGGCAATGACTGCCATAACATCTTCTATTTGCATTGATATTTTTGGAATTAAAGACAAAGAATGGTCAGACCAAAAAAAGGAAACATTCCGAAAAAAAATACATATTGGAGTTACCCTTTCCTTCCTATTAATGGTTCTTGTGTTTAAGTGGATTAATGATGGCTCTATGATAGGGCTTATTTTGAAGTTGGCGGGTTATACTTACGGACCATTATTGGGACTTTTTGCTTTTGGGATTTTCACTAAGTTTAAGATACGAGATGCTTTGGTGCCATTGGTTTGTGTTTTGTCGCCAATTCTTACATATATTATAGACCAGCACCAAGTTTTGCTCTTTGGAGATTTTAAAATAGGTTTAGAGCTTTTGATTATCAATGGGGGAATTACTTTTTTAGGGCTATTTCTGATTAGGAAAAAGTAGTGTTAGCATCAATTATCTTCCTATTTTATAAATAAAATCGTTAATTTTGCCCATATTAATATAGTTAATAAAAGAAGAGTTATGACTTCACAAGAAATAAGACAAAAATATTTAGATTTTTTTAGAAGTAAAGGACATCATATAGTACCTTCTGCACCAATAGTTCTGAAAGATGATCCTACACTGATGTTTTCCAATTCAGGAATGACACAGTTTAAGGATTTCTTTTTAGGGTATAAAGAACCAACCTCTACCAAGGTGGCTGATACTCAAAAGTGCCTTCGCGTATCTGGAAAGCATAATGATTTAGATGATGTGGGGCGAGATACTTATCATCATACAATGTTTGAGATGCTCGGCAACTGGTCTTTTGGAGATTATTTCAAAAAAGAGGCGATTGCTTGGGCGTGGGAGCTTTTGACAGAAGTTTATAAGATTCCGAAGGAGAATATCTATGTGACGATTTTTGAGGGAGATACTACGGAGAATTTGGAACGAGACCAAGAGGCTTATGATTTTTGGAAAGTACATATTTCTGAAGATAGAATTATTAATGGAAATAAAAAGGATAATTTTTGGGAAATGGGTGAGCAAGGTCCGTGTGGTCCATGTTCTGAAATTCATGTAGATTTAAGATCTGCAGAAGAAAAAGCCAAAATCTCAGGAAAAGAATTAGTAAATAAAGACCATCCGCAGGTGGTGGAAATTTGGAATCTCGTGTTTATGGAATTTAACAGAAAAGCCGATGGCTCTTTGGAGAAATTACCAAAACAAAATGTGGATACAGGAATGGGATTTGAGCGTCTTTGTATGGCTCTTCAGGGTAAATCTTCTAATTATGATACCGATGTTTTTACACCTTTGATTGAAAGAGTAGAAGAACTTTCTGGAAAGAAATATACGGGAAAATTAGATGATGAAAAGGATATTGCGATTCGTGTGATTGTGGACCATATTAGGGCGGTATCTTTTGCAATTGCTGATGGACAGTTTCCTTCTAATACAGGAGCTGGGTATGTCATTCGCCGAATTTTAAGAAGAGCGGTGAGGTATGCTTTTACTTTCTTGGAGCAAAAAGAACCATTTTTCTATAAGTTGGTAAGAACATTGGTGATACAAATGGGAGAGGCTTTTCCAGAGTTGGTAAAGAATCATACTTTATTAGAAAAAGTGATTAAAGAAGAAGAAGTTTCTTTTTTAAGGACTTTGGAGCAGGGCTTATTGATGCTTGATGCGATGATGAATAATGCAAAGGAGAAGCAAATTTCTGGCAAGAAGGCTTTTGAGTTGTATGACACTTATGGCTTTCCGATTGATTTGACTATGCTTATTTTAGCAGAAAAAGGTTATACCCTTGATGAAGAAGCTTTTGAAGAGAGTTTGAGAAAACAAAAGGAGCGTTCTCGTGTTGCAGCACAAATGAAAACGGATGATTGGGTAATTATTAATGATGACGATGAAGAGTTTATTGGTTATGATACACTAGATGCTGTAGTTCGTATTACCAGATATAGAAAAGTGGAAAGTCAAAAAGAAGGTGTTCGTTATCATTTAGTATTTAATGTTACACCATTCTATCCCGAAGGAGGAGGACAGGTAGGTGATAGAGGGATTTTGACTTCAGCAAATGGGGAGACTACTTATATTTTTGATACAAAGAAAGAGAATAATTTGATTATTCATATCGCAGAGACTTTGCCAAGTAAATTGGAAGACCCTTTTAAAGCCGAAGTTGTAAGTAGATTTTTAACAGAAGCAAATCATTCGGCGACACATCTTTTGCATCAGGCGTTAAGGGAAACTTTAGGAACGCATGTGGAGCAGAGAGGTTCTCGTGTAGATTTTGGATCTCTTCGTTTTGATTTTTCTCATTTCCAAAAAATGAGCGAGGAAGAACTTCGTGAGGTGGAAAAAAAGGTAAATGAGAGAATTCAAGAAAAGATAGAGCTTAAAGAGTTCAGAAATATTTCTATGCAACAGGCTATGGAAGCAGGTGCAATGGCTTTATTTGGTGAAAAATATGGAGATAAGGTCCGTATGATACAGTTTGGAGAGAGTAAGGAACTTTGTGGGGGGACTCATGTGAAAAATACGGGGGATATTTGGTATTTTAAGATATTATCAGAGGGGGCAGTTGCAGCAGGTGTTCGTCGTATAGAAGCCATTACTGGGGAGAAGGTAAAAGAGTATTTGTGGAGTTTAGAAAGTCAAGCAGAAAAATTGACAGAGCTTTTGAAATCAAAGGATTTGATAAAATCTGTGGAGAAAGTATTAGATGAGAATGCTCAACTGAAATCTGAATTGGAGCAACTTAAAAGAGAGAAAGTTCAGGCTGAAATTCAAAATTGGAAAAAAGATTTTATACCACATGGAGATAAACAGATTTTGGTAAAAAGAACCTCATTAGATGCTAATTCAGTGAAGGATATTGTATTTCAATTAAAACGAGAAATTCCAACTTCATTGATTGTGATTTTATCTGATGCAGGAGAGAAACCGATGATTTCTGTAGGTGTTTCAACAGATTTGGAAAATAAATATCATGCGGGAAATATCGTGAAAGAGTTAGCAAAAGAAATTCAAGGTGGAGGTGGAGGAAATGCAGGATTTGCTACGGCAGGAGGTAAAAATTTAGAAGGTTTAGTTAATGCAGAAAAGAAAGCATTAGCATTATAAATCAATAAAAAAAGTTCCTTTTAAGGAACTTTTTTTATTTTTTGTTAAAAATGATGTCAATTAAAACACCAATGATAATAATTACAACTCCTAACATTAAAGATAAAGTTAGTGGTTCTTCCTGAAATATCCACACGCTTATTGCTACAGCAATGATAGGTTCTACAGCACCCATGATAGCTGTAGGAGTAGAACCTATATATCGTATAGCATAAACAAGAGTAACGACGGATAATACGGTAGTTGTAAAAGAGAATAAAGAGAGATGAACGCTTGTCTCCATATTAGGAATAGTTATGGAATTTCCTAAAAACAATGTTTTTGAGAGAAAATATATTGATGCGAATAACATAGAATAAAAGGAAATTTTTATTCCAGATGCACTGATTTTAGCTTTATTAATGATAATAATATATAAGGCGTAAACTAAGGCACCTAATAAAGAAATAAAAAGACCAATATAGTTAATATTAAAATCATCTTTTATACTCAAAATACCCACCCCGATAACGACTACTACTAGAGAAATGGTCGTAGCAAATGATATTTTTTCTCCGAAAAAGAAACCTAAAATAAGGGCAACGATTATAGGATAAATAAAAAAAATAGTAGAAGCTATACCAGGGCTAAGGTGATCGTATGCAGCAAATAAAAATTCCGAGGATAAAGAGTAAAATAATCCTAATATAGCCATAATTATCCCCTCTTTTATATTTATTTTTAAACTTTCTTTTTGATAAAAGAGGTAGATTAAAATAAAAATAGCAGCAATAAAAAATCTGTAAAATAGAGCCGTATCAATGGAGAAATTAGTCATTTTCTTTAATGGAATCATGAAAAGTGGAATCATGCCATAAGTCAGTGCCGAAATAAGTGCAAATAAATAGCCCTTGAGAGTATTATTCATTATTTTATAATTTTGGAAATCGATTTTTTTTTCTCTTCTTGGAGAATTTTGCGAAATTAGGAAAAGTTGATACAATATAAAAATATTGTCATTAAAATAACAAAAGAGACCTCAAAATCTGGGTCTCCATTGTTTTTATAGTAAAATTTCTACTAAAATTTCCATCCTAGAGTAAGTGTTATATTGCCTCTCTTAGTTTTTGCATTGGAGATAATACTCGTATTAGAATAGGTATAATATGCATTAGCAGATGCAGAAAGAACATAAAGTCCATCAAGGAATGGGTTGGCATAAGTATAAGTAACATGCTGATAAGTAGCATCAATGTAGAATGATTTGAAATCATAACCTACCCCTCCTGAAAGTACTTGGGATTTACTAACGATATAGTTTGAGATTTTTCCATGAGAACTTTGGTTTCCATTAGCATCAATAATACTGAAATTATTTTCGGTATAAGAATAATTTCTAAAAGGGCTAGTAGTAAAGGCATACCCTCCTCTTGCACGGAATCCTTTTATTCTATATTCGGCTCCAAATTTTAACTCGTTTTGTGCTTTATAAGTGGATTTATAGAAGTTATTAAGTTGAGTTTCGGCTTCTCCATTGCTACTAAAATGAGGTTTTCCTAAATCCATACGATAATCTACATTAAATGCAAAATTCTTATTAGGTATAAAGGCTCCACTAAGAGTTAATTTCCCAGGAGTTCTTACATTTCTGCTTTCAGAACCTGTATAGGAATGGATAGCAGAGCTTTTAGAGGTAATATTATTCACATAATAATTATAGTCTCTATCAATGCTATACCAAGTTGGGGACTCCAAAGAAGCTCCTAATCTTATTTGGTGGTTGATTTTCCCAATAACCCCTGCAGATATGGAGAAGCCAGTGGCGTCTTCTTTGAAAGGAGTATTTTGTTTCTTGAAATAGGCTGAACTTTCAGGAGAAGAATTTTGAAGTGTGAGATAAAGTTCATCATACTGCTCCACATTGAGAGAGGAGATATTTATTCCTGCTCCGATATAGATTTTATTTTCATAATTGGCTCCTAATCCTAAATTAAGTTTAGAACGACTTCCTATTCTTTCAAATTGATGTCCAGAATAAAGTAGATTATTTGGTGTTGAATTACTATTTCCAAATCTATGCCCTGAATAAATCATTTTATCATCAGTGGTGCGATGAAGAATAACAGCATGATTACTTGGAGATTGTATTCTATTGTCTATTTTTTCATTGATAAGGTTTATACCGATATTGATGAATTTCCAAGGGCTATTATTTTCTGTTTGAAAAGAAAGAACTCCGCCTACTTGTCCTAAAGTTGTTTTATCAATGCTATTTTCCGTAGTTCTTCCAGCAAGGGAAGAAGTTGTTTTTGTAGAATTGATAAGTAGGCTAATGTTAGCATCACTAGTAATGAAAACACCTAGCCCTGCTGGATTAGAATTTAGAGAAGAAATATCCCCTCCTAATGCACCCATAGAACCAGCCATAGATGAATATCTTGCTGTCCCAGTGATGATATTGTTATCATAAATTTCTGTAGTATTTCTAATTGTGGAAATATCTTGTGCAAAGAAAACAGTACTTGCAGATATTCCTGTCAGTATTGCGATTTTTTTAGTCATTGTTATAAATTATGTTTGATGATATTTATCTTGTTCTAAAACCTCCATCAGAGTTACTTCCTCCGCCCCAAGAGGGTTGTCTTCCAAAACTTCCTCTTGAGCCATCATTTGGGAAGGAGTTTGTTGTAGGGGGAGGCGTTGGTGTGTTATTTCTCCAAGTATTATTACTTTCAAAGTTATCATTTCTTCCCCAAGATGAATTTCTTTCAAATCCTCTATCGTTATAGGTAGAACTGCTGTTATTTCCCCAAGAGTTATTGGAATTATTCCCTCTGAAGGTTTGATCGGCACTACTTTTTCGGTAGTTTCTAGCAGGGTAGTAGCCTCTTTCGTAGTAATTAGGATAATAGTAATAATCGTAGTATCCTCCGTAATAAGGCGAGTAAAAAGGATTGTAATACCACGGATTATAATATCCGCCATATCCCCAATATGGATTTGCGTTCCAATAATAGGAATTATAATACACCCAAGGATTTCCCCAAGAAAAACCTAAATTCCAGCCAGAGTAATAATTCCCGAAATAAGAATTATAATACCCAAAATAATAAGGCGAATGAAAGTTGTAAGGATTACCCCAAACAGAATAACTATCATAATAGTAGTTATTTTGAGTTCCAGTATAAACGCCCCAATCTGATGAGGTTTTTATTTTCTGATTATTGCCCCAGTTTTTGTTGTTGTATTTTTCGTTTTGTTGTTTTTGATTTTTTTGAGATTGTCCTATGATACTTTCTTCATGTCTGTAATAATCATCTTCATATCTTGTACTTTGCCAAGCTATTCTTTGCTCTATTTTATCGGATTTAGGGTCATAGTAGATACCATCAGTTTCTGTATAGCCAGATTGTATCCCACAAGAAATTAATGCTAAACTACTTAAAATAGCCATGCCTCCTTTGGTTAAAAGAGATGAGAATAAATTTTTATAGGTGTAATCTTTCATATTAAAACAATTTAATGAATTTTAAGTTTATTGATTATATTTGCAGAATAATTATTACCAAAAATATACCAATTTTTTAAAAAAATAATTTCAAAGGTAATGATTTTTATCATAAAAATAAAATATAAGATTTATGGCAAAATTAACTTCAAGAGCAGAAGATTATAGTAAATGGTATAACGAGCTTGTGGTAGGAGCAGATTTAGCGGAAAACTCAGGGGTGCGTGGCTGTATGGTCATTAAGCCGTACGGATATGCAATATGGGAAAAAATGAGAGATGAATTAGACAAAAAGTTTAAGGAAACAGGTCATGAAAATGCGTATTTTCCAATTTTTGTCCCAAAAAGTCTATTTGAAGCAGAGGAGAAAAATGCAGAGGGTTTTGCGAAAGAATGTGCAGTGGTTACTCACTATCGTCTAAAAACAGATCCTGAAAATCCTTCTAAATTGATAGTAGATTCTGAGGCTAAATTAGAGGAAGAATTGATTGTCCGCCCTACTTCTGAAGCGATTATTTGGAATACTTATAAAAGCTGGATTCAATCTTATAGAGATTTACCGATTAAAATTAACCAATGGGCAAATGTAGTGCGTTGGGAAATGAGAACTCGTTTATTTTTGAGAACAGCGGAATTTCTTTGGCAAGAAGGGCATACAGCTCATGAAACTAGAGAAGAAGCAATAGAAGAAGCAGAACAAATGTTAGAAATCTATGCACAGTTTGTAGAAAATTTCATGGCGGTGCCAGTAGTAAGAGGGTTAAAATCTCCGAGCGAGAGATTTGCAGGGGCAGATGAAACTTATTGCATAGAGGCAATGATGCAAGATGGAAAAGCCCTACAGGCAGGGACTTCTCATTTCTTGGGGCAAAATTTTGCGAAGGCTTTTGATGTGAAATTTGCGAATAAAGAAGGAAAATTAGAACATGCGTGGGCTACTTCTTGGGGAGTTTCCACAAGGCTGATGGGAGCATTGATTATGTCCCATTCAGATGATAATGGTTTAGTATTACCGCCGACCTTAGCACCTATTCAGGTGGTGATTGTCCCTATTTTTAAGGGTGAAGAGCAGTTGGCTCAAATTGATGAGGTCGCTTATGTATTGAGGGATAAATTAAAAGCATTAGGTATTTCTGTGAAGTATGATAATAGAACGACTCATAAGCCAGGTTGGAAGTTTGCAGAGTATGAGCTAAAAGGTGTGCCAGTGCGTGTAGCAATTGGAGCAAGAGATTTAGAGAATGGAGTAGTAGAGTTGGCAAGAAGAGATACTTTGACAAAGGAAACTCAACCATTGGAAGGCGTAGAAAATTATATCAAAAATCTTTTAGAACAAATTCAAAAAGATATTTATAATAAGGCGCTTAAATATAGAGATGAGCATATCACTAAGGTAGATACTTATGAAGAATTTAAGCAAGTTTTAGAGGAAAAAGGCGGATTTATTTCGGCTCATTGGGACGGAACGGAAGAAGAAGAAGAGAGAATCAAGGAAGAGACTAAAGCTACGATAAGATGTATCCCTTTAGATATCGAAGAGGAAGAAGGCGTTTCCTTAATCTCTGGGAAGCCATCAAAAAGAAGAGTTCTCTTTGCAAAAGCATATTAATAACAAAATCCCTCTCAAATTTGAGAGGGATTTTTTCTATTTTACACTAAAATGTCTTGTTTTAGTATGGTTGATATTCATTAAATGAATCAGCTTTTCAGCTTCTTCTTTGAATTTTTTGCCGTCTCTAGTATCATAGTCATTGGCAATAATTTTATCCCCCATTTCTATTGCTTTTTCAGGCATGTCAAAAATCAAATATAATTGAGCTAAGTTATAATATGTAGCATATCTGATTTTTTTATGAGGCTTTTTATCATCAGGATACTTAGATAAAACATCTAAAAGATAGGTTTCAATAGGTGTTAGTTCATTTTTAAGAGGTTCAAGAGACTCATGTGCTTTTATTTTTGAAACCAAACTTTTTATTTGAGTAAAGACATTTTGATGATTTTCATATTCAGGATGTTTTTTAGAAGCTAAAATCCAAAAATTAATATTTTCATTATAGGTAGGATAAGCATAATAGTTGTTTACTACATGAGCAGAACTATTGATAGTTTCTGAAATGAATTTCTCTTGAATATCATTTACTATTCTTTGATAGTTTAATTCTATGTATTCTTTTGCTTTTGAATAGTTATAATTACTAGGACCATAATAGTTATTAAGGTCTCTTCCGTAAGTGAAAGATGTACCTTCGTTTATTTTGCTATTGATCCTTAAATTAGCTTTTGTTCCATAAGAAATATACGGTGTGTATTCGTAGATAATCTCTTTTTGACCATCTTTACCTTCTCTTTCGTATTTTTGTTCGCTGACATCAATTTTTCTTATATTGATTTTATCCAAAGAGAGAAGAATGTTTAGTGAGGCATCATCGGGATTTTCTTTCTTTTGAAATCCTGCCAAAACCATTTTATTGGCAAAGTTAGATTTATTTATTGCATCTAAATTGCTATCAACAAAATAGGTTCGTAAATTGCTATCTTCAATAGGACGAGATGGAAGATTTACATATTGAAAATTAACATAATTTCTATCCAAATTAGTGTTTTGAGCATAATTTACACCAACGATAGATGTTGATAGAAGAATTGAAAATAAAGTTTTTTTCATAAAATTACATTTTTAATAAATATAGATATGCAAATATAATATATATATATATATATATATATCAAGATGATATTATTATTTTTTTACAAAAAACAACACCAATCAGTGTTGTTTTATATTATTAATTTACTTTCTCTACTAAAACTCTCCAGCCGAATGGGTCTTCTGCAAGATTAGTTTGAATATTAGTTAAATCCTTTTTTAGGGTAAGGGCAAAACTTTCTTCTTCACTTAATTGAGGAAGAGATAAACGCTCTCCGTTATAACCTATGGATTCAAAAACATTAGTTACTACTGCGGTTCCTACTCCCCAGATTTCTTTTAGTGTACCGTTTTTATGAGCGGTGATTACTTTCTCTACTGGGACATCACCTACCACTACATTGATGCCTCTTCTTTGAGCAAGTTGAATGATACTATCTCTGGTAACGCCATCAAGAATTCTGTCAGAAGTTTTCGGAGTGTAGATGGTGTCTTCTATTCTTACCATCACATTCATTGTTCCGCTTTCTTCAAAGTAAGTATGTGTAGCATCATCAGTCCAGATGATTTGTTCGTAACCTTCTTCGTTGGCAAGTTTTGTTGGGTAGAATGCTCCTGCATAGTTTCCAGCTGCTTTGGCGAAGCCTACACCGCCATTTGCTGCTCTGGAGTAGTAATCAGAGATTTTTGCGGATACGGGCTTAGTGTAGTAGCTTTTCGCTTGAGTAGCTAAAATAGCAAACATATACTTATTAGCTGGTCTTGCCATAAGAGCTTCTTCAGTGGCAAAAAGCACAGGTCTAAGGTATAATGAATATCCTTCGCCGAACGGTACCCAGTTTCTATCTACATCTACCAAGGTTTTTAGACCCTCCATGAAGATTTCTTTTGGAAGTTCAGGGATGGCTAATCTCTTTGCAGATTTATTGATTCTCTCAAAGTTCTTCTCGGGGCGGAAAAGAAAGACATTATCATCTTTATCTTTATAAGCTTTCATTCCCTCGAAACACGCTTGTCCGTAATGTACACCCATCATGGCAGGAGAAAACTCCATTTTTCCGTAAGGGATAAGTCTTGGCTCTCCCCATTTCCCATTTTCATATTCACAAATAACCATATGGTCTGTAAAACCACTTCCGAAAGTGATGTTCTCAGTGTTTGTAGCCTCTAAACGAGATTTTTCTACTTTTTGGATAATCATAATTTTCAATTTTAATTCTAAGACAAAGGTAAGCATTTATTTTAATATGAATCTTAATGAAAAAATCATTAGATTTGTGAAGTATTCTATAAAAATTATTAATCTTGTAAGAAAAATTACAATTTATATGGAAATAGGAACAATTAAAAATATTGAGGTAAAAATAGTAGAGATCAGAGAAAAAATAAAAAACATCGATTTTAGTGATCATGAAGGAAAGGTTTATGGAAGTGAATCTGAATATACCTACAGAACTTTAATCGCAGAAGTGGAAAATATATTAACCGATTTGACTACTCTTGTGAATAACCCAGAGATGTTTATAAGATTATCAACTTATCAAGAGAGAACAAGTATTCAAAACGAGTTAAGTAGAATTTACTCTAGTTTAGAAAGTACTAATTTATATTTGTATGTAGAAGGAATGAAAATAATACTTCGCAATTATAATGTTCGCGATTTTTCTGAACACAAAATACAATTTAAAAAGGAAATAGAAGATGTAAGAAAAGTAAAAATTGATTTAGGAAAAATTTTGAAACAGAGTGAAAAATTAGAGCAAAATATTACAACCAAAGAAAATGAAATTTCATCTCTTCATAATGAAATACAAAAAAAATTAGATAACTCTAAAGCTAAATTTGAAGAAATATCAAACGTTCTACAAGGGTTTTCTGATGAAGTATCAAAACAGGGAAATTTAAATTCAGATTTATCTCGTATAAGTACAGAAGCTAATAGAAGTCTAAACGATATTAATACTTATAGAGCTCAAGCCGAAGCAAATAAAAATATAACGGATAATTTTGTTAAATACTTACAAGATAAGGAAGACAAACTTGTCGAAATTGAAAAAAGAACAAAAATAAATACAGAAAATTTAGAAAAGTATGAAGAAGAAAGAAAAGGATTTTTAGCTGAAGCAGAAAAACTCATAAATAGTGCAAAACAAGCATTAGAATATAAAACAGCACAAGGGCTGAGTGCTGCTTTTAATTCTCAATATGCAAAGGCTAACAATTTTTGGGTTTTGTTTTTTTGGATTGTTGGAGCAATTGTTTGTTTAGGAGGTGCGGGTTGTTTAGGCTGGTATTTTATGGAGAGTATCAATGAAAATAATCAATGGTTTATTATTTTAGGGAGAATATTATTGTTGCCAATACCTATTATGGGGGCTGTTTTCTGCGCTAATCAATATACAAAACAGAAAAATATTATTGAAGATTATGCTTATAAACAAACAATAGCTAAGTCGGTAGTTGGTTTTTCTGAACAATTAAAGAAAAATGGTAAAGATGAAGACAATTCAGAATATGTAGATTATATCAGAAAAGCCTTGGCAGAAATACATAAAGACCCTTTAAGAAGTAGAAAAGAAGAAAAGCAATCATTGACAAATTTGAAAGCAGGGCAGTTAGAAAAAATCATTGAGCTTGCAAAGAAAATAACAGAATTAGGAAAATTGGGGCAATAGATTTAAATTACTAAATAGTAACACATAGAAAATAGACAGATTTATTTATTTACTAAATGCTAATCAATAGAAAGCAAATGAAATGATTTAACTATTAAATAGTAATTAACCAAAATGAAGTAAAAGCATCAAGTTACTAAATAGTAATGAGCAAAAAACAGATAAAATCTATCAATGACTAAATAGTTATTCAGCAAAAAAATAATCAATTAATATTTTAATTTTTATAATATGAAAAAAGTAATTACCATAGCCAGAGTTACCGAGCTTGGAGACACCGCTCTCCGTTTGGTAAAAGCCTTTAAGGCAGTGGCAGCCGTGCAAAATGATGTGTTTTTAACGAAAACCTTTGCGGAAATAGAAAAACAAGCCACAGCAATGACCTCCGCGGTGAAAAGCGACCAAGCCTTATCAAAATTAGAGGAGGCCGATGCTCAAAGAGACCAAGCCATCAGAGTGCTGGATAAACTCCTGAAAGGTTATGAAAATATCCCTTTGGAAAACCTAAAAGCCCACGCCAAGAAATTAAGAGACATTTTCAAAAAGTATGGCGTGAAGATAACGGGGGAGAACTATGCCAGTCAATCTACCTTGATTAACTCTCTGTTAGGTGATTTCTCCGCCACAGAGTTAAAGCCCTCTATTGAGGCACTTGCAGGGGTGAAAGAAGCATTAGCAGAGATTCAAACCAAGCAAAATGCTTTTGCAGTTATTCGTTCAGATTACGAGAAAGCACAAGTTTCCCAAAAAGAGAAGAGCAGTGCTACGAGTCTGAGAAAGCCACTTTTAGAGCTTATCAATAAAAAAGCAGTGCCGTATTTAGTAGCGATGAGCATTGCTCAACCAGAATTGTTTAAGAATCTCACCGCCGAAGCATCGGAAATTATTACCAGCACCAACGAAGCCATCAAAGCAAGGTCTAAAAAAGAGAAAAAAGGGAAAGGAGATGAAACGAGAGATAAAAACCACAGCGGATAATAGCAAGACTCTGTACATTGGGGAGCTAAATGAGTGCTATCATTCTCATCATGGAGCATTGCAGGAGGCAGAGCATGTCTTCATCAAACACGGATTGAAAAAAGTAACTAAAAAAGAAATCAACATCCTTGAAATGGGTTTCGGGACAGGGCTAAATGTGCTGGTAACTTTGCGAGAATTTTTATCCTTATCTGATGTGCGGATTAATTATTATTCCTTGGAGAAATATCCCATCACCGAGCAAGAAGCCGAGCAGTTGGGCTACGATAAACTTTTTGAAGAGGAGAGTATTAAGGAGGCTTATCATAAAATCCACCGTACTGAGTGGGAGAGATTGGAAGAGATTCAGCCCAATTTTTTCTTAAAGAAGATAAAAACTGACTTCTTTGCCTTAAATGAAATCAATTTGCCTCCGATAAATTTGGTGTATTTTGATTGTTTCGGTGCAAGGGTTCAGTCCGACTTGTGGGAAAAACCTCTTTTTGAATTAGTGAAAGACAAAATGGAAAAGGGTGGGCTTTTAACTACCTATTCCTCTAAAGGAAGCGTCAGAAGAGTGCTTGTAGAATTAGGTTTTGAAGTAGAAAAAGTAGAAGGTCCCAAAGGAAAACGAGAAATGCTTAATGCAATTTTGAAATAGAATAGGTGGTCTAAACTTTTTTTCCAAAATATAATTAAATTGGGGTTATTGGAGATTGACAATCAATGATTTTGTATTCTTTCTTTTGTCTTGAAACAAAAGAAGCAAAAATTCAAGGCTTGGAAATTCAGCTAAAAATTAAAATCAATTCCTAAACCTTTCCAAACTCGCTCACGCTCAAACAAGGAAAGTTTCTTCACGGAATTTCATTTTAATTTTCTTAACGCTTCTGTTTCCTATGCCGATTTTGATAGAGTTTATAGAGATGATGGAATTTGTAAAGTTTAAGGAAGTTCGTTATTCAGAGTGTGAAGAAGAATTTAATTTTATTACAAATTTTTTGAAAAGAATTTACATAGGTTTATATAAAAAATAGAGACAATGGCAGAGAATTTATACATCCCAGAGAATGCGACAAAGCAAGAAAAATATGAGGTATTATTGCCACAGATAGAGGCTTTGACAGTTTATGAAACGGATTTAGTGGCGAATTTAGCGAATATTTCCTCGGCTTTACATCAAGTATTTTCTTGGTGGTGGGTCGGTTTTTATTGGGTGAAAGAGAATGAATTGGTTTTAGCTCCATTTCAAGGGCCGATTGCTTGTACGAGAATTGCTTTTGGTAAGGGTGTTTGTGGTACGGCTTGGAAAGAGAGAAAAACGCAGTTGGTTCCAGATGTAGAGCAATTTCCAGGGCATATTGCGTGTAGTAGTGCAACGAAATCAGAGATTGTAGTGCCTATATTTAATCAAAATGATGAGGTGATGGGCGTTTTAGATGTGGATAGTGAACGAGATGATGTCTTAGATGAAATAGATGTATTCTATTTAGAAAAAATCTCAAAGATGATTACTAAAATCCATAGCTAAACTTTAGTTTCTTGGGGTATATTTTTGGTAACCATCATAAGGTTTAATGTACCCTAATTGCCAATTGGATACCAATAACGATTCTATGTATTCATCATCTCTGTTTTTTCGTGGATTGTAGCCTCTTTTAATATCTACCTCGGCAATGTTTCCCTTGATATTCCAAATGAATGCATTAAAACCGCCTTTGAGTTCTTTGATGATTTCAAAGATGGTTTTCCCAGTAGCACGGCACATGAGTTTGGCAAACACTTGCCCTTCGGAGGTGGTTAAGTCTTTGAGTTGGCTCTCGTATTGTAGGGCTAACTCATTTTGTTTTGCTTTGATGTATTGTCTTTTTTCACTACCTCGCATATTAGTGATTTCTTTTTGTAGATTGCGATATTGTTGTAAAGCAGTTAGAAAAAGAGGGTATACTCTACTTAATTTTTTATTGAGAAAATTGTAATAGTTTTTATCAAGTTGATTATTAAATTTTGGTTTTGTTTGGATTTCCATTTCATCCATGATGACTACTTTTTCACCGTTAATCATATAGACTTTGGCTTTGAGCAGATGGTCATAGTAGTATTCTTTTCCGTATTCATCACGGAGTTTTTTATAGGTTAAGGAATCTTGTGAATAGGAGAATATTCCCCAGCAAATGAAAAATAGAATTTGTATTTTATAAAAAATCATTACTTTTACCCAATTAAAAAAGAGTTAAACTAAATTCACATCAAAAATTATTCCTTTTTATGTTAGAATTAAAAAAAGAATCGGTAAAGTTTTTAGAAAATTATTTGAATATAGCATCGCCAACGGGTTTTGAGCAGAATGGTCAGAAACTTTGGTGCGATTATATTCGCCCTTTTGTAGATAAAATAGAGCTAGATTATTATGGGACGGCTTATGGGATTATCAACTCAGAGGCGGAGTTTAAGGTCGTAATAGAAGCTCATGCTGATGAAATTTCTTGGTATGTGAATTATATCACAGATGATGGATTGATTTATGTTATTAGAAATGGTGGTTCAGATCAGCTTATTGCTCCCTCTAAGATTGTGAATATTCATGGTAAAAAGGGTATTGTAAAGGGCGTTTTTGGATGGCCAGCAATTCATACTCGTACTAATCAGAATGAACCTACTCCGAAGATAGAAACTATTTTCATCGATTGTGGAGCAAATTCTAAGGAAGAAGTGGAAGAGATGGGAATTCATGTAGGGTGCATGATTACTTATCCTGATGAGTTTTTTGAGCTAAATGATAGATATTTCGTGTGCCGAGCTTTGGATAATAGAGTCGGTGGTTTTATGATTGCAGAAGTGGCTCGGTTACTGAGAGAAAATGAGGACAAATTACCTTTCGGATTATACATCACAAATTCCGTGCAAGAAGAGGTAGGATTGCGAGGGGCAGAAATGATAGTAGATAGAATTAAACCTAATATTGCTATTGTAACAGATGTAACTCATGATACATCTACTCCAATGATAGAAAAGAAAAAGGAAGGAGACCAAAAATGTGGTTTGGGGCCTGTGATCACTTATGCTCCGGCAGTTCATCATAAGGTAAGAGAATTGATTTTAGAAACAGCAGAAAAGCATAAAATTCCATTTCAAAGAGCTGCAAGTAGTAGAGTAACAGGCACTGATACAGATGCTTTCGCTTATTCTAATGGAGGTGTGCCATCAGCTCTAATTTCCTTACCATTGAGGTATATGCACACTACGGTGGAAATGGTAGAGAAAAAAGATGTTTCTGCAATTATAGAATTGATTTATAAAACTCTTTTAGAGATAAAACCAGAAATGGAATTAAAATACTTTTAATGAAAATTAATTTACCAGATAAGCTGTATTATTCCATAGGAGAAGTCGCCAATGCTTTCAATGTTAATACTTCTAAAATTAGGCATTGGGAGAAAGAATTTCCAATCTTAAAACCAAGAAGAAATGCGAAGGGTAATCGCTATTTTACTCCAGAGGATATTAAGAATTTGAAGATGATTTTTCATTTGGTAGAGGAAAAAGGTTATACTCTCGATGGGGCTCGTTTTGCACTGGTAACGAATGAAAAAATTTCGGAGCATGTAGGGATTATAGAGCGGTTAGAATTTATAAAAAGTGAATTAAATAAGCTGAAAAATTCACTTATTGATAAAGAATAATGGATTAAACATTGCAAAATAATAAAAAATAATTATATTTGCCTAAATTTATAAAAAAATATAAACAAAATATGGAAGTAGTTCAGCAGAAGAAAGGACACCCTAAAGGGCTTTACCTATTGTTTTTTACTGAAATGTGGGAGCGTTTTAGTTATTATGGAATGCGTGCAATATTGTCACTTTATCTTACGAAAAAGTTGATGGAAGGAGGTTTGGGGATGAATAAGGAAGATGCAATGGTGTTGTATGGATATTTTACGGGATTTGTATATTTTACTCCTTTGATTGGCGGTTGGTTAGCAGATAGATATTTAGGTAAAAGATTAGCTATAATGATTGGTGGGATTACGATGATGTTGGGGCAGTTTACTTTATTTGCGATGAATAATATGATGGGGCTTTATGTGGGGTTATTGTTAATCATTATAGGAAATGGTTTCTTCAAGCCGAATATTTCTACTTTGGTGGGAGGATTATATAAAGATGGTGATGAAAGGAGAGATGCTGCGTTTTCTATATTTTATATGGGAATTAATCTCGGAGCAATGTTTGCTCCAATTGTGATAGGTGCAATTTCTGATAATCTTTTTGCAACTACAAACGCAGATGGCTCTATTGCTTATGGGTACAGATATGGATTCTTGGCTTCTGGTATCGGAATGCTTTTAGGACAGGTGATTTTTAATGTATTATCGCCAAAGTATTTAGGAGATTTAGGAGTTAAGCCTGTTGGAGCTGCTGTAGATACAGTAGAAAGTGTAGGGGTAAAGTCAGTAAATCCAGAAACGGGGAAAGAATTAAATGAAAGAGAGGAGAGACAGCGTATATCTGTAATTTTCATTTTGTTAATTTTTGCGGTATTCTTTTGGGCAGGATTTGAGCAGGCAGGATCTTCATTATCATTATATACGGATAAATATATTGATAGAACGATAGGTGGTTTTGAAATTCCTACTTCTTGGTTTCAGTCAGTAAACCCATTGTTTATTGTAACTTTGACACCATTATTTACCATGTTTTGGGTATCACCTATTGGAAAAAAACTTTCCACACCTGTAAAAATGGGAGTAGGGATGATTATTTTAGGAGCAGGATTTTTATTCATATTGGGAGCAGTAGCTGAGAGAAGTGCTAATGGGGATATAAATGATATGACGAATAAGGCAGCATTGATGTGGTTAATCATGACCTATTTGCTACATACGATAGGGGAACTTTGTATATCACCAGTGGGACTTTCTGTGGTGACAAAGTTATCTCCTCCTAAATTAGCTTCTGTGTTGATGGCTGTGTGGATGTTGTCCTCTTTCTTTGCAAATATTATGGGTGGATATATTGCTGCCTATGTAGAGACTATGGGTGCAGGACAAATATTTACTTATATCGCAGGTTTTGTAAGTGTTTGCGGAGTGTTATTGATAATGTTAAGTCGTCCAATTAGTAAGATGATGCATGGAGTAAAATAAAATTTGGATAAGAATATTAAAGATTGCCTAATTATTGGCAATCTTTTTTATAGAGGAGAAAGTTTTATATATTTGTCCAAGTAATGAGATGTTATAATGAAAAAAATATTATTAGCCTTTTTATTGGTGAATTTTGGATATGGTTTTTCTCAAGTAAATTGGATGACTATGAATCAAGCGTTAGATGCCCAGAAAAAAAATCCTAAAAAGATTTTAGTAGAGTTTTATGCTAATTGGTGTGGGCCTTGTAAGGATATGGAAAAGTATACTTTTGGTAATCCAGATATTGCAAGGTATATTAATGAAAATTATTATGCTGTAAAATTTGATGCAGAGGGTAATGAAAGTGTAGAATTTTCAGGTAAAAAATTTGAAAATCCTCAATTTAATGTAAATAAAAAATCAAATATAGGAAATCAACATCAATTTGCACGATATTTAAATATTACTAGTTATCCTACTACGATGTTTATCGATACGGATGGAGAACTGATTACGGGATTGGTAGGATATTTTAGTGCGATGGACATAGAGCCATATTTGGTATTTATTGCCACAGAAGAGTATAAAAAGACAAAAACCCAAGAGCAATGGGAAGTTTACAGAAGTAAATTTAAGGGAAAAATAAATAAAAAATAAAATTATGAGAAAAATAGTATTTGTAACCTGTTTATTGATTTCATCAATAGGATTTGGACAAATAAAATGGATAACAATGAATGAAGCTTTGGAAGAGCAAAAGAAAGAGCCTAAAAAAATATTAGTACATTTTTTTGCTCAATGGTGTGGATTATGCAAAAGAATGGAAAATCAGACTTACCAAAATCAAGAAATTATTAAATATGTTAATGATAATTTTTATGCTGTTAAGTTTGATGCAGAAGGGGGAGAGAAAGTGGAGTTTAATGGAAGAACATTCACCAATCCTACTTATGATCCAAATAGAGAAATAAAATATGGAGGAAATGGTTCCAGAAATCAATTTGCTGATGTACTTGGAGTAAGAAGTTATCCTACAATGGTGTTTTTTGATGAAAAAGCAAATTTAATTACTAGTTTCCCTGGGTATAGAAAACCTAAAGAATTAGAGCCTTATTTAGCGGTAATAGCGACTGATGAGTATCAAAAAATTAGAACTCAAGAGGATTGGGAAAAGTATATTAAAAATTTTAATCATCAAGTAAAAGAATAGTAAAAAAAATTCCTAAAGAAGATGTTTTTTACCCCCAAATTATTTGTGTCCAATTATAAATCTATCATTCCCTGATAAATCTTTAATAAGTTGACTTTTAGAAAATTTATTGAATAAAGTTAATGTTTCTATTCCCAGTTTTTGATTGATTTCAAGGAATAGTTGTCCATTTTCGGAAAGATATTTTTGACTATCTTTTGCAATTTTTTCATAAAAGGCTAAAGCTCTATTTTCAGGAGTGAAAAGTGCGATTTGAGGTTCAAAATTCTTTACAGAAGAATGAATGTTAGATTCTTCTAATGGGTCTATATATGGAGGATTGCTTACAATCACATCATAAATATTATCTAAGTTTTCGTGGAGATAATCCTTTAGGATAAATTGAATGTTTACTTGATGAAATTCTGCATTTTTTTTTGCGATTTTCAATGCTTTTTCTGAAATATCTATGCTGGTAATGTGTGTGTTAGGTAAATATTTTGATAATAAAATTGGTATACAGCCGCTTCCAGTTCCTATATCTAAAATTTTTAAGGGCAAGTGCTTTTTTTGTGATAGATGAGAAATAATAAATTCTATTAATTCTTCGGTTTCTGGGCGTGGGATAAGCACATTTTCATTAACGAAAAAAGTATGACCAAAGAAAATACTTTTGCCTAAAATATATTGATAAGGTTTTCCTGTTTTTAGTAAAAGAAGAGCAGAAAGGAATTCTTTTTCTTGATTTTCAGAGATAGTTTTTTCTTGATTAAGATGAAGTGTGATTTTGTTCCAATTCAAAATTTCCTCTGTAAAAATAGCAAAAAGCTCGGTGATTTCTGCTGGAGTATAAAGTTCAGATAAATCTTTATGGTATTTTATTTGAAGGTTCTTAAGATTCATAGGGTGAAATTTAATCCACAAAGATAAAAAATATGTGGATAATTTTTATTTGGTTTAATATATTGATATTTAATTATTTATAATGAATGGTAAATGGCAAAGGTATATTAAAGTAAAAATAATTGTATTTTTGGAATCTAAAATAGAAATATGGGTAAAATAATAGGTGTAGCTAATCAAAAAGGAGGAGTAGGGAAAACTACTACTTCCGTGAATCTTGCTTCGGCATTGGGGGTTTTAGAAAAAAGAGTTTTGCTGATTGATGCTGACCCTCAGGCAAATGCTACTTCTGGTTTAGGAGTAGAGGAGGTAACTTATTCTACATATCATTTATTAGAACATAGCGCTAATGTGAGAGAGTGTATTTTACCAACGACTTCTCCTAATGTGGATATTATTTCATCTCATATTGATTTGGTGGCTGCAGAGATAGAGTTAGTAGATAAAGAAGGGAGAGAGTATATGCTCCGAGAGGCATTAGAAGAGGTTAAAGATGAATATGACTACATTATTATAGATTGTGCTCCGAGTTTGGGGCTTATCACGGTAAATGCCCTTACAGCAGCTGATTCTGTGATTATACCTATTCAGTGCGAATATTTTGCCTTGGAAGGTTTAGGAAAGCTGTTGAATACCATTAAAAATATTCAAAAATATCATAATCCAGAATTAGATATAGAGGGATTGTTATTAACAATGTTTGATGTTCGTTTGAGGCTTTCAAATCAAGTGGTAGAGGAGATTAATTCTCATTTTCCTGAAATTGTTTTTGAAACGATTATTCATCGGAATACGAGATTGAGTGAAGCTCCGAGCTTTGGTGAAAGTATTTTGAAATATGATGCCGAGAGCAAAGGGGCTATTCAGTATATTCAATTAGCAGAAGAAGTTTTGCTTAAAAATGAACAGAAAATTCCTACTTCAGGCTTGAGAAGAGAGATAGGAAAAAAGAAAAAATAATTAAAAAGCGTCTTTAATAAGGCATTTATCATATTAATATTATGAGAGATAAAAAAAGAGCGATGGGGCGTGGTCTTGGAGCAATTTTGAATGCTGAGACTAAGGCCGTGCAAACCATAGAAGATAGTGGAGCTAAGGATTTGGTAGGGAGCATCATGGAGATTCCTATAGAGGATATTTACCCTAATCCTAACCAACCAAGAACTCATTTTGATGAAAAGGCATTGCAAGAGTTATCAGAGTCTATTAAAGCATTAGGAATAATCCAGCCGATAACATTAAAAAAAGAGGGAGATAAATTTTTAATTATTTCTGGAGAAAGAAGATATAGGGCTTCTAAATTGGCGGGATTGAAATCCATACCAGCGTATATTCGTTTGGTTAATGACCAAGGATTGTTAGAAATGGCTTTGGTGGAAAATATCCAGAGAGAAGACCTTGATGCTATAGAAGTAGCATTAACTTATCAGAGATTGTTAGAAGAGATAGGATTAACTCAAGAGGCTCTTAGTGGGCGTGTAGGAAAAGAACGAAGCACTATTACTAATGCTTTAAGATTATTGAAGCTGAGTCCAGATATCCAGCAAGCGATTAGAAATGGAGTTATTTCTGCTGGGCATGGAAGAGCTATTATAAGCGTGGAAGGGAATGATAAACAGCAATTGCTTTTTGATAAAGTGGTCAAAGAAAAACTTAATGTAAGGCAAACAGAAGAGTGGGCGAAAAAATTAAAAAAACCAACAGAAATAACTATTTCTCCTGCACCGATAACCTTACCAAATAATCTAAGAAGAGCAGAAAAATCTATTGCAGATAGACTAGAGGTAAAAGTAGAAATTAAAGCAAAGGGTAAAGGGAATAAGGGACAAATTGTTTTAAATTTTATGAATAAAGAGGAGCTGGAAAAAATTATCTCATATTTTAATTAAAATATATAGATGAAAAAACTATTTTTTATTTTTTTTCTTATAGGACATTGTATTTTGGCTCAAGAGGTTATTACAGATACTTTGAAAACAGAAAAAGATATTGTCGCAGAGATAGAAAAATTAAATAAAAATAAACCTTTGACACTTGACCCTAGGAAGGCAGGGTGGAAATCTGTTATTTTGCCAGGGTGGGGACAGTATTATAATCGTAAATATTGGAAAATTCCTATTGTTTGGGGAGCAATAGGGACGGGGATAGGCTTTATTATTTGGAATAACAATCAATATGTAAGGTATAAAAATGCTTTTAACGCTCAATTGAATGGTTTATCCCATGAGTTTTCGGATATTACAGGGGTGGATTTATTAACGGCGTTAGGTAATGCACAAGATCGCCGAAAAAGACAGCGAGATTATGCTATTGCTATTACATTGGGAGTTTATATTTTAAATATTGTTGATGCAGTTGTAGATGCTCATCTTTATGAAGGACGAAGAGATCCAGATTTGGCAATTTCTCCTGTGATTATCAATGATTTTACGAGTCCCGATTATTCGGTGAAAGCAGGTTTATCTCTAAATTATAGATTTTAATAAAAATGAATAAAAAATGAAAATAGCACTTGTAGGATATGGAAAAATGGGGCAAATTATTGACCAAATAGCCCAAAGTAGAGGGCATGAAGTAGTTGCTAGACTTAATGAAACTCCTAATGGAGAAAATCTCAATCAACCTGATGTTGTGATAGAATTTTCAAGTCCAGATTCTGCGTATAATAATATTAAATTTTGTTTGGAACAGAAAATTCCTGTGGTTTGTGGAACAACAGGTTGGTTAGATAGAAAAGGTGAAATAGAAGAGATTTGCAAAAGAGAGGGGGCTGCGTTTTTGTATGGCTCTAATTTTAGTTTGGGAGTAAATTTATTTTTTGCTTTGAATGAAAAATTGGCTCAATTGATATACCCTTTCAGAGAAAATTATCAATGCCAATTGGAAGAAATACATCATATTCATAAATTAGATGCTCCGAGTGGTACAGCAATTTCTTTAGCCCAAGGAATTATTGAGCATTCAAATTTTGAGGATTGGAAGTTAGATGAAACTCAGGGGAAAAAGTTGGGAATTAAAGCTATCAGAGAATCAGAAGTGCCAGGAACTCATTCCGTGTATTATCGCTCAGAAGTAGATGAAATAGAAATTAAGCATACAGCATTTAATAGAAAAGGATTTGCCTTGGGAGCAGTGATTGCAGCGGAGTGGATTTTGGGTAAAAAAGGAAATTTTACAATGAAGGAAGTTTTGGGATTATAATAATATAAAGGCAATGTTTGTCCCTTTTTATTTATATTTGTAATAAAATTGTGTTTTCTAAAAAAATATAGATGGAATATATATTAGTTTATTCTCTTTATGTATTGATATTGAGTGCTTTGATGGGAGTTTCTACTTGGAAATTATTTCAGAAAATGGGATATAGTCCATTAGTAGCATTTGTTCCGTTTTATAATTATTGGCATATTCTTAAAGAAACTAAAAACCCAAAATGGTGGGTGGTTTTTGCTTACTTTCCAATTGTAGGAACTATTATGATTTCTATTTTCCATTTATTTTTGATGGGGAAATTTGGAAAGAGAAGTTTTACTCAAAAGACTTTGACAATATTTTTGCCATTTGTTTATATGGCGATGGTGAACTATTCATCTAAAACAGAATTAGAAGAGATAGATGAAGACGATGATGAGATAAAAAAGGAGTCTTTGCCGGGAGCGTTGACTTATGCAGTGGTATTCGCCACGGTAATTCATACTTTTATTACCCAGCCGTTTGCTATTCCTACAGGGTCTATGGAGAGAACTTTATTGGTAGGAGATTTCCTTTTTGTTAATAGATTAAATTATGGATTGAGACTTCCGATGAGACCTGTTTCTATCCCATTTTTACAAAATACACTTTGGGATAAAGGGAAAGATGGTAACCCTAAAAATGATTTTAAGTCTTATGTTGAAGATATAAAGCTGCCTTACTTCCGTTTGCCAGGTTGGGAAAAAGTAGAGCGAAATGATATTGTGGTGTTTAATTATCCAGATGACAGTGTGCATACAGCAATTGACCGAAAAGATCCTTATGTAAAAAGAGCGGTCGCAGTGGCTGGTGATGTATTAGAATTTAGAGCAGGGAGATTATACATCAACGGTAATCCAGAGGAAAGAAAAGATGATGCAGAAATTCAACAAGCTTATGAAATAGAGGCAAAAACTCAACTGAATATTCCTTATTTATACCAAAATTATGGATTTTTACCAGTAGTAGAAAGACAGAGAGGAAATGTGTTTTGGTATCGTTTTAGTGGTTTAACAGAGACATTAGCAGATGAATTAAAGGAAGATTCAGAAATAATTTCAGTTACTCCAGAGATTGAGGCTAAGGGAGATAATCGTATTGCTTACCATCTTAATATGAAGAAAACAGATGAGGAGCAACGCAATATTTATTCTGATAGGATTAATGAACCTCATACTATTTTTCCTATTAATAAAGATTGGAATACAGATTGGTATGGTCCGATTAAAATTCCGAAAAGAGGAGATGTGATAGATGTTAATATGGAAACTTTACCGATGTATAAAAATCTTATCAGAAAATATGAAGGGAATATTTTGGAGGTTAAGGAAGGGAAAATTTACATCAACGGAGAGGTTACTGATAAGTATGAAGTAAAGTTAGACTATTATTATATGATAGGAGATAACCGAGATTCATCATTGGATTCTAGATTTTTTGGATTTGTTCCTGAGACATATATTGTCGGAAAACCAATGTTTACTTGGTTGAGTGTAGAAGGATTATTTGCAGATAGCAATTCTTCTTATCAAGCAGAGGGTAAAAAAATCCGTTGGGATAGAATGTTTAAGCTTACAAATACAGGGGAGAAAAATAAAACTTCATATTGGTGGGTAGCAGTAATTGTTTTTGTTTTATTTTTTGGCTGGGATCATATAATGAAATTAACGAAAAAGAAAAAAGAAGAGTAAGAATAACGATAGCCAATGAATAATTTTCATTGGCTATATTTTATTTTTTATACAATATGATACCACTTGCAGAAAAATTAAGACCAAAAAGTTTTGAGGAGATAGTAGGGCAAGAACATCTTACAGGGAGCCAAGGAATCATCCGTAAGATGGTAGAAAATGATACATTAAACTCATTGATTTTCTGGGGTTCCCCTGGGACAGGAAAGACTACTTTAGCAGAGGTTATAGCAGAAAAATCAGGGAGAAAATTTTTCAAACTTAATGCGATAAATTCTGGAGTAAAGGATGTTCGTGAGGTGATAGAGCAGGCAAGGCAGCAAAATCTTTTCATGGGGAAAAGCCCGATATTATTCATAGATGAAATTCATCGTTTTAATAAAAGTCAGCAGGATAGTCTGCTTCATGCGGTCGAGAAGGGTTGGATTATTCTAATAGGAGCAACTACGGAAAATCCTAGTTTTGAGGTGGTTTCTGCATTATTATCTCGTTGCCAAGTTTATACTCTAAAATCTTTACCTTATGAGAGATTAGAAGAAATTTTAGAGGTGGCATTGGCTAGATATAATTCTGATTTTAAGACTAATTTTGCCATTACAGAGAAAGAAGCTTTGATACAATATTCAGGAGGGGATGCACGGAAATTGATTAATTCTGTGGAGGTGGTATTAAACCAGTTTTTGAAGGAAAAATCAGGAGAAATTACTAATGAGAAGGTTCTTTCGGTATTGCAAGAAAATATGGTGATTTATGATAAAGATGGTGAACAGCATTATGATGTGATTTCAGCATTTATCAAGTCCATTAGAGGTTCAGACCCAAATGCAGCGGTGTATTGGTTAGCTCGCATGCTGATTGGCGGAGAGGATATTAAGTTCATTGCTCGTAGAATGCTCATCTTAGCGGCAGAGGATATTGGTTTAGCCAATCCTAATGCTCTGACCATTGCCAACCAATGTTTTCAAGCAGTTAATGTGATAGGAAACCCAGAGGCGAGGATTATTTTAAGTGAATGTGCGGTATATTTAGCGGTTTCTCCAAAGAGTAATTCCACTTATGTGGCGATAAATGAAGCAATAAATTGGGTAAAAAAGACAGGGAATTTACCTGTTCCATTACATCTTCGTAATGCTCCTACGAAGCTGATGAAGGAGATGGATTATGGCAAAAATTATCAGTACGCTCATGATTATGAGGGAAATTTTGTGTTTCAAGAGTTCATGCCTGAGGGATTGGAAGGGGCTAAATTTTATCAGCCGAGCCAGAACACCACAGAGAATAAGATTTTAGAGGAACTGAAAAAAAAGTGGAAGAAATATTATTAAGATAAAATTTTTCCAAAATTATATGTCTATCCTATAGAAGTAGTTTTTTTCTTATAAAGAAATTATATTTATCTTGAAAAAAAGATGTAATTCATTATAATAGAATATTGAAATAATGATTCTAAGAAGTGTTAAAATTGCTAAATAATAGAGAATAAAATTATTTTTTATAAACGAAAAACTGCCCGATATTTATTATATCGAGCAGTAACGAAATAAAATAATAATTAAAAATTAAAAAAAAATGAAAAATTTATTTTTTGAGATTAGCCTTTATGATGATTTGTAGAGTAATTTCATTTTTAATAACACCATTTTCTATCGGTGATTGAAACTCTATTCCGAATAGACTCCTGTCAATGTCCGTTTGTTCAGTCGCAATGCTCACTTGTTTAGTGTCTATTTTTATGTTAGCATTAAGACTTATCGCTCTTGTGATGCCTTTTATGGTAAGATTTCCCTCTAAAATGCTGTTATAGTCGCCTTGTTCAGAAGGAGTTACTTTACTGATTTCAAAAGTAGCCGTTGGGTATTTTTCCACATCAAAGAAATCGGCACTTTTGAGATGATTGTCTAACTGTTTAGAGGCTTCTGGGTTGTTTGCTAAATCTACATTAGCAAGAGAAGTTGTATTGGCAATGAATTTTCCTGAAACGATTTGGTTGTCCTTAATACTAATCTCTCCCTCCACGAATTTCATCGTTCCGAAGTGGCTTGTGCTTTCAGATTTAAAAATTTTATATCCTTTCCAATCAATATTACTTGAATCTTTGTTCAAGATGAAGACTTGAGCATCAGATACTTGTTCTATTTTTTGGGTATCTTGGCTCTGTGTTTCTTCTTTTTTACAAGAGATAGCAGTGCTTAACATCACTAAAGAGATGAATGTGGTATAGAAATACTTTTGCATACTTTAAGCTTTCTTTACAAATTCAGATTTCAACCCCATAGAGCCAAACCCATCTATCTTACAATCAATATTATGGTCGCTATCAAAATTTAGGCGGATATTTTTTACTTTTGTTCCTGCTTTTACAGGTTTAGGTGCCCCTTTTACTGGTAAATCTTTGATGACTACTACAGTATCTCCATTTTGGAGTTCGTTACCATTAGCATCAACAATTTTATCGCTGTTGTTAGCTGCTTCCTCGACAGGGTCCCATTCGTTAAAACATTGAGAACATACCATTAAATTTCCGTTTTCATAAGTATATTCGGAGTTACATGCAGGACAAAGAATTGTATCACTCATAATTTTATTTTAATAAAAATTAGGACGCAAATATAAGGAAAAAGAAGGATTTAGTGAAATTTATTTTAAAATTAAATTTTATTTCCGTTATTAAAAAGTGTATTTTTGCAGTAAATTTAGAATAATGGAATTGATACACAGAAACCTTTTGATAGGGATACATGACGCATTACAAGAAACTTTTTTTCAAGATAAGAAGTATGCTGATAAGGTTTTAGAAAGATTGCTTAAGGCTCATAAAAAATGGGGAAGCTACGATAGGCAGGTAGTTTCAGAAGTGTTTTATGATATTGTGAGATGGAAAAAGCGTTTGGAATATTACATTGGTGAGGGGGCAAAACCTGGAAATATTTATAAGTTAATTTTAGCTTATCTACTTTGGAGTGAGGCGAAGTATAAGAAGTTTGAAGAATTTGAAGGGATAAAAATTGCGGATATTTTAGGTAAGTTAAGAAAAGGAAGTGTTCCTACTAAGGCGATAGAGCATTCTATTCCAGATTGGTTAGCCGAAACTTTGAAAAAAGAACTCGGAGAAAAGTGGGAAAAGGAAATGCAAGCGATGAATGAACAAGCTCCCGTAGTGCTTAGAGCGAATACATTGAAGCTATCAGCCCAAGAATTGGTAAATAGTTTGGAAGAAGAAGGCATTAAGGCTTTTGTATTGAAGGGATATCCTGACGCAGTACAATTGGAAGAAAAAAAGAATGTATTTTTAACTTCTGCATTTAAGCAAGGTTTTTTTGAGGTGCAAGATGCTTCTTCCCAAAGGATAGGAAGTCTATTAGGTGTGAGAGAAGGTATGAGAGTGGTTGATGTTTGTGCAGGTGCAGGTGGAAAAACTTTACATTTAGCCGCGATGATGAAAAACAAGGGGCAAATTATAGCTTTGGATATTCATCAATGGAAATTGGCAGAACTTAAACGCCGTGCCAAAAGAGCTGGAGCCTTTAATATAGAAACTCGTTTAATAGAAGATTCTAAAACGATTAAAAGGCTTCATAATACAGCGGATAGACTTTTGATAGATGCACCTTGTTCGGGATTAGGAGTGTTAAAAAGAAATCCTGATAGCAAATGGAAAATAGATGAAGAATTTATCAATAGAATAAAAACTGAACAAGAATATATTTTGCAGAATTATGCCAAAGTATTGAAAAAAGGTGGTCAAATGGTTTATGCAACATGTTCTATTTTACCATCAGAAAATGGAGAGCAGGTTCAGAAATTTTTATTAAATAATCCAGAATATCACTTGATAAGAGAAGAAAGTATTATGCCAAGTGAAGGTTATGATGGTTTTTATATGGCATTGATAGAGAAAAAATAAAAGTCGGTTTTAACCGACTTTTATTTTTGTATAGAATAAATGTGATTATTTTTTCTTTTTGAGTAAATCATAGGCTGTTAATGACGCTATAAATATCGTAGCAAATGGCCCTGAAAAGATTCCCAAAAGTAGAGCAAACATGAATCCTTTTAGATTGTCTCCCCCAAAAATGAAAATGGCTAAGATGACTAATAAGGTTGATAATGATGTATTTATGGTTCTTCCTAAAGTGCTAGAAATAGAATCATTAAATAATTGAGTAATATTTTTATTTTTAGGTTCTTTAAGGTATTCTCTAATTCTGTCAAAGATAATCACAGTGTCATTGATACAATATCCCAAAACGGTGAGAATTGCAGCAATGAAATCTTGATTGATTTCCATATTAAAAGGCATTACATTATAAAATAGGGAGTAAGCTCCTAATACTAAAATAGTACTAAATGTTAATCCTAATGTAGCTCCTAGGGAAAATTGCCATTTTCTAAATCTTATTAAAATATAAGCAAATATACCTAATAGAGATATAGTTACGGCTAAAGTTCCCCCTATTTTAATATCATCAGCTACGGTAGGTCCTACTTTGGTAGAGGAAATAATTCCTAATGGATTTTGGTCTGTACTTTTAAAGTCTTTTAATGAAATCTCATTTGGGAGATAAGGTTTCAATCCAAGATGTAATTTTTGTTCAATGTCCTGATCTGCACTTAAGGATTCATCATCAATTTTATAATCAGTGGTAATTTTTAATTGATGGTCATTCCCAAAAGTTTTAATATCAATAGAACTACTTTCGCCATTATTATTTTTGAAAATATTAGAAAGGTTTTCTTTCACTTTTTCAGCATCAACGGGTTTATCAAATCTCACGACAAAACTTCTTCCGCCAGTGAAATCAATACCATATTTGAAGCCATTAGTAAAGATAGAACCTATAGAAATTACAACTAATGCAAGAGAAATAATGTAGGCAATTTTTCTTTTTCCCACAAAATCAATCCAAGCATTTCTGAATAAATTTTTGGTCATAGATGTCCACACCGATAGAGATTTACCTTTTTCTAATCGATGAAAAATCATCGCTCTTGACATCAATACTGATGTGAAGAAAGTCATAATAAGACCTATGAGCAGGGTTACCGCAAAACCTTGTATAGGACCTGTTCCGAATATATACAATACTATAGCGGTAAGTATAGAGGTCAGTTGTCCATCTATAATTGCGGAAAGAGCATCACTAAAACCATCAGTATACGCTTGTTTGATGTTTTTTCCTGCAAGAAGTTGTTCCTTTGTGCGTTCATAAATAATTACATTAGCATCTACAGCCATTGCCATTGTTAAAACAATCCCTGCAATCCCAGGTAAAGTGAGGGTTGCATCCATAGAATCCATAATTCCAAATAGGAAAAATAAATTGAAAATCATACCGATTACAGCATAAATACCAGCTCCTCCATAGTATATAACAATGTAAGTAATAATGACAATAAATGCTGCTACAAATGACCAAAGCCCAGCTTGGATAGATTCCTCACCGAGAGATGGTCCAACAACATCAGCCTGAACGATTTTAGCACTTGCAGGGAGTTTGCCAGTTCCTAAGACATTAACTAAATCAGTTGCTTCCTCTTCTGTGAAGTTTCCAGAGATTTGAGAGAGTCCATTAGGTATTGCTACATTTACATTAGGAGCTGTATAAACTCGGTTATCCAATGTTACGGCAATAGGTCTTCCCACATTTTTTTCAGTGAGAGATTTCCATTCCTTAGTTCCATTGGCATCCATTTGCATATCTACAACTATTCTTCTATGATGGTCATAATCTACTTTGGCAGACTCTACGGCTCCATCAATTGGAGCTTTTTTGTTGATATTACTCTTAATGGCATAAAGAGATAGATATTCTGGATTATGAGACTCTGGTTTATAAGCCCACATAAATTCTGTATATTTCAGATTAGCAGGTCTGATATCATGAGCTACTTTGCTTTTTAAAATTCTATTTATCGTTGCAGTATCAGACAGTTTTATACTTGCAACAGCACTACTATGAGTGAGTTTATCTAAATTTAAAATTTTGAAGAAGTTTAAGTTTTTATTTACTCCAAGGGAATCACCTTTAACGGAAACCGTAGACGAAAGTTGTTCTAAATACGGAGCAATTTCATTGATTTGTTGAACTTCCCAGAATTGTAATTTAGCAGAAGTTTGTAGAAGTTGTTTTACTCTGTCGATATCTTTAATACCAGGCATTTCTACTAAAATTCTTCCTGTTCCAGGGACTTGCTGAACATTGGGTTGGGTCACGCCCATTTTATCAATACGAGTCCTGATTACTTCATAAGCGGAAGAAATGCTCTCGTTAATTTTTTTTGTAATAATATTCTTAACCTCTTGGTCAGTAGTGTTAAATTTAATTTCTTGGCTTAAATTTTGGGTACCAAAAACCTCGGAACTAGATAGTTTTAGATTTGCACCTTTTTCCTTATTTACGATGTCAAATTGAGTGAAAAAGTCTTCAATATAGGTTTTAGTAGAGTTTCTTTGAGCCTTGTCTGTCTTTTCCAAAGCTTCAATTAAAATAGGATTGGTAGAATAATTAGTTAGATTATTGACCAAATCTCTTTGATTAATTTCTAAAAGAACATTGATACCTCCCCTCAAATCAAGACCTAACTTCATCTCTTTCTTTTTTGCATCCGCATAGGAGAGCTTAGTAAATCCGAGATTGAGAGTGTCTTTACTTAATCGGTCTAATTCTTTTAGGTATTTTTCCTGGTTATTTCCTGCGATGGCTTTTGCGTCCGTTTCCACTTTATAAGCATACCAAGTGGGCAAAAGTTCATTTGCACAAATTAATCCAAGAGCAATGGCAATAATTGTAATGAGTCCTTTTCCTTGCATTTCTTTGTTTTAATAAAATTAAGGGCAAAGATAATTATTTTATCATGAATGTGAAATAAAAAATCTTTGATACTTATTATGTATCAAAGATTTTGAGTTATTAGAGAAAAAATTATCTTTTCATTATCTTTTTTACTACGGTTTCATTATTATTGAGCTTAATATGAATAACATACACACCTTTATTATAAGCTTGGAAATCGATAGAGTGAGATGTGCTATTAGGGTGCTCCGATTTTAGCAATCTCCCAGATATATCGTATACCGAAACATTATCAATATTCTGTGAAAAATCTAAATTGACAATCTTCTCTGCGTCCGTTAATAGAGTAGGATATACGAGATATTTAGAATTATCTTGTTTAATAGTTTCATTTTCAGAGACTATTCTATTATATCCTGTAGCAATAATAGAATAATTTTGGCTATTAGTTTTGTTTCCTTCATTATTCATCAGATTACCTTTATGGGATACCTCTATTCGGTAAATCCCCGCCGTAGGATTGTTTATTAATACTTGTTCTACATTATCTACAAGGTTATCTCCTTGGGTAGCGGCTGCTAAAGGATTATTGATATTTAATTTCCAAGGGTAAAATATTTCATTAGTTGAAATATTAACAATTCTCAAATCAAGGTCATTGACCAATTTAGAAGACCTATTGTTATAGTTATCAGTGGAATTTTTTTGAAAATTTTTGTATGAAGGATCAATCCAAGAAATACTCACTTTTAGAGGATCTGAACCATTAGATTCCACATAGATTTTATCAGAAGCTTGGTCATTTAGAACCTTGTCTTCAAAGATAATTTTTTCATTGCTTTTATCTACTAGTAACTCTGCTCCTTTTTTAGCATCAGCAAATCCCCAACCAAACCAAGCATCTGGACCTGGAAAGCTACCAGCTTCTTGTGCGGAATGAATAAGCAGATTTTTAACTGATGCAGCGTTGAGGGTTTGATTATTAAACAGTGACTTGTAAATTTCTAACCATAAAGCAATAATTCCTGTAACTTGAGGAGCAGAAAAAGATGTACCACTGCCTTGACCTATAGCTGAACTTCCAGTATTAGAAGTAGAAGCAAATATAACATCACTCCCTACACTTGCAATATCAGGTTTTATAGCTCCATCATCGCGAGGTCCTGCACTACTATAACTTGCTTTTACAATATCAGAAGCTTGAGCGTATCTTTGATTATTAGTGGTTATTTTTTCAGTAGCACCTACGGTTATTATATTTTTAGCCACCGAGCCATGTGCAATGCAATCGTATCCTTGTGAGCAATTGCTTTCAGGAATTTTATCATTAGCAGAAAATTTTGTGCTACCATTATCGTAGTATTTTTCTTTTGTATTATCAGAGCCGTCGCCGAAGGAATTTCCTGCAGCTTTTATAACAATCATGTGAGGGTTATTGTAAATAATGTTGTCGAGAGCTTGATCAGTAGTGTAGTAGGTTCCATTCAAGTCATAGCTTTCTTTGGTAATGGGGTTATATTCCCCATTCCAAATACACTCATTTTCACATTTCCATCCAATAACATATCCATAAGAGTGATTTGATAGGTAAGCAGAGGAGGCAAGAAGTTTTTGTAAAACATTTTTTTTAGTACTCTCTCCTTCTAGTGCAGTGTTTTCAAAAAAATAGGAATCAAAGGTAGCTCGTATAGCCATACCTCTTGGATTTCCAAAATTAGGAATTGAATAGCCTGCTCCTCCAATAATACTTGTTACACCAGTGGCGTGATCATCATAAGGAATATTAGATTTCTCTTTGTTTGTTACTCTTGATTTACCATCTCTTTTCAATAAAGCATGGTTTTCATATACACGACCACCATCAAAAACAGAAATATGAATGCCATCACCGTTGAAACTTCCGTTAAGACCCGTTATGGTCCCACTATTGATAGCATCTACATTTGTGTTTTTAATTTGATCAGTATCAAAAGAAGATAAAAAATAGGGTTGCCCTCGGAAAAAGCCTCCAACTTTATTTCTTTTTGAGATTAAATCTTTTTGAAATTTATTTAGCTCTTTTGTAGTAGAGTTTGTACTATTACTCTGAAGAGATGCATTGTTATAAATGTATAAATCGTACTGGGCTTGTATCTCATTTTTTTCGTCTTCCAACTTTTTGTTGAGTCGGTCATTAGGTGTTTGTTGGGCAGAAATTAAATTGCCCAAACTGATTATAGCAAGTAATATGGATTTTCTCATAAAATATTATTTTTATAAACAATTTGCGAATATATAAAAGATTTTTGATATTAAATGAATATTTATTTAATAATTTTCAATAAAAGGTATTGTTTTTATATTTTTAATTAAAATAAAAATAAAACCCCTTTAAATATTCAAAGGGGTTTTTAGATTAACAAATAAATTATGGAAACCAAGTGGCCCCACCTGGGCTCGAACCAGGGACTTACTGATTATGAGTCAGTTACTCTAACCAACTGAGTTATAGGGCCTAAAAATAAAATTGTAAACTATAAAAGTGTACATTGTTGTTTATTGGTTTGCAAATGTAGATAAATTTTTAATATCTACCAAGAAAAAAATGATTTTTTTTTGAAGTGAGAATAAAAAATAATTTTGACTGATGAGAAGCATGTATTGACAGGGAGATGTTAAAGGAAGAGTATGGCATAGAGTTAATATATTTTGTTATATTTGTCGTGGGGTTTTTTACTTAAAATGAAAAAGAGCCACAAGAACTGAAAATTGATGAAGTTTTTAATAAGTATATGATGAGTGCAGAAACTTTAGGTAGTAATACTACAACTAATAAACCCAAATGGATTAGGGTAAAACTTCCTACAGGGAAAAATTATAGAGAATTGAGGTCTTTGGTGGATAAGTATAAGTTAAATACTATTTGCCAAAGTGGCTCTTGTCCTAATATGGGAGAGTGCTGGGGAGAGGGAACGGCTACTTTTATGATTTTGGGAAATATATGTACCCGTTCGTGTGGTTTTTGTGGCGTGAAGACAGGAAAACCGATGGAGGTAAATTGGGAAGAGCCAGAAAAAGTAGCTCGGTCTATTAAGTTAATGAAAATAAAACATGCAGTTTTGACTTCGGTAGATAGAGATGATTTGAAGGATATGGGGTCAATTCTTTGGGCAGAAACGGTGAATGCAGTGAGAAGAATCGCACCAGGGACGACATTGGAAACGCTTATTCCAGATTTTCAAGGAATAACAAAGAATATTGATAGGGTGGTAGAGGTAGCTCCAGAGGTGATTTCTCATAATATGGAAACGGTAAAAAGATTAACTAGAGAGGTGAGAATCCAGGCGAAATATGAAAAGAGTTTAGATGTACTGAAATATATTAAAGATTCAGGACAGAGGAGGACGAAAACGGGAATTATGCTAGGCTTAGGTGAAGAAAAAGGTGAGGTTTTTCAGACGATAGAAGATATTAGAAAAGCGAATGTAGATGTGATTACTTTGGGGCAATATCTTCAGCCGAGTAAGAAGCATTTGCCAGTGAAAAGATTTATACCATTAGAAGAGTTTGAGGAATATAGAGTTTTTGCGGAAGGCTTAGGGTTTAGGCATGTGGAGAGTTCTCCATTAGTGAGAAGCTCTTATCGTGCAGATAGACATGTTTTTTAATCCTTTATAAAAATAATAAAACAATCAAATAAATTTAGAGTAAAATGAAAATTTCAACATTAGGAATTTCTGTGTTAGCAGGAGCATTTTTTTTACAATCTTGTTCTATACAGGTAGTAGTAAAGAATGATTTACCTTTAAAAGAAGAAGTAAAAGTAGCAAAGGAAGAACATCAGCATGACCATGGAATCAGTATAGAATTTATGGATAAGTCTGTAAGACCACAAGATGATTTTTATAATTATGTTAATGGTGGCTGGATGAAAACGGCTGTTATCCCAGCAGATAAGTCATCTTGGGGGTCTTTTAATGAGTTGAGAGAGAAAACAGATGAAAACTCTCTTTCTATCTTAAAAAATATTCTTACTGAAAAATACGAGAAAGGCACAGAAGGTCAAAAGATTCAAGATTTGTATGCGACTTACATGGATATGGATAAGCGTAATGCAGATGGAATAAATCCAATTAAAGAGGATTTGGCAAAAATAGACGCGATCAAAAACATGAAAGATCTTCAAAAGTATCTTATAGAAGCGGTGAAAGAAGAAAATAATCCTTTATTTGATTGGGGTATTAGTGGGGATTTGAAAAATTCTAAGATGAATGCAGTATATTTAAGTTCGGCATCTCTTGGTTTAGGTAAGGATTATTATCAAAAAGAGAATGAGGATAATGATAAAACTCTTGAGGAATATACGAAATATGTAGCCTCTTTGTTAGAAATTATAGGAGAGAAAAATGCAACTGAGAAAGCACAAAGAGTTGTAGCTCTTGAAAAAAGTTTTGCTAAAACTTACCTTACTAATGAAGAAGGACGGGATGCTAATAAGCGTTATAATCCCAAAACTATGGAAGAATTAGCGAAAATTAGTAAGAATATCAACTTGGTGAATTATCTCAAAGGAGCGGGAGTAAATACGGATAGAGTAATTATTGGGGAGTTGAAATATTATGAGAATTTGGATAAGTTTATTAATCCTAATAATTTAGAACTGATAAAAGATTATTTGAAAGTACATTTGGTTTCAGATAATACAGCTTATTTGGATCAGCGTCTTGATGATTTGAGTTTTGCGTTTTATGGACAGTATCTTCAAGGGCAACAAGTACAGAGACCTATGGATAAGAGGGCTTTAAGTTTGATTAATGGTAGATTAGGTGAGGCGTTTGGGAAGATTTATGTACAAAAATATTTTTCTCCAGAAGCTAAAAAAGAAATGGAGGTGATGATTGATTATTTAAAAAAATCTTATCGCCAGCATATCAATAATTTAGATTGGATGTCAGCGACAACTAAAGAAAAGGCGTTGGAGAAATTAAGTAAATTTAATGTTAAAATAGCCTATCCAGATAAGTGGGAAGATTATTCTAAATTAGTGATAGAATCTCCCAAAGATGGAGCAAATCTTTATTCTAATTTGAAAAATATTGTAAAATGGGATTATGAAAAAGCATTAGAAAAAATAGGAAAACCTGTGGATAAAACCAAATGGGGAATGAGGCCACAAACGGTAAATGCTTATTATAGCCCATTAAATAACGAAATTGTATTTCCTGCAGCTATTTTGCAAGCTCCGTTTTTTGATTTCAAGGCAGATCCAGCAGTTAATTTTGGAGGAATTGGTGCTGTAATTGGGCATGAAATTGCTCACGGATTTGATGATGGAGGAGCTCGATTTGATGGAGATGGAAATTTAAATAATTGGTGGACAGAAGAAGATAAGAAAAATTTTGAAGTCAAAGTTAAGCAGTTGGCAGATCAATTTAGCAAATATGAACCAGTAAAGGGGAATTTTGTGAATGGAGTATTTACAAGTGGTGAAAATATTGCTGATTTGGCAGGTGTAGCTATTGCTTATGATGCTTTACAAATGTATTTGAAAGATAAAGGTAATCAAGAATTGATTAGTGGGTATAGTCAGAATCAAAGATTTTTCTTGAGTTGGGCAACGATATGGAGAACAAAATCAACGGAGAAGTATATGATTAACCAAGTAAAAACAGACCCTCATACTCCAGGGTACTTCCGTGCTTTTGCACCACTAACAAATGTAGATGCTTTTTATGAAGCTTTTGATGTTAAAGAAGGAGATAAACATTATAAAAAGCCAGAGGATAGAATTAAAATATGGTAAGAAAAAAGAGCCTATTCCAAAAACGGAATAGGTTTTTTTATTCAGGATAAAAACTAAATAATAAAATATTCATTTTTAGAGATGAAAAGTTTTTTATAATTAAGATAAAAAGTTAGTTTTAGAAAAGAAATTATAAAATTCAGTAAATTTGCGATATTTAATATTTTTGAAGAATGCCTCCAAAAAGTCAAGATAAAAAAATTACAAATAAAAAAGAGAGAGAATACATAGAAGTCTACGGAGCAAGGGGACATAATCTAAAAAATATAGATGTTAAAATCCCTAGAAATGAGTTGGTAGTGATTACAGGTCTTTCAGGGTCTGGGAAATCTTCATTGGCTTTTGATACTATTTTCGCAGAGGGACAGAGGCGATATATAGAAACCTTTTCGGCTTATGCAAGACAATTTTTGGGGGGATTAGAACGCCCCGATGTGGATAAAATAGAAGGGCTTTCTCCTGTAGTAGCGATAGAGCAGAAAACTACAAATAAAAATCCTCGCTCTACTGTAGGGACGGTTACGGAGCTTTATGATTTTCTTAGGCTGCTTTTTGCTCGTGTTTCAGATGCTTATTCGTTGGAGACAGGGGAACAGATGGTAAGCTATACTGAAGAGCAGATTTTGGACAGTATCCAGAAGGATTACAAAGATGAGAAAGTTTTGCTTCTAGCCCCAGTAGTTAGGGGAAGGAAGGGACATTATCATGAATTATTTATCCAGTTGGCAAAAAAAGGGTATGGACAAGCAAGGATAGATGGTATTTTGCAAGATATAGAATACGATTTGAAACTTGATCGGTATAAAAATCATGATATAGAAGTGGTGATTGACCGATGGATAGTGGGAGATACAGCTTCTGAGATGAGAATGGCAAAATCATTGAAAACAGCTTTGCAAATGGGGGATGGAGTAGTGATGATTCAGAAACTGGGAACTGATGAGTTTCAATATTTTTCTAAGGATTTGATGGATATTAGCACTGGGAAAGCATTGCCTATTCCAGAGCCGAATACTTTTTCTTTTAATTCACCAAAGGGGAGTTGTGATACTTGTAAAGGGCTGGGAGTGATAAAGAAAATTAATCCTGAATATTTGGTAGCAGATCCTAAATTATCTATTAGCCAAGGTGCATTATTGCCGTTAGAGGCTCATAAGTTTAGTAAATGGGTTTTGTCTCAAATTAGTAACATATTAGAGGTTTTTGGGTTGGATTTGAAAACTCCATATCAGGATATTCCTAAAGAAGTTTTGGATTATATTTTTTATGGCTGTCAAAAGGAATTTGAACGAGAACTAAAACATGCAGGAATTTCTAAAAAAATAAAAATAAACTTTGAAGGGTTAGTGCCTTATTTGGAAAAAGTTATTGAAGATAAGGAAAATCATGGTGCTGCTCAAATAGAAAGGGATTTTGCCAAAGAAGAAATTTGTCCAAGTTGTAAAGGGGCAAGGCTTCGCTCGGAGAGTTTAGCATTCAAAATTGCAGGAAAAAGCATTGCTGAGGTTAATGCAATGAGTCTTTTGGAATTAAAAGATTGGCTCAAAGAGATTAGAGAAAAATTTAGTGAGAAAAATAAAATTATTGCTCATGAAATTTTAAAAGAAATAGAAACAAGATTACAATTTTTATTAGATGTAGGCTTGGAATACCTTAGTCTTAGCAGAAGTTCAAAGACATTGTCAGGTGGTGAGTCTCAAAGAATCCGTTTAGCGACGCAGATTGGTTCGCAGTTGGTTAATGTCCTTTATATTCTTGATGAGCCGAGCATTGGACTTCACCAACGAGATAATGAGAGATTGATTAAGTCTCTGAAAAATTTAAGGGATTTGGGTAATTCGGTACTGGTAGTGGAGCATGATAAAGATATGATTTTGGAAGCTGATGAGGTTTTGGATATTGGTCCAAAAGCTGGGAAGCATGGAGGAGAGGTGCTTTGGCAAGGTTCTCCAAAGGATTTGATAAAAGCTAAAACAATTACAGCGGATTATCTTACAGGTCGAAGGTCTATAAAAATGCCTTCTAAAAGAAGAGATGGAAACGGAAATTTTATCAAGCTGAAGGGAGCGTCAGGAAATAATTTGAAAAATGTAGATTTGGAGATTCCATTAGGAAAATTAGTTGTAGTAACGGGTATCTCTGGAAGTGGAAAATCGTCATTAATCAATGGAACTCTTTATCCCATTCTTAATAAGCATTTTTACCGTGGAGTTCAAGAGCCTTTGCCTTATCAAAGTATTGGGGGGTTAGAATTTATAGATAAAGTGGTAGATGTAGATCAAGCACCAATAGGGCGAACGCCTCGCTCCAATCCTGCGACTTACACAGGAGTCTTTTCAGATATTCGTAATCTTTTTGCGGAACTTCCTGAAAGTAAAATTAGAGGTTATAAGTCAGGGAGATTCTCTTTCAATGTTAAAGGAGGTAGGTGTGAGGTCTGCCAAGGTGGGGGCTTAAAGGTAATAGAAATGAATTTTTTGCCAGATGTTTATGTTCATTGTGAGGCTTGTAATGGAAAACGCTTTAATAGAGAGACCTTAGAAGTTCGTTATAAAGGAAAATCTATTTCTGATGTTTTAGAAATGACCATTGATGAGGCGGTAGAGTTTTTTCAACCTATGCCTAAAATTTATAATAAAGTAAAAACACTGAAAGATGTAGGTTTGGGATATATTACATTGGGACAACAATCCACAACGCTGTCAGGAGGAGAGGCACAGAGAATAAAATTAGCTACAGAACTTTCTAAAAAACAGACAGGTAGCACACTTTATATTTTAGATGAACCTACAACGGGGCTACATTTTGAAGATGTGAAAATATTGATGGATGCCATAAATCAATTGGTGGAGTTGGGAAATTCCTTCATTATTATTGAGCATAATATGGATGTGATAAAATTGGCAGACCATATCATAGATATAGGTCCCGAAGGTGGAAAAAATGGTGGACAAATTATCTTTGAAGGAACGCCAGAAGAAATTGTCCAATGTGAAAAATCGCTCACAGGTTTGTTCTTGAAAAAAGAAATGTAAGGCTGTTTAATAAAAGTAAAGTCTCCGAAATATTTTGTTTCAGAGATTTTTTATTTTCATTAATTTAAAATAATTCTAAATAAAAATTTGTTTATTGAAGTAAAATTATTAGATTTGCCTAACTTTTTAAATTTGAAAATAGAATAAATATGAATAGACGACAATTATTGCCTTTATCGGCATTGTTTTTATGTGGAGTTATGAATGCTCAGATGGATTCTCTGAATGTAAAACAGAAAGATATAGATGAGTTAGTGATTACAGGAACAATGAAAGAAGTGAGTAAATCTCAAAGTCCTGTGCCAGTAGAAATTTATACTCCTAAATTTTTTCAAAAAAATCCTACTCCGAATTTAATAGAAGCGGTAGCGATGATTAATGGAGTCAGACCTCAGATTCATTGTTCGGTTTGTGGAACTTCAGATATTAAAATAAATGGGTTAGATGGTCCTTATACGATGGTTTTAATAGATGGTATGCCTATCGTAAGTTCATTATCTACCGTATATGGATTGAGTGGGATTCCTAACGCTTTGATAGATAGGATAGAATTGGTGAAAGGTCCTGCATCTTCACTATATGGTTCTGAAGCAATGGGTGGGATGATTAATATTATTACTAAAAATGTATTGTCTGCACCTAAATTTACAGCGGATGTATATGGAACTACTTGGGCTGAACTTAATGCTGATGTAGGAGCGAAATTTAATTTAGGCAAAAAAGTTTCATCATTATTGAGCGTTAATCACTTTTTATATAATAATAGAGTAGATTACAATAATGATAATTTCATGGATATTACTTTGCAGAAGAGAACATCGGTTTTCAATAAATGGAATTTTCAAAGAAAAGAAGGAAGACAAGCTTCTGTAGCATTGAGATATATGTATGAAGATCGTGCAGGAGGAGAGATGCAATGGAATCACTCTTATCGTGGTACTGATGAGGTTTATGGAGAAAGTATTTACACTAACCGTTTTGAGGCAATTGGAGCATATCAGTTACCATTGAAGGAAAAGATTTTTACACAATTTTCATACAACTATCATTTTCAAGATTCTTTCTACGGAGATAGAGTTTATAAGGCAAAACAAAGTGTAGCTTTTGGTCAAGCATATTGGAATCCTATATTTGGAAATCATGACTTGCTTATTGGTTCAGGATTCCGTTATACTTATTATGATGATAATTCAGTGGGGACACTTTCTGCAGATGGTAAAGTTAATCAACCTCAAAATATTTATTTGCCAGGAGTATTTATACAAGACCAATGGAAATTAGGAGAGCGTAATACTTTATTGTTAGGATATCGTTTTGATTATGATAAAAACCATAAAGGGATTCATTCTCCGAGAGTTGCATGGAAAACACATTTAGGAGAGCATCATATTAGAACGAGTTTTGGAACAGGTTTCCGAGTGGTTAACCTTTTTACGGAAGACCATTCTGCATTGACGGGCTCAAGACAAGTAGTTATTGAGGAAGAATTGAAGCCAGAGAAATCAATGAATTTTAATGTAAATCATGTTTATAAATGGTTGCTTGGGAATGGCTATTTGAATTTTGATACATCTATATTTTATTCTCATTTTAGTAATAAAATTGTGGGTGATTTTGAAACAGATTCAGATAAGATTCTTTATAAAAATCTTAATGGTTATGCAGAAAATAGAGGAATATCTACCAATATAGATTGGAGTTTAGGTAAGAGATTTAAGATGTCATTAGGTGCTACTTACATGGATGTGTTTAGAGTACAAGATGGGGAAAGAATTAGACAACTTCACGCTCCTAAATGGAGTGGAGTTTATTCTGTTAGTTATGCAATTACTGATGATTTCATGGTGGATTTAACGGGGCAAATTTATGGACCAATGAGATTATCCGTAGTAGAAAATGACTTCAGACCTGAGTATTCACCATGGTATTCTATCGCGAATATCAAAGCATCGAAGAAAATAGCTAAAAATTTGGAAATCTATGGAGGAATTAAAAACATACTTAATTTCAAACCTAAAAATCCTATTTTGAGACCGTTCGATCCTTTTGATAAAAGTAAGGATGATGTGGTAAATAATCCGAATGGATATACTTTTGATACAACTTATGGTTATGCCTCTCTACAAGGAATAAGAGGATTCTTAGGGTTAAGTTATACAATTAGATAAAAATGAATAAAAAACTAAAAATACTTTTTATAATGCTTGTTTTTTCCATTTTTGGAAAAGCTCAAATTAGCATAAATACACTAGAAGAAGTAGAGCATCTCCGTGCAGAGAAAATGAAACCCGTAGTGGTTTTGTTTTCCACGGATTGGTGTGGAGTGTGCCATATTCAGAAACGAAATTTGAAAAAATTACCAGTAGAGTTTTGGGAAAAAGTATATTTTGTTAGTATTAATCCTGAGAAATATAAAAAAGATATTGTTTTTTTAGGGAAACGATATGAGTTTATTTCTAATGGTTCTTCAGGACTTCATCAGATTGCGTATGAATGGGCTGGTAAGAGAGTTCCTGCTTATCCATTTTGGACTTTTATTGATGAAAAAAATCAGATTTCTACTTATGAAGGTATGATTAAAATAGAGGAATTACAAGGACTTTTTTAGTTTTTCATAATGCTGTTTTAGTGCTAAAGGGTAATCTTAATTTAAGACTGCCCTTTATTTTTTTTAATTATTTTATCTAAATATTGTCTTGTTGGATAAATTTTCAAGAAGTGATTTCCGATAAAAATAAGTACTAAAATTAATGTAGGTTTGTAGATTAGATTAACGAGTTGGTGTTGAAAATTGGGTAAGAAATAAACTATACCGATAGATATACCGCATAAAAATACAGCCCAAAGCATAGACCAAGAAAGGGGAAATACTTTGAAATGATGATAATTAAAGATGATTTTAACGAGATTGAAAGAGGTCAGAGCAGTGGCATAAGCTATTGCGATTCCGAAAATTCCTAAATTGGTATAAATCAAGAAGATAGAGTTTAATCCAATCGTTAGACATGCTAAAATTAGCATGAAAAGAGTATTGTATTTGTAGAATCTGGATAGTGAAATAATATGGCTGTTAAATCCTGTAGCCAAATCAAACAGCATGGTGCAACCGATAATCCAGAGGATAGATTCGGTTTTTTGTAGTAATACACCATTTTTCATGAAGTGAGTTAAAAATGGGAATCCAACAACAATACATGAAAATAAAATCAATCCTAAGAAAAATAAACTTAATGAAGTTTTTTTATGAAAACTATCAAGTTCATGAAGTGTATTTTCGGTAAGATGTTTGTTAATCATCGGAGCGGAGATATTATAAAGCCCCATTTGTGGGATGTTAATGAGTGCCACGATGGAGTAAATGTTGCTATACAGGCCGTTTTGTTCAAAACTAATGTATTCGCTAATCATCACATTAGCAATTTTTAGGGTCAAAAAACTACCGATATTCCCTAAAAACCCAAAAAAACTATATATTAAAATCTGGTGCCAAAGTTGGTTCTGCTTAAAATATTCTGTGTTAAAATCAAAATGAAATTTTTCTAATTGATTATTATAAAGAAAATAACCGAGCATTGCCACAAAAAAGAAGCTGATGAATAGAAACAAAGCCCAGTTTTCGGGGATTCCAATAAAGAAAAAAACTGAAAAAGCTACAATATTGGCAATTTTTGGAAAAAGATTTTCAAAAATGTTTGGAATAGCGATTCGTTTATAATTGGAAATATATTTATTCAGAACCGTAGAAATAGATAAAAAAAGTATTAGGGGCAAAATTAAGAATTTAGCATTCCAATTTTCACTATTTCTTAGATTGGGGAACAGGGTGAAAATCAGAAAATAGAATATGGTAAAAATGATAAAATTAAATAAAATCCCCAGTAGAGATAGCGAAAGCATATTCTGATGCTGTCCATCTTTTTGGGTTTGAGCGAAAAATTTAACATTAGAAAAGGAAATTCCAAAAACTACGATAGGAACGAGCATTTCTGCCATTGGAAAGATAAATCTCAATTTCCCATAAAACTCCATATCATGGGGGAAAATGAAGAAGTTGGCAAAAGTTCCGAGTAAAAATCCAAAATATCCTATCAAAGAGTATTTTATTCCTTGTCTTACGATAACGCTCATAATCAGTTTTTTATGAAGATGATATTTTTAATATATCGGCTATCATCTTTTGCAAAGATAGTATTTTGTTGGGTTAGAATTTCAGGAGTTAGAGGTTCAAGACCAAATTTTTCTCGGTGTAAATAATGAGCAGTATAGCCTAATTTAATTATTTTAGAAATAACTTCCCAAATGTTTTCTTGATGAAATTCTTGCTCTATTTTTACCATAAGTGTTGGTTTGTAATGATTTATAGTTTCATTAGCTCCATTTAACAAGTTTAGTTCTTGCCCTACAATATCTATTTTGATAAAGTCTAAACGAGAGATTTCTTTGGAGTTTATCCAATCATCTAATCGTATAGATTGAGTTTTTTGAGAATATATTTTGGTATATTCATTTTCTGGAGAAATTTCTTTTAATATAGCTTTTTCAAACAGTTCTTCGGTATCAATAATAGGAAAAGAAAGGGTTGAAGTTTCTGTTTTGTCAGATAGGGCAAGAGGTTCAAAATTTATTTTAGGGAATAATTTTTTGAGTTTTTTGTATAATTTTTTATTCGGTTCAAAAGCGTAAATATTTTCAGGAAAAAGTATATAATCTAAATAATAAACATAATTTCCAATTCCTGCTCCAATGTCTAAAAACACTGCTTTTTGTGGAAGAAACTCTTTGAGCCAAAGGAGTTCTGGTTCTACATTTCTTTCAAAAACATTATCTCTCGTCAGCTGAATGAGGTTTTTGTAAAGCCTACTTTTATAGATAGTCAGAGAGATGAAAGAGAAGTTTTGGGCTAAACTATAATAAGGATTAAACATTAGAAAAATATAATTTTAGTAATTAACATCAAAATAATAAAATAAAAAACATAATTCATAAAATTTTTGTATTTTTGAAAGAAGTTTGGCACATTATTATCATATAACAAAAGTAGATATAATTTTTAATTCTAAAAAAATAAAATATGGTTAAGATAAGACATACATTGCAGTTATTTATTCTGACACTATTTATAGTATCATGTAGTCCATTTAGAGTAGTTTCTGATTATGATAAGAATGTAGATTTTTCTCAATACAAGAGTTATCAAATTTCAAATTTAGGAGAATTAAATTTGAATGATATTGACCAAAGCAGAGTGCTGGGTGAGTTGAATAGACAATTAGCATTAAAAAATATTCATTCATCAGATACACCAGATTTGAAAATTGAGATAAAGGCGAGTCATAAAATAGTTAGAGATAATTACATTACTCCGAGTATCAATTTTGGTAGTTGGGGTAGTTGGTTTGGTGGAGGAATAGGCATCGGAAGAACTTTTTCTAAAGAATATACTTTGGGGACATTAGTTTTTGAATTTATAGATGCTAAAACAGGTAAGTTAGTTTGGCAAGGAATAGGAAGTGGTTTAAAAGTAGATTCTCCAAAATCTAAACAAGAACAAATTCCAAAAATGATTGAAAAAATGATGAAAAATTTCCCTCCGAGAAAATAAAAGGAAGAACCACCAATCAAAGGTGGTTTTCTTTTTTTATTAGGATTTGTTGAAAATTTTTAATTTTGCTTTTTGTACATTGATTTATGAAATATATTTTTTTAGCGATATTATCCGCGGTATTGTTGTCTATTTCTTGGCCTACTTATGGTATTCCATTTTTTATATTTGTAGCATTCGTTCCTTTGTTGTTTATGGAACATTTTGTTTCTCAAGATATTGTTAAAAGAAAAGGTTGGGTGGTTTTTGGGTGTTCATATTTCGCCTTTATGATTTGGAATATCGTTACGACAGGTTGGCTCTATTATGCTCAAAATCCCGATGGCAGTCCAGCTCTGATGGCGGTAATTTTTCCTGTTTTGGTTAATTCATTATTAATGTCCGCTACATTTCAGTTTTATTATTGGTTCAAAAAAAATCAAAAACTATCAATAAGTTTAGTTTTTTTTGTGGTGGTATGGATGTGTTTTGAAAAATTCCATATGGAGTGGGAATTCACTTGGCCTTGGCTTAATTTAGGTAATGTTTTTGCGGATTATCCACAATTGATTCAGTGGTATGACACTTTTGGAGCTACTGGGGGAAGTTTTTGGATTCTTATCGTTAATGGTTTGATATTCTATGGTTTAGAACAATTAAGATTTAGAAATCAAAAAAGATTTGTAGGATATTTAGGATTGATATTAGGGATTATCATCATTCCGATGCTTTTTTCATTGTTGAAATATAAAAATTTTGATGAAAAATCTGTAGGGAAGGTAAAGGTGATGATGTTACAACCTAACCTTGATCCATATACTGAAAAATATCAAAAAGATAGTTTGCAAATTGTACAAGAGTTGTTAGATTTAGCTCAAAACTCTTCAGAGAAAATAGATTATTATATTGCTCCTGAGACGGCATTTCCAGGCTTAGGTGGGCTTTCCGAGAAGGGATTTCATCATAGCCAATCTATTCATCTGGTTCAAGATTTTTTAATGAACCATCCGAAATCAATTTTTGTAGGCGGAGTTTCTACTTATAACATTTATAGAAGTGAGGAAGAAAAAACAGAAACTTCAACATATTATCCCCAGCATAATTTTTGGATTGATCATTATAATTCAGCGATGCAAATTATTCCTTATCAGAATTCTGAAATTTATCATAAAGGTAAATTAGTTCCAGGGGTGGAGATTTTTCCATACATGAATATTTTAAAGCCTCTTTTAGGTGATGCTATGTTAAATTTTGGAGGGGCGGTAACATCTTTGGGAAGGGATAAAGATAGAAAGATATTTCTTAATTCATATCAACAAGGAAAACCAGCACCTATCATTTGTTATGAATCTATTTATGGAGATTTTGTTACAGAATATGTTAAAAAAGGGGCTAATTTCTTGGCGATTATGACGAATGATTCTTGGTGGGGAGTTTCTCAAGGACATAAGCAATTGTTGGCTTATGCAAGACTTCGAGCGATAGAAACAAGGAGAGAAATTGCTCGTGCGGCTAATAGTGGGATTTCTGCTCATATAGATGCGAGAGGAGAGATTTTGAGCCAAACATTGTATGGACAAAAAACAGCATTAACAGCTAATATAAAATTGTATCAAGGGGAGAGTATTTATGTTAGGATAGGAGATATTTTTTCTGAGGTAAGTATTTTAATTTTTGGAGTTTTGTTAGTGTTTAAATTTTTTAGACTAATGGTTGATAAAGATCATAAAAAGTTTGTATAGAAAAAAAAAAAATTGTTACTTTGCAAAATTAAGGTGTAGAAAATAATTATTAGAGCATATAGATATGTCAAGAATTTGTCAAATTACAGGAAAGCGTGCAATGGTGGGAAACCATGTGTCTCACGCTAACAACAAGACGAAAAGAAGATTTGAAATTAATCTTCTTGAGAAGAAGTTTTATCTTCCTGAGCAAGATAGACACATTACCTTAAAAGTGTCAGCTCACGGATTGAGAGTTATCAACAAGATAGGGATTGAAGAAGCTTTAGAAAGAGCAGTAAGAAACGGATTTATTAAATAATTAAAAAATGGCTAAAAAAGGAAATAGAGTTCAAGTAATTCTTGAATGCACAGAGCATAAAGAAAGTGGATTGGCAGGTATGTCTCGTTACATTACTACCAAAAATAAGAAGAACACTACAGAGCGTTTAGAGCTTAAGAAATACAATCCTGTTCTTAAAAAATATACTGTTCATAAGGAGATTAAATAATTTTAATAAAGGTTATTAGCGATGGCAAAAAAAGTAGTAGCATCCCTAAAAGATGGTTCATCTAAAAAGATGACGAAAGTAGTAAAAATGGTAAAATCTCCTAAAACAGGAGCTTACATTTTTGAAGAAAAAGTAATGAATGCAGATGAAGTAGATGCTTATTTGAAAAAATAACACTATAGGATTTGTAAGATATAAAAGAATAACTTCTCAAAATTTTGAGAAGTTATCCTTTTTTTAACTATATGGAGTTATTATTGTTAATGCTTAGAAATTGACCTTGAAACTTAGGAAACCAAAATAGAGGAATTAAAAAAACACATGAAGAGGAGTGTGTATTTGTCTATGTAGATAAATACGATGAATTGGAAAAATCCTACAAACTAATCCTTACTGCTACTCTCAAAAAAATAAATACTAATCCTTGGGCTTTTGTTCCCAAAACTTCGGTCAAAGACCTCGGAGAAATTGAAGAGAATGAAAGAGGAAAGTTTTATTTTAAAATTCCCCGTTGGTTTTGGGAAAAGAATTTGGAGAAAATCATTTCTGATACTTTGGAATTTTTCAATAAAGATAAAGAAAAGGGAGAGGAAAAATTCAAGAAGAATGATTTTAAATTATGGAGTTTGGAATAATAGTAACTATATAGTTAAGTAGCTTTTTATTTAAAAAAAGAAAATCATGATAAAAATCATATTGCATAGAAATATTAAAGTCTATACATTTGTGAATGTT
>CAUSDX010000006.1:0-86033 GCA_963530615.1 uncultured Flavobacteriaceae bacterium
GCCGCCAGTTTTTATTTTTGATAGGTCTCATTCATCAGTGAATGAGACCTTTTTTGTCTGGTAATAATACAGAGCTTTTTTGTATTTTTGTAATAAATATATATAATTTGATTAAATATGGATATTTTTGTTGAAAAATTAAAAGATTTTCTTGAAAAAGAAAGGTTATAAAGATTTTATTTTTCTTGAGGAATTGAGAAGTGAAATGCTATCGGAAGTACGAGAAATATTGTATAATTTAGGAGAAAAATTTGAGTCTATTTTGAAGAGGTATCCTGATTTATTTGAACTTCGTAAATATGAGAACGGAACTACAAAGTAAGGCTTAAAAGTTATGATAATAAATTCAATAATAGTTCAGTGTGCGAATCTTCTTCTGCTAAATCTTTTGAGTTTGGAAAGGATTTAAGGATAATCAATGAAGAATGTTCTAATGATGATGGGATAAAAAAAGATGAAATAGAAAGACTTTATGATTTTGCTTATATTCCAGATAAATGTCTAGTTAAACTTGATGAAATTATTTTAAAAGAAATACCTTGGAAAGATAAAAAGTGTAAAGAAAATTATCTTAAGTATACATACTTAAAAATAGTGAGAGAGGGGAAGCTGTTTAAAAAAGATGGGTACGCATGTTTTAATACTGGGTTACTAGATAATCTTTATAGGAATATCTATATGGTTTTTGAGAAAAATAAAAATGCAGGAAAGCAACCATTTTATTGTATAGGATTTTGTGTAGAAGCAGAAGGAGAATGGGGGAAAAAGATTCTTGAATTATTTAATCCATTGCCAGATTCGGTACATTATTTTGATAATCCGTCTAATTTTTTATATTATCCAATCGTTGCCCCTAAGGTAGATTGGAAATATATTATTGTAGATAATGTTGATAGATTTCCTAAGAAATTCTTATCTGAGAAATTAGGTATAGATAAAGGGAGAAAGTTTGATAAATCTGAATTAAAAGAAATTCTAAAAACGAATGATAATTATCTTTTTGAAATAAAAAAGGATTTGGAGAAAGCTTTAGAAATTGCTTTAAATCGGATTCGTTTGAACTATAGAATAGTAACTCCTGCATATTATCCTAGATTGGATAAAATTACTTTATTATTGCCACTATCTTTAACAAAAGAGGATAGGGTAGATATAGCCTTAGTTGTAGAGAAAAAATCTCCGGGTGAATTCATAGTTCATACAATTTTATCTTTGGAAGATGCTTATAATAACGCTTTTTTAATTACTCAAGTTGATAATAGTGATTGGTTATCATATAATTATGATAATAAGCTAAGAGAGTAATTGTATTAAAAAATACTGGATTAGATATTAGCTAATCCAGTTTATTATATTTTTTAATGAGAGTTTCGTAGAAATTTTGTGGTAAAATCCATTTTAGGGGAACTCCTATTTTTTGTCCAAATTTCCCGAAATAATAATGAGCTTTCCAAGTTTTTTGCTTTAATAATTTATTGATATATAAAGCTACTTCACTGGTTTCAGTTCCTTTGTCTACATGAGTATTCATAATACTATAGACTTTATTAAAAATATTTTTGTAAGGTTCAGAAACGGAAGTTTTAATGCGATTTTCTGCTATATTGGTTTTAATATCTCCTAAGTGTAGCGAACATACTTGTATATTCCAAGGATAGATTTCATACCTTATGGCTTCGGTAATTTTATCCAAAGCTGCTTTAGAAGCAGAATAAAAACCTCTAAAAGGTAATCCCATTTCGGAGCCAATACTTGAAATATTGATGATTTGTCCTGATTTTTGCTCTCGCATTTTGGGTATCACAGCGGTTATCATTTGAACAGAGCCGATTAAGTTTAAGTCAAAAAGTTTTGTAATATTTTCTTTAGAGGTATCTTCTATGGCTCCTACCATACCCATTCCTGCATTATTAATAAGGACATCAATTCTATTTTCTTTAAGAATAATTTGTTCAATAGCAGAATTTATTTGTTCTTTTTGAGTAATATCGGTTGGGATGGAAGTAAAATGCGGACTTTCCACAAATTTTCTACTTAATCCATATACATAGTGCCCTTTTTTGCCAAAATATTCAGCTAAAGTAAATCCGATTCCAGAAGATGTACCAGTAATAATAATAGTTTTATGTGTATCCATTTTTATGATTTAATAGGTTGAATAATTTGAAAAAAATCTTTCCAAAAGTTAGGATAAGATTTTTCTACGACATTAGGATTTTCTATACTAAGTTCTTTGATTAAAGCAAATGGAGCAAAACTCATCGCCATACGATGATCATTATAAGTAGCAATTAAAATGTTGTTGTCAATTTCTTGGAATTCTAAAGAATGAATGGAATTATCGGTGATTTTTGTTTTTGCACCGAGTTTTAATAACTCATTTTGTAAGGCTACAAGTCTATCAGTTTCTTTTATCTTTAAGGTCGCTAATCCTGTAATTTGAAAAGGGATTTTTAGTGCGGTGGCTGTTACGCATATGGTTTGTACTATATCAGGACAATCATTCATATCTAGTATGATATTTTTGGGGTAATCAAAATTCTCTTTTGGAAGGAGTGTAATGCTTTCCTTTTCTGTAAAGATAGTTTTAATTCCGAAGAAATCTGAAAAAATTTTAACTAAAATAGAATCTCCTTGTAGGGAATTTTTTCTAAATTTTTTTAAGGTGATTTTTCTTTTTCCGATGGCGGCAAGAGAATAGAAATAAGATGCGGACGACCAATCACTTTCCACGATAAATATCGGTTTATTTTTTTTTTGTTGAATTTTATTAAAAGGTGATATTTTAATGATTGAATTTGAAAATTCTACTAAGTTTTTTTGTGGAGTAATAGAGCGGAGTAGATTTAAAGTCATTTCAATATAAGGTCTAGAGGTTATTTTACCATTCAGTTTTATTTCTAAACCATTTTCTAATTGTGTTGCGATAAGGATAAGAGATGTGATGAATTGACTTGAAATGTTAGCTGGTATTTCTACAGAATTTTTAGTGATTTTTTGACCTGTAATTTTAAGCGGAGGGAAACCTTCATTTTCCAAATATTCAATTTTTGCTCCAATATGCCGAAGAGCATCAACTAATGGCTGTATTGGGCGTTGTTTCATTCTTTCAGAGCCAGTGAGAATTATTGTTTTTCCCTCTTGAATTGCGAAATAGGATGTTAAAAATCTTATTGCTGTTCCAGCATGATGAATATCAATTATATTATTATTTGAAGATAATGCTTTTTGTAAAAGCATGGTATCTTCGGAATTAGAAAGATTATTAATACAAAAACTATTTAAAAGTTTTTGTAAAATTAGTAAGCGATTAGATTCACTTTTTGAACCTGAAATATGAATTGTTTGGTTTGGAATGAGTATGGACTTGGGAATTAACATTATTTGACTATGAGAAGGTTATTAAAATAAATTTATTTTAATTTTTTATTATTAGCATGTCGCTCAGCATCTCTTGAGGTCTTTATTTTCATTTTATTGTTAAAGGCAGTCTGTAAATCTGTATTGGTTTGATTTGCAAGGCATAATACTACAAAAAGAACATCAGCCAATTCTTCGCCTAAATCTTTATTCTTATCACTATCTTTTTCGGATTGTTCACCGTACCTTCTGGCAATAATTCTAGCAACTTCACCGACTTCTTCTGTAAGAATAGCCATGTTGGTAAGTTCATTAAAATAACGAATTCCAAATGTGTTAATCCATTTGTTAACTTGATTTTGAAGAGATTTTATTTCCATTTTTATGAAAAATTATAAAACAAAGTCATAAATTATTTTCAAAACTACAAATTTTTGTTTGAAAAAAATATGAAGTAGTTTGTAAATTAGAAAATTATTTTTAATTTTGCCAACTGAAAATAAAAACAAGGCGTGATCCATTACTAAGCGTCCTTAATTCATTAAACATTATAATAATTTAGTTATGAAAAAAGACATTCACCCAAGTAATTATAGATTAGTTGTATTCAAGGACATGAGTAATGAAGAAATGTTCCTTTGTAAATCTACTGCAGAAACTAAAGATACTATTGTGTATGAAGGTGTGGAGTATCCATTAGTTAAGATGGAAATCTCATCTACATCTCACCCGTTCTATACAGGGAAAGTGAAATTAGTGGATACTGCTGGTAGAGTAGATAAATTTATGAACAAATATAAAAAATTTGCAAAATAATTTTATTGATACAAATATAAAAAGACCTTCCTAAACTATGGAGGGTCTTATTTTTTAGAGTAGATGAATAAAATTATCTAAATTTGAAAAAATAAAAAATGGAAATACAATTAGTTTTTTCGGATGCACAATATTGGGGAGATTTTCTTCCATTGACATTCACACGCCCTGTTGCTGAGTTGAGAATAGGGATTTTGACTTTTCAGGAAAGATGGAAGAAGTTATTAGAGATAGAGGATATAGCTTTTTTGACAGAAGATTATCTTCAAGAAAAATTTAAGAAACCAGAGTCAAAGGAAAGTTTGTTGATTGTTCCAAATTTTCTCCCTACAGAAAGTGTTTTGGAGCAAATAAAAAAAATAAAACAAGGTGAGGCTTTGATTTATCAAAATGAAGTTATAGCTGCAAAATTGAATATGAGGGATTTTTCTTTGTCGCAAATTACAAAAATGACTGATGTGGATGGTGAGTTACTTTTTGTGAAATCTCCATCAGATATTTTTACTTACAATCAGCAATTTTTAGATTACGATTTTGAGCTTTTGACAAGAAATAGAAAATCTCAAGAACTTTCAGAAACTAATAATTTTTTAGGAGATAAGAAAGATTTATTTATTGAAGAGGGAGCTGAAATAGAATTTGCTACATTGAATTGTAAGACAGGAAAAATTTATGTTGGTAAAAATGCAGAAATTATGGAAGGGACTATGATTAGAGGTAGTTTGGCTCTTTGTGAAGGTTCTAAAATTAATATGGGAGCAAAGGTTTATGGGGCGACGACTATTGGACCGCATTCTAAGGTTGGGGGTGAAGTGAATAATATTGTGATTTTTGGATATTCTAATAAGGGGCATGAAGGGTTTGTTGGGAATTCAGTAATAGGAGAATGGTGTAATTTAGGTGCAGATACCAATTCTTCTAACCTTAAAAATAATTATGCTAATGTAAAACTTTGGAATTATCGCCATTCAAAATTTGTGGATACAGGGCTTCAATTTTGTGGCTTGATTATGGGAGACCATTCAAAATCAGCGATAAATACTCAATTCAATACAGGAACGGTAGTGGGTGTTGCTGCCAATATATTTAAGACAGGTTTTCCACCGAATTTAGTGAAAAGTTTTAGTTGGGGTGGAATGAATGGCGATGAATCCTATAAATTAGATAAGGTTTTTGAGGTGATGGAAAGAGTAATGCAAAGGAGAAAAGTGGATTTGACAGATGTGGATAAAAGTATCATTTCTCATATATACGATATTAAGTGATATTTTTTTCAAATCATATTGAGTTTTTATTTTTCAATTTAATTATATAACTTTGCAAAGAAAGTATTATGTCTATTTATGATAAGATTGTAGAGACAGCGATCACATTTGATGATGTTCTCTTAGTTCCAGCGTATTCAGAGGTATTACCTAATCAGGTTTCTTTAAAGTCAAGACTTTCAGATAAAATCACTCTTAATGTTCCTATCGTTTCTGCTGCAATGGATACCGTTACAGAAGAAGATATGGCTATTGCATTGGCTCGAGTGGGAGGTTTAGGCTTCATTCATAAAAATATGCCAATAGAGGAGCAGGCTTCTCAAGTGAATCAAGTAAAGCGTTCTGAAAATGGAATGATAGCTAATCCAGTTACTCTTTCTAAAGACCACACTTTAGCAGAGGCTAAATCTTTGATGGCGAAGTTTAAAATTTCAGGTCTTCCTGTTGTAGATGAAGAAAATAGGTTGATTGGGATTATTACTAATAGAGATGTGAAATATCAAGAAAATCTTTCTGTTAAGGTGGAGGACTTAATGACTAAAGAAAATTTGATAGTTTCAAATGAAGAAGTGAATTTAGAAAAGGCAAAAGAGATTTTATTGAAAAATAGAGTGGAAAAATTGCCTATTGTAGATGGAGATAATAAGTTGAAAGGATTGATAACTATTAAAGATATAGATAATCAATTAGAGTATCCTCATGCAAATAAAGACAAGGAGGGAAGGCTTATTGTAGGAGCAGGAGTAGGAATTGGAGTGGATACAATAGATAGAGTTACTGCTTTAGCGGAAGCAGGAGTAGATATTATTGCTGTGGATTCTGCTCATGGACATTCTAAAGGGGTTTTAGATAAAATAAAGGAGATTAGAGAAAAATTCCCAGAATTGGATATTGTAGGAGGAAATATTGTAACAGCTGAGGCGGCAGAGGATTTGATAAAGGCAGGGGCTAATGTATTGAAGGTAGGAGTAGGTCCAGGTTCTATTTGTACCACAAGAGTAGTGGCAGGTGTTGGAGTTCCTCAGTTGTCAGCGATATATAATGTTTATCAAGTAGCACAAAAGCATAATGTATCAGTTATTGCAGATGGTGGAATTAAACTTTCTGGGGATATTGTGAAAGCTATTGCCAGTGGAGCAGGGGCAGTGATGCTTGGTTCTTTATTAGCGGGAACTGATGAAGCTCCAGGTGAGGAAATTATTTTTCAAGGTAGAAAATTCAAATCTTATCAAGGTATGGGGTCGCTCTCAGCAATGAAAAGAGGAGGAAAAGAGAGGTATTTCCAATCTGAAGCAAAAAAATTTGTGCCTGAAGGAATAGAAGGACGAGTACCACATAAAGGTAAATTAGAAGATGTAATATTCCAATTAACAGGAGGCTTAAGAGCAGGGATGGGATATTGTGGAGCGAAGGATATTGTTACACTTCAAAAAGACTCTAAAATGGTGAGGATTACAGGCTCGGGGTTGAAAGAGTCTCATCCACATGATGTAATTATTACCCAAGAAGCACCAAATTATTCATTATAATTACTAAAAACTCCTTTTTATTACAGTAAAAAGGAGTTTTTAGTGTAAATAGGGCTACATAATGATAACACGAAAGTATTATTTCCTGTCAGTAGTGTTACTTAATTAAATAAGATATTATTTTGATTCCTAAAAATAGGAGTTAAATAAAAATAATAAATATGTCAAAAATCATATTATAAAATAATAAAAGTTTTTTGGAAGTAATCATAAATATTCTCTACATTTGTTAAAGAAAAATAAAGGAAAGCACTCTTTTAAATATAGAAAAGCAAGATGAGATTTTACAAATTAAAGTAGATGTGATGTAAAGTTTTTCAGTTTAGGAATTGTAGAATTTTTAAGTTTTCCGTTATTCTTTCTTAAAGTTGGACTACTAGACTAAAGGAATAGTCTTAATTCTGAAAAAAGAGTTTAGTAGAAATAAATAAAGATTATAATATGCACGAGATTTATTTGGTTAAGAATATTTTTGATAGAATACAAGAAGAATTTCCTGAAAAATACGAGAATGTATCTAGTGTTCATTTGAAAGTTGGCTTGTTGAGTAATGTTCAGCCAATTCTTATCCAAAATGCTTATAAGGCTTATGTGATGGAATGTCCAGAGTTTTATCATACGAAATTAGAGGTGGAAGTTTTGCCAATATTAATAAAGTGTGAAAAATGTGGAGAAACTACAGAAGTAAAACAAAATAAATTTGTTTGTGGCCATTGTGGGAATCCTACGAGAAATATTATACAAGGAGAGGAATTATATATTAATGAAATAAATTTTAATAAAAATGAGTGAAGCTAAACCAAAATCATCAAGACTCACGGCTGGAAGTATAGATACAGAACATGTATCATTGAATCTTCTAAAAGCTAATGATTTCGTGGCAAATACGATTCGTGAGAAGTTGAAAGATATATTAGTAATTAATGTTTGTTCTTCGCCAGGTAGTGGAAAAACTACTTTGATGCAAAAAACAGGAGAGTTATTAAGAGGAAAGGCTAAAATGTCAGTTTTAGTAGGAGACCCTGAAACGGATCGCGATGCACAGAGAATGAAAGATGTAGGGATTGATGCACTTCAAATAGTTACAGGAGGTATGTGTCATATAGAGTCCCAAATGATTCTTCAAGCATTGGATTATGTGAATTTAGAAGAAACAGATGTATTGTTCATTGAAAATGTAGGAAACCTAATGTGTCCATCTTCTTTTGATTTAGGAGAAGACTACAGAGTAACATTGATAGCGGTAACGGAGGGAGATGATAAACCTAGCAAGTACCCTAAAATGTTCTTAACAAGTGAGTTGATGCTGGTTTCTAAAATAGATTTATTACCATATTTACCATTTTCAGTAGATGCAGTTGCAAAAGATGCGAGAAGTGTAAATCCAGATCTTGAAGTAATGGAAATATCTACTCTTACAGATAAAGGCATGGAGGATTGGGCAAATTGGATTCTAACTAAACTTGAGCAGAAAAGAGCTGCTAACAAAAAATAAAACAGAAATTTATAACAGATTCTAAAAAATAACAATTAAAACAGAGAAGTATGAAACTAATTAAAACGACACTTGTTGGGATAGGACAAATCTTCCTACAAGACAACGGATGGTCTGGATTGCTAATTACAATTGGTATGTTTTTTAGCCACTGGACATTAGGGGTAACTTGTTTCCTAGGATCATTAGTAGGGACTCTTACCGCTAAGGTATTAAAAGCTAAAGATGCAGACATAGAGTTTGGTCTTTATGGATTTAATGCAAGTTTGGCTTACATGTGTGTAATGTTTACATTTGCAACGAATGATGCTCATGCAACACTAAACGGAGCTAATCCATTACTTTGGGTTCTTGGAGCGGTAGCAGCAGTGGTAGCGACAGTGATTATGCATGTGTTTGTAACTAAAGGATGGACTGCATTTACTTTCCCATTCGTAGTTACTTGTTGGGTTCTTTGTTGGGCATTTGCTAAGTACAATGTTTTAGGATTAGAGCAAACTACACCAGCGTTACCTGATTACACTGCAACATTAGAAGCTATTTCTACACCATTCTTTGGCTGGGCAGAAGTAAACTTCGGAGCGAATTTCCTTACAGGGGTGTTTATCTTCTTGGGATTGGCAATTAGCTCACCATCAGTAGCAATGTGGGGAACAGCTGCAGCAACATTAGGAGCATTAGTGGCACATTATGTACTAGGAATTGATGTAAATGTATTAGCAAATGGTATCTACTCATTCTCTCCAATCTTGGTAGCGTGTGCGTTCGTAACAAAATCAGGTGTATCAAGAGCAGATTTCCTTTACATTGTGGCAGGAGTTGTATTAGCGGTATTGATTCACTATGGAGTAGGTTCTACAGGATTAGCAACTTATACTATCGGATTCATTGTTGCAACTTGGATTATGGAAGCTGTTCAAAAAGCAGTGAACAAGTCAAACCCAAATACTGAGAGTTTAGTAAGAAGCCTAAACCCTTAATCAAATAAAAAAAGAATATTCAAATCTTAGGATTTAATATTATAATTAAATTAATATTAACATTTTAAATTTTTTATTATGCATTTAGTACCTAGAGAAAGCGAAAAATTAATGCTTTACCTAGCAGGTAAAGTCGCTGAAGACAGAAAAAACAGAGGGTTGAAACTTAATCACCCTGAGACGGTAGCGTATATCGCTCACAAATTAATTGAAGGTGCAAGAGAAGGAAAATCTGTAGCTCAATTGATGCAAGAGGGGACTACATACTTGACTCGTCAAGATGTAATGGATGGAGTTGCTGAAATGATTCACGATGTACAAATCGAAGCAACTTTCCCTGATGGAACAAAATTAGTAACAGTTCACCACCCAATTCACTAATTAATAAAAATTAAAAGTTATGAGTAATAATAAATATGTAGTGCCAGGAGAATACATCCTAGCTGCAGGAGATATCGAGTACAACGCTGGTAGAAAAGTACTTAAATTAAAAGTAACGAACACTGGTGATAGACCAATCCAAGTAGGTTCTCATTTCCACTTTGCAGAAGTAAACTCTGCTTTAGAATTTGATAGAGTAGCTGCAGAAGCTCACAGATTAAATGTACCTGCAGGTCTTGCTCAAAGATTTGAACCAGGGGAATCTAAAGAAGTAGAATTAGTACCTTACGGTGGTGCTAGATCTGTAAGAGGTTTCAGCTTAAGACACCTTGAAAGAAACAGAGAAGCACTTAACTCTCTAAAAAAATAATTATTAACGATTAAAATTTTAATATCATGGCTAAAATAGATAGACAAAAATATGCCTCAATGTATGGACCAACAGTTGGGGATAAAATTAGACTAGCAGACACTGAGTTATTTGCTGAAATCGAAAGAGACTTTACAGTATATGGTGAAGAGAATAAATTCGGTGGAGGTAAGACATTGAGAGATGGTATGGCTCAATCAGCAACTCATCTTAGAGATGAAGGAGTTCTTGATATGGTAATTACTAACGCTACTATCATTGACTACTGGGGAATCGTAAAAGCTGATATCGGTATTAAAGATGGAAAAATCTCAGGTATAGGTAAAGCGGGTAACCCTAACACAATGGATGGGGTAACATCAGGAATGGTTATCGGTGCATCTACTGAAGCATTAGGTGGGGAAGGACATATCTTCACAGCTGGTGGTATCGATACTCACATCCACTTCATCTGCCCTCAACAAGTAGAAACTGCATTGGCAGGTGGTATTACTACATTTATCGGTGGTGGTACAGGACCTAACCACGGTACTTTGGCTACTACAATTACACCAGGTGCTTTCAACTTACAGAAAATGTTTGAAGCATTAGATGGTCTTCCAATGAACTTCGGTTTATTCGGTAAAGGTAACTCTTCTTCTGAAGAAGCTTTAGTAGAGCAAATCGAGGCTGGTGCATTAGGTCTTAAACTTCATGAAGACTGGGGTTCTACTCCATCTGCAATTGACGCTTGTTTGACTGTTTGTGATCAATTAGATGTTCAAGCAACTATCCACACAGATACATTGAACGAAGCAGGATTCGTAGAAGATACAATGAGAGCAATCAATGGTAGAACTATCCACACATTCCACACAGAAGGAGCAGGAGGAGGACACGCACCTGACATCATCACGGTAGCATCTTATCCGAATGTATTACCAGCATCAACAAACCCAACAAAGCCGTTTACAGTAAATACTATTGATGAGCACCTAGATATGTTGATGGTATGCCACCACTTAGATAAAAATGTAAAAGAGGATGTATCTTTTGCAGACTCAAGAATTAGAAGAGAGACTATCGCAGCTGAAGATATTCTTCACGATATGGGGGTATTTTCTATCATGTCTTCTGACTCTCAAGCGATGGGTAGACCAGGTGAGGTAATCACAAGAACATTCCAAACTGCAGATAAAATGAAGAAGCAGTTTGGACCATTACCAGAAGATGAAGGAACAGGAAATGATAACTTTAGAATTAAGAGATACATCTCTAAAGTAACTATTAACCCTGCTATCGCTCACGGTATCCAAAGATATATCGGTTCTATCGAAGTTGGTAAGATGGCTGATTTAGTAATGTGGAGACCAGATATGTTTGGTGCTAAGCCAGAAATGGTAATCAAAGGAGGATTCGTATCTTACGCTAAAATGGGAGATCCAAATGCATCTATCCCAACTCCACAACCAGTATTCTGGAGACCAATGTTCGGTAACTACGGAAAAGCTAACACTGAAACTACTGCATTCTTCGTATCTAAAGTATCTATCGAGAAAGGAATCGTTCAGTCTTACGGTTTAGGTAAGAAAATCTTACCAGTTATCGGATGTAGATTTATTGGTAAAGCAGATATGATTCACAATAACGCAATGCCTAAAATTGAAGTTAATGCTCAAACTCATGAGGTTAAAGTTGATGGTCAGCCATGTGTTTGTGAACCAGCTGATAAACTTCCGATGGGTCAATTATACTTCATGTTCTAATAAAGACAAAAGGTATAAAGTATATAATGAATCAGCCACACTAAAAGTGTGGCTGATTTTTTTGTTAAAATAAGTAAATGTTAAAAAACTAAAAACATAACAAAAATCATATTTTTAGTTTCTAAAAATAAAAATGAAAATATTATATTTGCCAAGTATACCTGCTGAAAAGTAGGAAGTTCTTTTATACTTACAAGTGGGTAACACTTATATTAGAAAAGTGATATTAAAATTATAATTATTATGGCAAAAATTGACAGACAGAAGTATGCCTCAATGTATGGTCCTACAGTTGGGGATAAAATCAGACTGGCAGATACTGAATTATTCGCTGAAATCGAGAGAGACTTCACAGTATACGGAGAAGAAAACAAATTCGGTGGAGGTAAGACATTGAGAGATGGTATGGCTCAATCAGCAACTCACCTTAGAGATGAAGGAGTTCTTGATATGGTAATTACCAATGCTACGATTATTGATTATACAGGGATTTATAAGGCTGATATAGGTATTAAAGATGGAAAAATCTCAGGTATTGGTAAGGCAGGTAACCCTAACATAATGGATGGAGTAACATCAGGAATGGTTATCGGAGCATCTACAGAGGCTTTAGGAGGAGAAGGGCATATCTTTACTGCGGGGGCTATTGATACTCACATCCACTTCATCTGCCCTCAGCAAGTAGAAACTGCATTGGCAGGTGGTACAACTACTTTTGTAGGTGGTGGTACAGGTCCTAATCATGGTACTTTGGCAACGACAATCACACCAGGAGCATGGAATATTCAGAAAATGTTTGAAGCATTAGATGAACTTCCAATGAACTTCGGTTTATTCGGTAAAGGTAACTCTTCTTCACACGCAACTATCGTTGAGCAGATTGAAGCGGGGGTATTTGGTCTTAAACTTCACGAAGACTGGGGTTCTACACCAGCAGCGATTGATGCATGTCTAACGGTTTGCGATAAGTATGATGTTCAAGCAACTATTCACACAGATACATTGAACGAAGCAGGATTCGTAGAAGATACAATGAGAGCGATCAATGGTAGAACTATCCACACATTCCACACAGAAGGAGCAGGAGGAGGACACGCACCTGACATCATCACGGTAGCATCTTATCCGAATGTATTACCAGCATCAACAAACCCAACAAAGCCGTTTACAGTAAATACTATTGATGAGCACCTAGATATGTTGATGGTATGCCACCACTTAGATAAAAATGTAAAAGAGGATGTATCTTTTGCAGACTCAAGAATTAGAAGAGAGACTATCGCAGCTGAAGATATTCTTCACGATATGGGGGTATTTTCTATCATGTCTTCTGACTCTCAAGCGATGGGTAGACCAGGTGAGGTAATCACAAGAACATTCCAAACTGCAGATAAAATGAAGAAGCAGTTTGGACCATTACCAGAAGATGAAGGAACAGGAAATGATAACTTTAGAATTAAAAGATATATTGCAAAAGTAACTATTAACCCTGCTATTGCTCACGGTATCCAAAGATATATCGGTTCTATCGAGGTTGGTAAAATGGCTGACTTGGTAATGTGGAGACCAGATATGTTTGGTGCTAAGCCAGAGATGATTATTAAAGGTGGAATGGTATCTTACTCTAAAATGGGAGATCCTAACGCATCTATTCCAACACCTCAGCCAATCCTTTGGAGACCAATGTTTGGTAGTTTAGGAAAAGCGAATAAAGAATGTTCAGCATTCTTCGTATCTAAAGTATCTATCGAGAAAGGAATTGTTCAGTCTTATGGATTAGGTAAAAAATTATTACCATCAATAGGATGTAGATTTATTGGTAAAGCAGATATGATTCACAATAACGCAATGCCTAAAATTGAAGTTAATGCTCAAACTCATGAGGTTAAAGTTGATGGTCAGCCATGTGTTTGTGAGCCGATTGATAAAGTATCTATGGGGCAATTATACTTCATGTTCTAAGATAATTTTCTTATAAACATTTATAATAAAGGCTACTTAGATAAATCTAAGTAGTCTTTATATTTTTTTTTGTCAAATAAAGTATAATATATTTTTTTATATTAAAAATAATTTATACATTTGTGTTATAAAATTAAAATTGATAACACTTAACAAAGAAATCTATCTATAATTTAGTCATGATAACCAAAAAATAACCTAGAAGAGAAAAACATATTGTAATCTGTTTTATTTAGAATAAATTTTTTTGGAATTGTTTAGTTGTAAAATCTTCTTAGGTTATTTTTTTGGTATCTTTTTCAAGTAAAAAATAAAAATGCTGTTATATATCATATAAATTTATAGTTGTTTCTATTATTTTTTGTGTACTTTTGAACTCGTTTAATTGTAATGATTAAATGAGCTTTTATACATAAATAAAAGGACAAAGTTAATTTATAAAAAGTAGGCTTATGATAGTAGTGTCAGAGGTAATCCGTAATGCGAAAGGAGAGGATTTGTCCTCCAAAGAAGTAGATTTTTTTGATATAGAATGGTTTGAATCTACGAGAAAGCTTCTTCGCAAGATTAGCCAAAGAGGAGAAGAGGTGGGAATGAGAGTTTTGAAAGAGAATTTTAGGTTAAAGCACCATGATGTATTATGGGAAGATGGAAATAAAATATTATTGGTAAATATTCTTCCATCTGATGCTGTAGTGGTGCAGCCGAAGACGATGAGGGAGATGGGAACTATTTGCTTTGAGATTGGTAATCAGCATATTCCTATTTTTATAGAAAATGATGAGGTGATTATTCCTTATGAAGATCCTATTTTTAATTTATTGACCAAAGGAGGTTACTCACCTTTTAAGGGAAAAAGGATTTTTGAGGATATGTTAAAAGCATCATCGGAACATGAAGCACCTGTGAAAGAGCATAAAATAGATACAGCACAGTTGTTTTCAAAAGTATTTCCAAAGAAAGATTAGAGACTAAATTATAACAGATAAAACAGAAAGAAGATGAAGGTAAATTCGTTGTTAAGTTTATTGCATATCGCAGATCCTACCTTGCCTATTGGAGGATATTCTCACTCCAATGGTTTGGAAACTTATGTGCAGAAAGGCTTAGTGAATAGTACTGAAACAGCAGCATTGTTTTTGAATAATATGCTGTCAAGTAGTGTTTTGCATAATGATGCAGCTTATGTGAGATTGGCTTATGAGGCAATGGAATTAGAGGATAATTATGCACAAATTATTTTATTGGATGAGGAATGTAGTGCGATGAAAAGCCCAAGAGAAATTAGAGAGGCAAGTCATAAGTTAGGAACCCGATTACTAAAAATTTTCATTGAAGAAGGGCAGAAATGTGAATTTTTAACAGCATTTGGTGAGTATGTTACTAAAAATATTAGTGTAGGAAATTATCCTGTAGTGTATGGTGCATTGTGCTATTTGATGGAGATTCCATTGGAAGAAGCTCTTACAGCATTTTATTTTTCTACAGCTACAGGTATGGTAACTAATGCTGTGAAATTAGTCCCATTAGGACAATTAGAAGGTCAAAAAATTCTTTTTGAAGTAAAGAAAAATATACCGAATTGGGTAGAAAAGACTTTAAATCTGGAAGAAGAAAAAATTGGTCTTTCAAATGTTGGTTTTGATTTAAGGTCAATGCAACACGAGAGATTGTATTCAAGATTATACATGAGCTAATCATTAAGAAATAAAGTTTAACTAAAAAAATATAACAAAATGGCAGATAGAAAATATATTAAAATCGGTGTAGCAGGTCCTGTAGGAGCAGGTAAAACAGCTTTGATTGAGGTGTTATCAAGAAGAATGATGGATGATTACTATGTTTGTGTAATCACGAATGATGTTTATACCAATGAAGATGAAAAATTCCTTCAAAAAAACAGTAAATTACCAAAAGATAGAATTGCAGGGGTAGAAACAGGAGGTTGTCCTCATACAGCAATCCGTGAAGATGCATCAATGAACTTAGAGGCAGTGGATGAGATGGCAGCAAAACACCCTGATATGGAAATTCTTTTTGTAGAGAGTGGAGGAGATAATCTTTCTGCGACATTTAGTCCAGAGTTAGTAGATTTGACGATTTTTGTGATAGATGTAGCAGCAGGAGAAAAAATTCCAAGAAAAGGAGGGCCTGGTATTACTAGATCTGACTTATTGATGATTAATAAATTTGATTTAGCACCGCTTGTAGGGGCAGATTTAGCAGTAATGGAAAGTGATGCGAAGAGAATGAGACAAGGGCGTCCGTTTGTATTCACTAACTTGAAAACAGAAGAAGGAGTAGATGCTGTTATTGGTTGGATTAAAAAATATGCTCTTTTAGAAGACATTGAAGAGCCAGCAATTATAAAATAAAAATGCATTATGAACGGGATAATAGGGGAATATACTAGTAAAATGAGCCTAAGAACAGAAATTCGAGATGGATTTCACCACTTGGCTGATATGTATTATACCAATCCGTTTGGATTGATGAGGTTTGATAAAAGAAGTGCTCATGACCCTTGGTTGAGGTATATGATTAGAAGTTCCACTCCTGGTATTATGGCTGGTGATTTCTATGAAATGTCTTTTAAGGTAGCAAAAGGAACTAACCTAGGTTTAGAAACACAGGCTTACTCTAGAATACACTCGATGAAGCCTGGGGGCTTTGCAAAGCAAACAACAGAGATAGAGGTAGAGGAAGATGCAATGTTTCAATATATTCCGCATCCTACATCACCACATAAAGACTCTGTGTATGAGGCAGTAAATACATTACATATTGCAAAAACTTCTAGGGTGATTTGGGGAGAAGTAATTACATGTGGTAGAAAATTATATGGAGAAGGAGAGGTTTTTGAATTCAAAGAATTTAAAAATTATACCAGAATTTATCTTGATGGTCATTTGATTTTTAAAGATAGACTGTATATGAATCCTAGTGAGATGGATTTGACTACCATGGGGCAGTGGGAAGAATATACTCACCAAGCTACGATTTTTGTTTATGATCAGCAGTTAGAAGAAGACCACTTGTTAGAACTCTTGGAGAAAGCCATAGGAGAAGATAAAGAAGTAGAATATGGAATTACAAGAACCGTAGGAGATGGAATAGTAATTAGAGTTGTAGGGCAAGGTGCGGAGCAATTATATAATATTGCAAAACGCTTTGAGTATAGTATTTTAGATGAAATTATTGAACCAATATAAAAAGAGGTTAATAATAAAACACAAATTGCCATTATTTTAATGGCAATTTTTTATTTCTTTAGTATTAAAAAAATGTATTTTTGCTAAAATTCATCAAAAATGGTAGAGGGGATTAATTTTACAGAATATTTTAGAGAAATTATCGCAACTGGGATTTTGATAATAATTTTGCTGATTCTCCGTATTATCGCAAAGAAAATCATTGTAGGTTTTGGTAGAAAATCAGGATTATCCATGCCGAGAATTAAAATGGTTTTGAAATACAAGGATTTGCTTTTATCTATCTTAGGTTTTGTGATGCTGATTGCCGTTTGGGGAGTGGAAGGGAAACAAGCTTTCTTAGTGATTTCTTCTGTATTTACGGTGATTGGTGTGGCTATGTTTGCCCAATGGTCTATGTTGAGTAACATCACGGCGGGGATTATTATTTTCTTTTATTTCCCGTTTAGGATAGGGGATAAAATTCTCATCATAGATAAAGATACGCCTATAGAAGCAGAGATTATAGATATGAAATCCTTTTATACGCTGATGATTAACGAAAATGGAGAAAAAATATCATTTCCAAATAACCTATTGTTACAGAAAGGAATAGTGATTATCAAGAAAAATTAAAGTTTTAATAAAAATGAAGATACTTGGAGGTTTAATAATGTGTTTCGTTATTTACTTTGTTGTAAGAGTAATTTTGAAGGTCATCAGATGGAGAGTAAAAAGCGAATACGAAGAAGAGTTAAAGAAGAAAGAAGAGGAGATGATGAAAGAGATTCAGATGAAGCAGTTGAAAAAAGAGAAGGGAACTTCAGGGGTAACCAGAACAGAGCTTTTCATATATCTTATAATTATCATTTTAGCATTATATTTCTTTTTGCGTGAAAAATAAATGATGGTCGTACTTTCACAAAGTTTGGGAAAATATTGATTTTTATATTGTTTTTAAAAACTTTTAATGGTTGTTGTGGAATATTCAAAGGTTAATGTATTTTATTGAATGTTTTATATTGTCTAAGCCTTATTGAATGTTTTCTAAACCTCCGTTCATCTTTCCCAGACTTCCGCTAATGTGTTCCGTGTTGCTGTTCATGTATTCCAATCTTTTGCATATGATGACCATGGTTTAGAATACTTTTTCCATGTTTCTATTAAAAAAGAATTAGAGTTTTATATATTGACTTAACAGACTTTTGAGTAAAGCAATTTGCTCATCTTTGGATTGGAGAAGTTTTTCATAAACTTCTTTGTTGTCTTGGTGTAAGTTTTGCACTTCTTGGTGTCCTATACTGTGTTCTTTTATATCTTGGTGGTAAATAGTTTGTTTATTGAGTTCCAAAATATCCGCTACATCGGTTTCTAATAGTTTTGCAATGGTGAAAAGCCTTTCTACACTTATTTTGGTAGAATTGCTTTCTAATTTGGCATAAGAGGCTTGGGTAAGTTCCATCTCATTTGCCATGTATTCTTGGCTATATCCTTTTAGTTCTCTAAACTTTCTAATATTCTTTCCGATGATATCATTATTCATAATAAGAATTATTTATTCGCAAAGATAATGAATTATTCTTAAAAGTGGTTGTTTTGATTATGAAAATATCGCTTACTTTGTAAAAAAATAAGAGAATATGTTCATAGAATTATTAACTGAAGAGGAACAAAAAATCTTCTTAGAATTAGCATTAGAATTAGAAAAAGTTGCTGAAGAGCGTTGTGAAGTAACAAAACAGAAGTTAGATACTTTTGTGTCTAGAATTGTGAAAGAGTCAGGTGGTGATATAGAGGAATTAAATGTTGATGTAGCAAGACTAGAGAGACCACTCGCTAAGAAAGTAGTTTTATTAGAACTGATAACTTTAGGATATGCAAGTGGAGAATATTGCGATAGAGAAAGAGCATATCTTAGGGATGTAGCTAGCAAAATAGGAGTAGATACTGAAGGTTTAGAACAAATAGAAGATTGGGTACAAGGATTTGTGTCTCATATTAATAGTGGAGCAAATATAGTAAATAACTAAAATAAAGTATTATGAGAAGAACTAGAAAACAACAAGGTAAAATTGTTTGGCTACCAGTAGCAATTGCAGCAGCGACAGCAGCAATTAATACTATTGCAAACGAGCATGGAAAACCTAAAAAGTAAAACTTACATTTTAGGAAAAAGAAGAACCTCCACTTATTTTTTGAGTGGAGGTTTTTAATTATTGTTGTAGAATATTAAGTAATCTTTAAAAATATTTAGTGGTTGATATCAATTAAGCTTCCGCCAATGTGCTCCGTGTTTCAGTCAATGTATTCTAAGCTTTTGCATATGATGACCATGGTTTAGAATACTTTTTCTATGTTTTGGTTTATGTTTTCCAAAAATCTCTGTCCAAACTTCTGTATTGTATCGCTTCGGATATGTGGGCAGGGTTAATGTTTTCAGAGCTTTCCAAATCTGCTATGGTTCGGGCTACTTTCAAAATCCTATCATAGGCACGAGCTGATAGATTGAGTCTTTCCATTGCATTTTTGATGAGATTTTTAGAAACATCATCTAATTCACAATATTTCTCAATTTCCTTTGGCCCTATTTGAGCATTATAATTGATATCAAGATTTTTATATCTCTGGGCTTGTACTTCTCTAGCTTTTAGCACTCGTTCACGGATAGCAAGACTGCTTTCGCCTTTTCTTTTTTCGGCAAGTTGCTCAAATTCCACTTTTTGCACCTCTATGTGAATGTCAATTCTATCCAATAAAGGACCAGAGAGTTTATTCATATAGCGTTGCATTTCGGTCTGTGATGAGGTGTTGTTTGGGTCATCAGGGAAGTATCCCGAAGGGCTGGGGTTCATACTTGCCACAAGCATAAAACTTGAAGGATAATTTACTGAAAATTTTGCTCGAGAAATCGTTACTTCTCGGTCTTCTAGAGGTTGTCTCATTACTTCTAAAACCGCTCTCTTGAATTCGGGAAGTTCATCCAAAAAGAGGACACCATTGTGAGCAAGGGAAATTTCCCCAGGTTGAGGATAAGCACCGCCACCCACTAATGCGACATCAGAAATAGTGTGATGGGGTGAACGGAATGGGCGAACGGTCATCAGAGAAGTGTGACTACCCATCTTTCCTGCGACAGAGTGAATCTTAGTGGTCTCCAAAGCCTCCTTCATAGTGAGAGGGGGTAAAATGCTTGGAACTCTTTTTGCGAGCATGGTCTTTCCGCTCCCAGGAGGGCCAACTAAAATAATATTATGTCCACCAGCGGCGGCCACTTCCATGGCTCTTTTTGCGGTCTCTTGTCCTTTGACTTCTGAAAAATCAAAAGGGAATTCATTGATTTTATTTTGAAACTCCTTGCGAGTGTCTATTTCTGTTTTTTCTAAATCCTTTTCACCGTTAAAGAAATCTATTACATCCTTGATATTTTCCACTCCATGCACATCAAGATTATTGACAATGGCTGCCTCTTGGGTATTTTGTTTTGGAAGGATAATGCCTTTGAAGCCCTCTTCTCTGGCTTTGATGGCAATCGGTAAAACACCTTTTATGGGTTGTAACCCACCATCAAGGGAGAGTTCACCCATGATGATATATTGGTCTAAATTATCAGCAATAATCTTTCCTGAAGCAGCTAGAATACCAATTGCAAGGCTTAAATCATAAGCAGAACCTTCTTTGCGGAGGTCAGCAGGTGCCATATTGATGGTGATTTTCTTTCCAGGGAGTTTATAGCCTACATTTTTTAGAGCTGCCGAAATACGGTGGCTACTCTCCTTGATAGCATTATCAGGTAGCCCTACAAGATGATAACCGACTCCTTGATCTACATTGACTTCTATCGTTATGGTTTGGGCAGAGACTCCGTGAATGGCACTTCCAAAAACTTTAACAAGCATAAATTCTAAGATTTAAAAAAATTAGTGATTTTTAATTCTTTAATAAAATTTCCATGCATTCTTCCAAGCTATTTTCCCAATATTTTGGTTCTATATTATAGCTATTTTCTATCTTGTCAAGGCACATGGTGCTTCGCATTGGTCGTTTTGCTGGGGTAGGATATTGCTCGGTGGAGATGGGATTGATTTTGATTTTACTTTTGGATAATTCTGCAATTTTTTTGGCAAAATCAAACCAAGTGGTCTCGGAGTAATTAGAAAAATGAAAAATTCCATATTCTTTTTCTTCCGTTGAGATGATTTTCATAATCGCTTCTGCGAGGTCATTCGCATTTGTGGGCTGTCCAAATTGGTCGGCTACTACATTCAGTTCATCTTTGGTACTGAATAAATTAAGCATTGTTTTTACAAAATTTTTCCCAAATTCTGAATAAAGCCAAGAGGTTCTAATGATGATGGTTTTTGGATTGTTTTCCAAGGCAAGGTTTTCTCCTTCTAACTTGGATGCACCATATACGCTTAAAGGATTGGTAAAGTCATCTTCGGAATAAGGAATATTCGTATCTCCACTAAAAACATAATCTGTAGAAATATGAATTAAATCGATTCCTTTTTCTGTACAAGCTTCGGCGAGGTGTCTTACCCCTTCTGCATTGATGGCAAAAGCCTTTTCTTTTTCCTGTTCTGCTAAATCTACAGCTGTATAGGCGGAAACATTGATGCAATAATGAGGCTCGTACTCTGAAAAATATTCATTAATCTGTTTTTGATTAGTAATATCTAAAGTATCATAATCTGTGAAATGAAATTCGTAATCCAATGCATATTCAGAGATGAGCTTATTAAGGCAATTTCCTAACTGACCATTTCCTCCAATGATTAAAATTTTTTTCATTTTTTTATTTATTTTGAAGTCTTAGGAAATTAACTCTTGACTGAAAATCAGATTGTTCAATATTCATTAAAAATTTTTGATTTATTGTGATAATTTCATCGCTTGTAGGTTCTGATTTTCTTGTTCGTAGATTAAAATGAATGAAAGTAGTCCATAGAACAGCATATATTTTATCGCTTTTTTCATCTTTCATTAAGATTTCTACTTTTGAAATTTTATCATCAAGTTCTATTAGTTTACTAGAAATGGTAACTTGTTTATTAAATTTTACTTCTTTTAAATAAGCAATTTCATTTTGAATAATTACCCACGCACAACCAGTTTTATGGGCGTATTCTTCATGTGTAAAATCATAATACTCTGCCATATGATCTTCTCTAGCGTTGAGCATATAATCTATGTATTTGGAATTATTGAGATGTCCCATAGGATCACAATCAATAAACCTAATTTTAACTTTTGAGAAATGTTCCATTTTATATATGAAATTTTGATGCTCAAAGTTATAAAAAAAACCACTCAAAATGAGCGGTTCTTATCAAATTATTTCTTAATTGTATTAAAGACCTAATTCTTTTCTTACAGCAGTAGTAGCATCTATACCTCCTCTGTAAATTAACCCAACAGTATTTGAATCGAAGATGAAATCCCATCCGTTAGATTTTGCTACTTTTTCTACTGCATCATTGATTCTCTTTTCAATAGGAGCGTAAGCATCGCCTTGTCTTTTTGATAAATCTTGTTGAGCTAATTGGAATAACTGCTGAAGATTTTGTTGTTTTTTCTGTAAATCTTGTTCTTTTGCACTCCTTTGTGCCTCAGTCATCTTAGCAGCTTCCTTTTGGTAGGCTTCTATTTCTTTTTGTAGAGCTTGTCCTTGTTTTTCTATTTCAGCTTCTTTGGTTTTACTGAAAGCTTCTAATTGTTCATCAGCTTTTTTCTTCTCAGGCATATCATTAAGAATACCAGCTACATCAAGAGTTGCTATTTTTTGAGCTTTCATTGTACCAAAAGACATTAAAACCATTGCTAATGTCAATAATAATCTTGTTTTTTTCATAATCAAATTATAACTATTAATAAATTTATTTTCTTTTTATTGGGTTACCTTTTTTATCGTATTGTTTTCTTTTTCTTCTTTTTTGTTAAGCAATAAATTTAATACCTTATCAGTGTAATCATATCTTTTATCAAGAAAAAGTACGCTACTATTAGAGTTTTTATCAAGAATTATGCCTAAATTATTCTTCTCGGCTATGCTTTTAATAGCTGTCCAAATTTTATCTTGAAAAGGACGAACCATATTGGCTCTTATATTGTTTATTTCTCCTTGTGCAGCAAATTTTTCTTTTAAATGTTTTTGCATTTTCTCATGAAGAGCATACACTTCCTTTTCTCTAGATTTTAACTGGTCTCCAACTAAAAGAATCCTTTCATTTTCTAATAACTCCTTTTTCTTTTCATACTCCATTTGGAGTTTCTCCAATTCTGTTTGCCATAATTGAATTTGTTGATTAAATCTAGTATCAGCCTCTTTGTATTCTGGGAGACTTTTTAGGAGATAATCAGTATCAATCACACCAATTTTCTGTGCCGAAGATACGCCAAATCCCCAAAATAACAAAATAAATAATATAAATTGTTTCATTTTTAAAAGAAAATTATAGTGATTGGTTCATCAAGAAGTGAGTTTGCCAGCCTGATGGGGTATTTGTTGTTCCATTAGGATATTTATCAATACCATAAGCAAAATCAAACCCAATAAGACCAAAAGCACTCATATTGATTCTAATTCCTACACCTACAGATCTTTTTAGTTTAAAAGGATTATAGTTACTAAACCCATTCCAAGCATTTCCTGCTTCCGCAAAGGTTAGAGCATAGATTTTTGCTGTTTGGTTCATAGAAATAGGATATCTAAGCTCCATGGTAAATCTATTATATAATGTAGCTCCTCCCGTAGGGGTAATATCAGTGGTTCCTCCTCCTGTGGTAGATGCATCTTCATATCCCCTTAAAGGAATAAGTTCTCTACCATCATATCGACCGCTATAAAGTCCTGTACCTCCCATATAGTAACGCTCAAAAGGTGGAGCTCCCAGTTCTTTATTGTATCCGCTAAGGAATCCCATTTCAGCAGCACTTCGGAGAACTAATTTTCCTATGAGCTCATTATAGGCATCAGCTTTGAATTTAATCTTATAATATTCCATCCACTTAAATTTTTCCGAAGTAGCCATTGTAGAGTAATCTTTCTTGTTAAAGGCTGAATATGGTGGAGTGAGTTTTGCTGAAAGTTCAATATTAGAACCTGTTGTAGGAAATATAGGGTCGTAACCTGCTGAATTTCGGCTCAAACTTACATTGAAAGCGAAATTATTGGCATTACCATTGTATATTAATTCATTACCGTAGTAAAAGCCATAGTTATTAAAATCATATCTTTGGTAAGAAATTCCCGTGTATAATGTAAAATAGTTATCGGGCCAATGGAGCAATCTATTCAGTCCTGCAGAAGCCGATGAAATATTCAATTTCATGGCTTGTCCGTGAGCATCAGAGTATTTTACATTAGATTTACTTAAACTCAAAGATAGGGAGGTTTGTCTTTTTCCGAAAATCCAAGGTTCAATAAAAGATAAGCTATAGCTTTTGAAGTATTGCCCAGCTTGAGCTTGTAGGGATAAAGTCTGTCCATCTCCTTGTGGAATTAACTTTTTGAATTTTAGAAATTTTCTTAAAGAGAAATTGTTAAAAGTTAAACTAAGAGTTCCGATGAATGTATTCCCTCCATAACCTGCTTGTAACTGAATTTGAGATGAGCCTTTCTCTTCTAAATTCCAGTGGATATCTACGGTGTTATCTTCTGGATTAGGCTGGATGTTTTGGCTAATTTTTTGAGGGTCAAAAAATTGCATTCCTGCCAAATCAAAGTAAGTTCTTTTGATATCACTTTTGGAGAATAACTTTCCAGGTCTAGTTCTTAATGCACGGAGAATTACATGGTCATGAGTAGTTGTATTTCCCGACCATGTTACCTTGTTCCAAGTAGCTCTTTCGCCTTCAGTTATTCTAATCTCAAGATTAATCGTATCTCCTACTATAGATTTTTCTATCGGTGTAATATTTGAGAATAGATATCCATTGTTCATATATAATGACCTCAAATCTGAATCATCTTCTTTACCACCATCTTCCCCTACTTTTTTATTAAATCCTACGGCATCATAAATATCACCAGTTTTGTAGCCTAAAAGCCTTTGGAGTGTTTCTGTAGAGTATACGGTATTCCCATAGAACTCAATATTCCCAATGTAATATTTTTTCCCTTCTTCTAGTTTTATTCCAATATCAAAGCCTTTTTCATTTCGACTGATGGTATCAGAGACTATTTTCGCATCTCTATATCCCAAGGATTGGTAATAGTTGATTAAATTATGTTTATCATCCTCGTATTTATCTTTGATTAGCTTGGATGCTTTTAGGCTAAAAAACTTTTTTTGTTTTGTATTTTTTAGTCCTTTTTTCCTTAATTTCTTGGAAGAAACGGTATCGTTTCCCTCAAAATGAATACTTGCAATTTTTACTTTCTTTCCTTTTTCAACTTCTATTGTCCAGTCTATTAATTCAGAGTTTTTTGTACTGATTTTTTCTTGTATATTAATTTTTGCATCAGCAAATCCCTTTTGGATATAAGTTTGAGGGATTTTAGTTTTAAGAGTAGAAATAAGATTTTCAGTGATTTTAGTTCCTGGTTTAAGGTCATTATCTTTCAAGAATTTTTCATTTTGAGATTTTTTAATACCTCTACCTATAAATTTCACCTCTCCTAATTCTTTTAAACCTTGCAATGCAAAGTTTAGAATTATTTGATTACCATCTAAACTTTCCACATAAACTTCTACTTTGGAGAAAGCGTTTGTTTCCCAAAGTTTTTTTATTGCATTGCCAATTCTATGTCCTGGGATTTCCAGATTTTCTCCTTGTTGTAGTCCTGTAAATCTTAAGATTTGTTCGGGAGAGTATTTTTTTACACCATCTACAACAATTCCCTTTAGGGTGTAATTCCCCTTTTGTATTTCAGTGATTTCCGTAGTGGGCTGTGTAGGGTTAACTTCCTGTGCTTTAGCCTCTAAGGTTGTCATTAAAAGAACGATGGGTAATATTCTAAAATTCATTATATATCTGATTTCTAAATTTGCTATTTATTATTTTGCTCTAATTGTTCACTGATTTTTCCAAATCTTCTTTCTTTAGATTGATAATCTAGAACGCACTGATAGAGATGTTCTTCTGTAAAATCAGGCCAAAAAATATCTAGGAATTGTAGCTCTGCATATGCGATTTGCCAAAGAAGAAAATTGCTTATTCTTACCTCTCCGCTGGTTCTGATGAGCAGATCTACAGGCGGAATACCTTTGGTATAGAGATGATTTTCAAAAACTTTTTCATTAATATCTTCTTCACTGATTTCGCCATTTTTTACTTTTTTCGAAATGACTTTTACTGCACTTAAAATCTCTTTTTGAGAGCCATAGCTTAATGCTAAAACTAAATTACCATTGGTGTTATTTTTAGTGAGTTCTATAATATTGTAAAGCTGTTCTCTTACATTCTCTGGAAGCTTTTCCAAGTCTCCTATGGCGTGAATTCTTAATCCTTTTGCGAAAATTTCTTCAGCCTCTTGAAGCAGGGTTTCAGAGAGTAGATTCATTAGTGTATCTACTTCATCCATAGGTCTATTCCAATTTTCTGTAGAAAAAGTATATAGAGTGAGATATTTTACACCGATTTTATTACATGCATTAATTGCATTTCTTACAGCATTAATTGCATTTTTATGACCAAAGGTTCTTTCTTGGTCTCTATGTTTAGCCCATCTTCCGTTGCCATCCATAATGATAGCGATATGTTCCGGTACTTTTTTAGGGTTAATATTTTCTTTAATAGATTTCATCATTTTTTAATCACAATAACAAGGAGGTCTTCCAAAAGAGTAAGATATACCTATAGAGATAGAGTTTAGCCAGTCTTTAGATTTCAAATTTCCAATTTTATTAGCGTTGATAAAATTATCAAAAGCCTTTACTGCATTAGGTAAATTTGTCTCAGGAATATTTGAATAAGATACATTATAATCAGTGTGTTCTATATTATTATAATCTAAATCATCAGTAAAAGTAGGGCGAAAAGTTAATTCGCCATAAACAGCCCAGTTGTAATTGAACTTATATTTTATTCCAATACCGAAAGGAATGCTCCCTGATAGTTTCTTGATAGGATTTTGAGTATGGGGAGTAATGGTGTAGTTAGTCATTGTTGAATTAGTTTTTTCTGTAACAACGAATGAGTATGAAGGTAGGTTGTACCATAGTCCAGATATTCCCATGAAAATGTAAGGACTCCACATGGATTCTCTAAGTTCACTGTTAATAGGGAAAAAATTATATTCAAAGGTTATAGCAGCTTCTAAAATATTGTTAGAAAAAGAAGAACCTCTATTTTTTCTGTATAATTCTTGGGCATCAGTATCAGTATAGTAGATGTGATGATAACCCAATGTAAATTTTAGACCTTGGTATGGATTAAAATTTCTTTTATAAGAAGCTCCGATATGGATAGGGATTTCATTAGTTATATTTTCAGGAAATATCTGTATGTAATTAGTTTTACCAATATCACCTACGATATTAGCAGTACCTACTTTAAAACCTATCTCATGGCGTTGAGCATTAAACAATGCAAATCCAAAGAATAAATTGATAATGAATAACTTTTTCATAGTTTAGAGAGTTTTATCTCTATTACATAATTTGCAAATATATAACATTTTTATATTAAGGACATTGATAAATTTTAGTTAAAAAAGCAAAAAAAATATTTAACAACTTATTAAAATAAAGATTTAAGGGTGAGGAATATAGCAAGTGAGATTGTTTTTGTGTAAAAAATATAGTGATTGGCATAAAAATTGCTATTTAAACCCTAATGTTATAATTAGTTTTTTTAGTTATTTTTGTAGTGTCACTTTTAGAATCTGTTTTTTAATGAGACTACATTTAGAATCCGATAGATGTTAGAGTCTATTAGCCATGATCCGAGAGCCTTAAAATATTCTCGGATTTTTTTATGTTATTATTCTACAATATAAAAACTATTATTTATTTTCAGTTTTGTTCCTTTTGGGAGAATTTTGATTTCTAAAAATTCTGCTCTTCTTGAAGAGAAATAGGGGTTGATAATGAATTCTTGAGCTTTACTTTGATTAATTGTTTCGCTAAGAATAAAAGTGATGTGCTTCCTCTTTTTTACAGAAATTAAATTTTGTTGGTAAAAAGAATGAGATAAAACCTCATCTTTTTGTTCCCAATAAAAATTATAGCAAATTCGTGTCAAAACAAAAAGCAATCCTAAAAATAATGATTTAAGAAAAATTTTAAGGTTAGGACGAACGAAAATTTCTCTTAAAAAATAAACAATAAATAATAAAATAGATAATTCTATAAAATTTAATGGGATGTTTTGTAGAAAACTGAAATCCCAACGAGAGAAAAAAGCTATCATATTTAAGAAAAAACTCGCAGATAAATCATAAATATCTAGGATTTCATCAACAGCAAGATTAAAACCAAATAAGATACAAACAATGAATGAAAAAATAATGAATGCTTGTGAGATAAATATACTTATGGTATTAATGAAAATAGATAGCCAAGAGAATTGATGAAAGTAATAAATGACTAGAGGTATTACAGCTAATTGGGCGGAAAAGCTTAATGCAAAGGAATTTAGGGTAAATCTTAAAATATGATTTTTTACTTTTCCGAAAAGCTGAATAATTGGTTGATAAAGCCAAAAAATTCCCAAAACAGCAATAAAACTAAATTGAAAACCTATGTTGAAGAGTTGATGTGTATCCCATGTTAAAATAAGGAGAGCAGAAAGAGCGATGGAATGTAATAAGTCGGGTTTTCTTTGTAAAAATATCATTACATAATAGATAGAAATCATGATGCAGGACCTCATTACAGAATTGCCATAATCAATTAAAATAGCAAATGCCCAAATGGCTAAAAGAGAAAGATAAATCGGTACATTTTTATATTTTATGGAGAAAATAGGTTTGAGAAAAAAGAGAATTAAGAGAAAAATAATTGCCATGTGAGATCCTGAAATTGCTAGGATATGAATAAGTCCTGTTCGGGTGAAATTCTGGATGATTTCTTTGTCGATTTCTGTGCGGTCAGCAAGAATAATCCCTTTTAGTAATGCTTTGTTTTGGGTCTGAAGAGAGGATTGTTCAATTTTATTTAGAAGAATCCAGCGTTGGTGTTTGATTCTATCCGTAAAGGAAAGTTTAGTTTTAGGAATGGCTGAAATTTCATTAGGAATATATCCTTGAACAAAAATTTTTTGTCGAGCCAAATATTTCTGGTAGTTGAATTGAAAATCATGTTGAGGCTTCTCTGTGGGGTTAAGATAAGCTTTAGTGTTATATATGTGTAGAAAATTCAATTCCTGTTGGTTTTTTGGAATAGAAATAACAGCAGAAAAAGGATTTTTAAAATTCAGAATCTGTATTTCATAGCGTCTGTTTTTCTCGTTAGAGTTAAGTTTTTGTTCTAATTTGAAAACTATGTTAATCGGTTTGTTTTTAGTAAGAACGGGAAGTTGTTCAGGTTGAGAATTGAGAAAATGAATGAAAATTCCTAAGCTGAAAAATAAAAATAAAAGAAAAACGGACTTTATTTTATCAAAAAATAGGGTTTTGATGTTTCCTAATCCGAATAAAATAACACCTAAAACAATGCCACTAATTACCCATAATTGGGATAAATTAAAGTAATCTTGAAAGCAGATTCCTGATATAAATCCCAAAGTGCAGACAAAAAGTGGCTGTTTGTTCATTGATGTTAAAGAGTTATTTTACATAAAGTACTTTTTTGATTTCTTCTTTTACTTCTTCTACTTTTGGAAACCATTCTGCGAAAAGTGGTGCGGAATATGGTGCTGGAGTATCAGGAGTGGTAATTCTTTTGATAGGAGCGTCAAGGAAATCAAAAGCTTTTTGTTGAACCATATAAGTAACTTCTGATGCTACAGAACCGAATGGCCAAGCTTCTTCTAAAATTACCAATCGGTTAGTTTTTTTTACGGAATTGATAATCGTATCGTAATCCAATGGGCGGATTGTTCTTAAATCAACCACCTCTACAGAAATATTTTCTTGAGCCAAATCTTCCGCTGCTTGTAGGGCAAGTTTAGTGATTTTTCCAAAAGTTATTAATGTAACATCAGAGCCTTCTCTTTTGACATCGGCTTTTCCGATAGGGAGATAATATTCCTCCTCTGGAATTTCCATCTTGTCGCCATACATTTGCTCGGATTCCATGAAAATCACAGGGTCATTATCTTGAATGGCTGTTTTCAACAAGCCTTTCGCATCGTAAGGATTTGATGGAACTACGACTTTTAGACCTGGGCAGTTGGCGTACCAACTTTCAAAAGCTTGGGAATGAGTCGCTCCCAATTGCCCTGCTGAAGCAGTTGGTCCTCTAAAAACAATAGGAATATTCCACTGACCTCCGCTCATTTGATACATTTTAGCGGCATTAGAGATGATTTGGTCTATCGCTACCATAGAGAAATTGAAAGTCATAAATTCTACTATAGGGCGATTTCCATTCATTGCGGCTCCTATTGAAATTCCAGCAAAGCCTAATTCTGAAATAGGGGAATCAATCACTCTTTTAGGACCAAATTCATCAAGCATTCCTTTAGAAGCTTTGTAAGCACCATTATATTCAGCTACTTCTTCGCCGATAAGATATATAGATTCATCTTTACGCATCTCTTCACTCATGGCTTGAGCGATGACCTCACGAAATGTATATTCTTTCATATTAAATCATAAATTAAACCGCAAAGGTAATAAAAATGTAGTAATTCTTACAAAACAAAATACCACAGAATATTCTGCGGTATTTTGCTGTAAAATAAAGTGTTTTTATCTCTTTTTAAATTCTCTTACAGAACCATCAAGGTTGAAGTTGATATTGTATTTTTCTCTTGTCCCATCAATGGTACTTGCGTCCCAATATCTTGCTTGAGTCGGAACCCAAAGGTTGAAATAGATGTAGTCTAATTCTGCTTTTTCAGCTCCTTCTACGGTGGCTGCTTTTTCTTTCCAGTTTTTATAAACTATTGCCACGGTTGCAAATTTAATATCATTTAGTGGGGTTGAGTTATCTTTCAAATCACCTCCGCCAGAGATTTGCACAGGTTGAGGTTCGCTCCATTTTCCTCCTTGATAAGTGTAGTGGTCTACATTTTCAGGTTTTTCAGGGTCAATGAGTTCAATCTCAATGCGAGGCATTGTTCCTCCATAAAATTGCACATTTTGAAAAACTTGCACATCTTTCCCTTTGAATTTTGGTAATTCTTTTAGGGCATCTTCTGCTTTTTGTAGTTCCTCAGTGTTAGTTAGTAAATCAGAACCTGTAGCATTTGCTACTTGACTTACGGCATCAGCTAAACTTTCTCCTTTTTTACCGCAAGATTGAGCTACTCCTAATGTTAGAGCAATACTTAATGCTCCGATGATAAATTTGCTGGTCTTCATAAATAAAAATGTTAAAATTACTTTTGCAAAATTAAGGAATATTTCTCTGAAAATCAATAAAATTTTGTAAAAAATAAAAATAATAATATAAATAATAATAAAAATAAAAATACTGATTTGTAAGTGACTTATGATTTATTAAAAACCTACTTTTGAAAATATAGAAAATATCTTTTTTAGTTGAAAAATAGTTAGTTAAATAAATTTTTATATCTTTGCCGAGCTTTTGTGGATAATTTTGGCAAAGCATGAGAAATTAAAATTAACATCTTTCTTGTTTTTTAGCCCACAAATCTTGCCAAAACTAAAAGATGAGAAATACAAAGTGATATTTTATATGTCAAACAAAGAAGAGGTTTTGCTAAACCAAAATGTAGCTCCTGAACAATTTGATTGGGATTCTTTTGAATCTGGTCTTAATGCTGAGGATAGAAAAGAAAAAAGTGAATTAGAAGAAATCTACAAAGGTTCTCTTAATGATCTTTCTGAAACAGATGTGATTATCGGTAAAGTAGTAAGATTGACCGATAAAGAGGCGATTGTAGATATTAACTTCAAATCAGAAGGAGTTATTTCTCTTAATGAATTCCGTTACAACCAAGGTCTTAAAGTAGGCGATGAGGTAGAGGTAATGGTGGACAGAAGAGAAGATAAAACAGGTCAGTTACAATTATCTCACAAAAAAGCAAGAACGCTTAAAGCTTGGGATAAAGTAAATGAATACCATCAATCTGGTGAAATCGTAAATGGTTTCGTAAAATCAAGAACAAAAGGAGGTATGATTGTAGATGTATTCGGTATTGAAGCATTCTTACCTGGTTCTCAGATTGATGTGAAGCCTATCAAAGATTATGACCAATTCGTAGGGAAAACTATGGAGTTCAAGGTTGTTAAAATCAATCCTGAGTTCAAAAATGTAGTAGTTTCTCACAAAGCATTGATTGAAGCTGATATTGAAGGTCAGAAAAAAGAAATCATTGCTCAATTAGAAAAAGGACAAGTTCTTGAAGGAACTGTTAAAAATATTACTTCTTATGGTGTGTTTATTGACCTTGGTGGCGTAGATGGATTGATTCACATCACAGACCTTTCTTGGTCAAGAGTAAATCACCCATCAGAAATCCTTTCAGAAGGACAAACTGTGAAAGTTGTAATTCTTGACTTTGATGATGAGAAGACAAGAATTCAATTAGGTATGAAGCAATTAGAACCGCATCCATGGGAGGCTCTTTCTGCAGACCTTAAAGTAGGTGATAAAGTAAAAGGAAAAGTGGTAGTTCTTGCTGATTATGGTGCATTTGTAGAGATTGCACCTGGTGTAGAAGGTCTTATCCATGTTTCTGAAATGTCTTGGTCTACTCATTTGAGAAGTGCAGGTGATTTCGTGAAAATTGGTGATGAAGTAGAAGCAGTAGTGCTTACTTTAGATAAAGAAGAAAGAAAAATTTCTTTAGGAATTAAGCAATTAACTCAAGATCCTTGGGCTGATATACAAGCAAAATATCCAGTAGGTTCTAAACATACGGGGTCTGTAAGAAACTTTACGAACTTTGGTATTTTCGTAGAATTAGAAGAAGGAATTGACGGATTGGTGTATATCTCTGATCTTTCTTGGACTAAGAAAATTAAGCATCCGTCTGAATTCTGTTCAGTAGGTGATAAGTTAGAGGTAGTTGTTTTAGAATTAGATGCTGAAGCGAGAAGACTATCTCTTGGTCACAAACAATTAACTGAAAATCCTTGGGATAAATTTGAAACTAAATATGCAGAAGGAACTGTTCATACAGGGAAAGCTGTAGAGGTTTTTGATAAAGGTGCTCAAGTTCAGTTTGAAGATGCAGAGGTAGAAGCATTCTGCCCTTCAAGATTATTAGAAAAAGAAGATGGTTCTAAGATCAAAAAAGGAGAAGATGCTCAATTTAAAGTGATAGAGTTTAATAAAGATTTCAAGAGAGTAGTGGTTTCTCATACAGGTCTTTTTAGAGAAGAAGAGAAGAAAAATGTAAAAGAAGCTGCGGTAAAATCTTCTTCAAATGAAGAAAAAACTACGCTTGGAGATATTGATGCTCTTGCTGAATTGAAAAAGAAAATGGAAGGGAAATAATCTCTGAGATTTTTAGAAATAAAAAACTCCACTCTGATGATCTCGGAGTGGAGTTTTTTTACTAATACAAAGAGTCCTGCAATTCTAGCCAACGCATTTCATAGTCTTCTAATTTTGTGGAAATATTTTCTAATTGTGCAGAAAGTTGAGAAATAATATTGTAATCCATTTCGTTATTTAGTTTTTCCAAAATTTCATTTCTTTGAATTTCCAAAATTGGGATTTCTTTTTCTATGGATTCTAATTCCTTTTGTTCCTTGAAACTTAATTTTTTCTTTGGTTTTTCAGGTTTTACTTCTTTCTTTTTTTCTTGATGGTCGGATTTTATCTCCTTTGTTTCTGATTTTGCATTTTTACTTCGGTATTCAGTGAATGTCCCAATAAAATTTTTGATTTTTCCATTTCCTTCAAAAACTAGTAGGTGGTCGGTGATTTTATCCATGAAATATCGGTCATGGGAAACAATAATGAGACAACCTTGAAATTGTTGTAAAAAGCTTTCCAAAATAGTTAAAGTTGGTAAATCCAAATCGTTAGTTGGTTCGTCAAAAATCAAAAAATTAGGATTTTGAAATAAGATAGAGATAAGGTAAAGTCTTCTTTTTTCTCCTCCACTAAGATTGGAAATAGCGGTGTATTGAGTTTGCTCATTAAAGAGAAACATTTTCAAAAATTGAGATGCGGATATGCTTTTTCCATTAGCTAAAGGGTAATATTCAGCGATATCTTTCATGAAGTCAATGACTCTTTGCTCTTCTTTAAAATGCAATCCTTTTTGAGAAAAATAGCCGAATTTAATGGTTTCTCCTATTTCTATCTCTCCGCTATCGTATTTTTCTAATCCTTGAATGATATTGAGAAGAGTGGATTTTCCTACTCCATTTTTTCCAATAATTCCTATCTTTGCACCTCTTTGAAATTGATAACTGAAGTTATCTAATAAAACTTTGTCGCCAAAACTTTTATTGATATTTTTGAGTTCTAAGATTTTTTTACCCAATCTTTTCATTTCAAAATTTAGTTCCAATTTCTGTTTGCTTGTATCGGTCTTGGCTAATCTTTCGGTTTCATAAAATGAATCAATGCGGCTTTTAGATTTGGTGCCTCTAGCTTTGGGTTGTCTTCTTATCCATTCTAATTCTCTGCGGTATAGATTGTTTGCTTTATCAATATTTGCTTCTAAATTTTCTTCTCGGATACTTTTATTTTCTAAATATTGGGCATACGCTCCGTGATGAATGTAAAGTTTTTGGTCTTCAATCTCCCAAATAGTGTCGCAAATATTATCTAAAAAATAGCGGTCGTGAGTTACAAGGAGAAGTGTAAGCTTTGCTTTGGAAAGATACTGTTCTAACCATTCTACCATGTCAATGTCAAGATGGTTAGTGGGCTCATCCATGATGAGAAGCGTATGTTTATGCTCTGCTCTTGTTTCTATAAGAAGTTTTGCCAAAGCGATTCGTTTTATCTCTCCTCCTGATAGGTTTTTCATTTTGGAATTCAAGTTGTTGATTTTCAATTGGGATAAAATTTGTTTCATTTCGTTTTCTAATCCCCATGCTTTTTGCATTTCCATTTCAGTAAGTGCATTTTCCATCAAATCAGCATCGTTTGAAATAATTGCTTTTTGGTAATTTTTTAATGCTAAAATGGGAGGAGAATCAAGACTCATGATAAATTCCGAGATATTTTGTTCCCCATTAAATTTTATTTCTTGGTCAAAAAGCACAACTTGAATGTCCTTATTAATACTAATTTTTCCACTATCAGCAAAATCTTGTCCCGTTAAAATTTTTAGCAAAGTAGATTTTCCGCTACCATTTTTAGCAACGATAGCAATTTTATCTCCTTCGTTAATATTAAAAGAAATATCTTCAAATAGAGTGATAATTCCATAAGTTTTTGTTAAATTTTCTACATTAATATAATTCATTTTTTTTAAAATAGATTTCAAATATCGTGAAAATATTATAAAAATTATAGAAATGTCTTTCTGAGAAAATGACATTAAAATCTGTTAAAAAAATACAATTGAAAATCAGGATGTTGTATGTATGAGGTGTGTGGTAAAGCTAAGATGGTTGGATATTAAAAAGTTTTTAATACCTTTGCAGAATAGAATGGTTCCGTGGCCGAGTGGTTAGGCAGCGGTCTGCAAAACCGTCTACAGCGGTTCGAATCCGCTCGGAACCTCTAATTTTTGACACTTCTAGTTTGAAGTGTTTTTTTATAAGAGCTTTTTTATTGTGGTTTTTCGTTAAATAAATTAGATTTTATAAGAGTGTTAGAGAAAATGAAAGGTAATATTTTGAATATAATTTGCATTGTATTGAAAAAAAAATATTATATTTGCACTCAGATAATTAAATAGTATAAAATTAAAATAATTTAAATCATGGCAAAGGAAACGTTTAATCGTAGTAAACCGCACTTGAACATTGGTACTATTGGTCATGTTGACCATGGTAAGACTACCTTGACTGCTGCAATTTCTAAAGTGTTGTCAGATAAAGGTTTGGCAGAAAAAAGAGATTTTTCTGCAATTGACTCTGCTCCAGAAGAAAAAGAAAGAGGTATTACTATTAATACATCTCATATTGAATATGAAACTGAAAATAGACACTATGCACATGTTGACTGTCCTGGTCACGCTGACTATGTAAAAAACATGGTTACAGGTGCTGCTCAAATGGATGGTGCTATTTTAGTATGTGCTGCAACTGATGGGCCGATGCCGCAAACAAGAGAGCATATCTTGCTTTGTCGTCAGGTTAATGTGCCTAGAATTGTAGTGTTCATGAATAAAGTTGATATGGTTGATGATGCGGAGTTGTTAGAGTTGGTAGAGCTTGAGTTGAGAGATCTTCTTTCTTCTTATGAGTACGATGGGGATAATTCTCCTGTAATCAAAGGTTCTGCTCTTGGAGCTTTAAATGGAGATGCTAAATGGGTTGCGACTGTAGAAGAATTGATGGATGCGGTGGATAATTGGATTGAGCAGCCAGTAAGAGATGCTGATAAGCCATTCTTGATGCCAATAGAAGATGTGTTCTCTATTACAGGTAGAGGTACTGTGGCAACAGGTAGAATAGAAGCAGGTGTTATCAATACAGGGGATCCTGTAGATATCATTGGTATGGGTGCTGAAAAGTTAACTTCTACTGTTACTGGGGTTGAGATGTTTAGAAAAATTTTGGATAGAGGAGAAGCTGGGGATAATGTTGGTCTGTTATTAAGAGGTATCGAGAAGACTGATATTAGAAGAGGTATGGTGATTGCTAAGCAGGGTTCTGTAACTCCACATAAGAAATTTAAAGCAGAGGTTTATATTCTTTCAAAAGAGGAAGGAGGTCGTCATACTCCATTCCATAATAAGTATCGTCCTCAGTTCTATGTGAGAACTACGGATGTTACAGGTGAGATTTTCTTGCCAGAAGGAGTAGAAATGGTAATGCCTGGTGATAACTTGACTATTGAGGTTGAATTGTTACAGCCAATCGCTCTTAATGTAGGTCTTAGATTTGCTATTAGAGAAGGTGGTAGAACTGTAGGAGCAGGTCAAGTAACTGAAATTTTAGATTAATCCTAAAATTAAATAATAAAAATAAAAGTTTCCATTTAGGGAAGTCTTAATGGGAACTTTTATAACTACGGGCATCGTCCAATGGTAGGATACCGGTCTCCAAAACCGTTGATCTGGGTTCGAATCCTAGTGCCCGTGCTAATTTAACAAATAAATAAAGTAAAACTAGGGTGTATTTTCTAAAGTCTTGATAGAAGAATTTCCTTAGTTTTTTTATTTTTATAAGATTAATCATTAGAGATGAGTTCATTTATAGATTTTGTAAAGGATTCTTATATAGAATTTAGAGAGAAAGTAGAGTGGTCAAAGTGGAGTGAGTTGCAATCATCTGTTGTTATCGTAGCTATATCGGCATTATTATTAGCTGTATTTACATTTGGAGTAGATACAACTTTTAGTATGATGATTAAGAATTTATATTCTTTATTTATAAATTTGTTTAACTAAAAATATTTTCCTATGAATGAATTGAAATGGTATGTACTGAAAGCTATAAGTGGACAGGAAAGTAAGGTTAAAACTTATATAGAGACTGAGATAAAGAGGGTAGGGTATGAGTCTTATGTAACACAGGTGATAATTCCTACCGAGAAGGTGATTCAAATGAGGAATGGAAAAAAAATATTAAAAGAAAGACCTTATTATCCTGGATATTTGATGGTAGAAGCTAATTTAACAGGAGAGATTCCTCATATGATTAAAAATATTCCTGGGGTAATTTCGTTTTTGAGTTTAACAAAGGGGGGAGATCCTGTACCAATGAGAAAATCAGAAGTAAATAGAATGTTAGGGAGAATGGATGAGTTGTCTGAGTTTGCAGTAGATGTAGAAATTCCATTTGTGGTAGGTGAAAGTATTAAGGTGATAGATGGACCGTTTAATGGTTTCAATGGAGTTATTGAAAAAATTCATGAGGATAAAAAGAAATTGGAAGTAAAGGTTCGTATATTTGGTAGGGAAACTCCGTTGGAGTTAAGTTATATGCAAGTAGAAAAGCTTTAAGAAATAAAAACTACTCTTTTGAAAGAGTAGTTTTATTATGTTGAGAAAAAAGAAAAATATATAGTTTTATTGTTGCAATAATATAAATAAATTTTTTACATTTGCAAAAATAATCTCTTTAGGTGTATTCATGTGAGTAGAATATACTTTTAGGTATCAAAAATGCTTCCACATTTTATAATTTTTAATTAATTAAGAACATGGCAAAGAAAGTCTTTAAAATGGTGAAACTTCAAGTGAAGGGTGGTGCTGCCAATCCTTCTCCACCAGTAGGTCCAGCTTTGGGTTCTGCAGGGGTGAATATTATGGAGTTTTGTAAACAATTTAATGGAAGAACACAAGATAAGCCAGGTCAAATTTTACCTGTAGTTATTACAGTTTACGAAGATAAGTCATTTGAATTTATCATTAAAACGCCTCCTGCTGCAGTTCAGCTATTGGAAGCGTCTAAAGTAAAAAAAGGATCTGGAGAACCTAATAGAAATAAGGTAGGAAGTGTTTCTTGGGAACAAGTGCAAAAAATAGCTGAAGATAAAATGGGAGATCTTAATTGCTTTACATTAGATTCAGCTTTAAGTATGGTCGCAGGGACAGCAAGATCGATGGGGTTAAAAGTAACAGGAACAAAACCTAACGCTTAAAAATTGACAAATGGCAAAATTAACAAGAAAGCAAAAAGAAGCTGTTGCGAAGCTTGAAAAGAATAAGGCGTATTCGTTAGAAGAGGCTTCATCATTGGTGAAAGAAGTAAATATCGCAAAATTTGATGCTTCTGTAGATATCGCTGTAAGGTTAGGTGTAGATCCTCGTAAAGCTAATCAAATGGTAAGAGGGGTAGTTTCTCTTCCTCATGGAACAGGTAAAGATGTTCGTGTATTAGCTTTGGTTACTCCTGATAAAGAAGCAGAAGCAAAAGAAGCAGGTGCAGATTATGTAGGTTTAGATGAGTATTTAGATAAGATTAAAGGTGGATGGACTGATGTAGATGTTATCGTAACTATGCCTGCTGTAATGGGGAAATTAGGGCCTTTGGGAAGAGTTCTTGGTCCGAGAGGTTTAATGCCTAACCCTAAGTCTGGTACAGTTACTATGGAAATAGGAAAGGCAGTGTCAGAGGTGAAATCAGGTAAAATTGATTTTAAAGTAGATAAATATGGTATAGTGCATGCTGGTATTGGTAAAGTGTCTTTTGATGCTGATAAAATCAAAGAGAATGCTCAAGAGCTTATTCAAACCTTGATTAAGTTAAAACCGACAGCTGCAAAAGGAACTTATGTAAAGAGTATTTACCTTTCCTCTACTATGAGCCCTGGTATTGCTATTGATACTAAATCTGTTAACTAAAATCTGAAAGACAATGACAAAAGAAGAAAAAGTATTAGTAATACAAGAATTAAAAGAATTGTTGCAAGATGCGAAAGTAGTCTATGTAGCAAGTCTTGAAGGAATGAATGCTGCTGCTACTTCAGATTTTAGAAGACAAGCATTTAAAAATAATATTACGCTTAAAGTTGTAAAGAATACATTGCTTCAAAAAGCGATGGAGCAATTAGAAGGAGTGGATTATTCAGAAATGTTTTCTACTTTCAAGGGAAATTCAGCATTGATGATTTCTGAAGCTGCTAATGCTCCTGCTAAGTTGATCAAGAACTTTAGAAAGAAAGAAGCATTTCCTGCATTGAAGTCAGCTTATTTACAAGAGACTTTCTATTTAGGAGACAATAATTTAGAAACTCTAGCTAATATCAAGTCTAGAGAGGAGATGATCGGAGAAATCATTGGATTGCTTCAGTCTCCAATCAGAAATGTACTTTCTGCTTTACAGAACAAGCCAGAGGGGGCAGAGCAAGAAGTTTCAGAAGCACCAGTAGAAGAAAGTGCAGAATAATTTTTTCTTTACGGGAAAATTTAGAGTTTGAGACACTCAATTAAAATTAAAATAAATCGTTAAACCAATTAAAACATTATTAAAATGTCAGATTTGAAAAATTTAGCGGAAACGCTTGTTAATTTAACAGTAAAAGAAGTAAACGAGTTAGCAACTATTCTTAAAGACGAATACGGAATTGAACCAGCTGCGGCTGCAGTAGTAGTAGCAGGAGGTACAGCAGGAGAAGCTGCTGAAGAAAAAACAGAATTTGATGTAATTCTTAAATCAGCAGGTGCTTCTAAATTAGCTATCGTTAAATTAGTAAAAGATTTAACAGGTGCTGGTCTTAAAGAAGCTAAAGATATCGTAGATGGTGCTCCTGCTCCTATCAAGACTGGAGTTCCAAAAGATGAGGCTGAAGCTCTTAAAAAACAATTAGAAGAGGCTGGTGCTGAGGTAGAATTAAAATAATCATAGCGATTATAGAATAAAATAGACCCCTACTAAATTTTATTAGTAGGGTTTTTTTTGACATTGAAAAATATAAATAATCAGCTAATTCTACTCCATTTGTTTTTTCCTCTATATTGTTTTATATAGTAATTTTTAAGTTTTTCATGTTGAGAAGAGTTTAAAAGAGGGTCATTTTGTAAGAGCATTTCTATGTTAGATTTGGCTACTTTTATAATATTTCCATCTTTGATTAAATCTAATATTTTGAAATCTACTATTCCGCTTTGTTGAGTTCCAAGTATATCTCCAGTTCCTCGTAGTTGCATATCCACTTCAGAAATTTTAAAGCCATCATTTGTTTCACACATGGTTTTAATACGCGTTCGGCTTTCGGTAGATAATTTATTAGAAGTCATTAAGATACAATAGCTTTGTTCTGCCCCTCGTCCCACCCGTCCTCTCAATTGATGTAATTGAGATAATCCAAAACGCTCGGCACTTTCTATGACCATCACAGATGCATTTGGGACATTGACACCAACTTCTATTACCGTAGTGGCGACCATAATTTGAGATTTTCCTGATGCAAATTGTTGCATGGCATTGTCTTTTTCTTGAGGTTTCATTTTGCCATGAAGAATAGTAATGTTGTAATCTGGAGCAGGAAAGTGTGAAGATATTTGTTCAAATCCCTTCATTAAATTTTGATAGTCTAAAGTTTCTGATTCTTCAATGAGAGGATATACGAAGTAAGCTTGTCTTCCCTTTTGAATTTCATCTTTGATGAATTGATAAACGGATATTATATTATTTTCTCTGCGATGGGCAGTAATGATGGGTTTCCTTCCCATAGGCATTTCGTCAATGATAGACATATCTAAATCAGAATAAAAACTCATAGCTAAAGTTCTTGGGATAGGAGTAGCAGTCATTATCAGGATGTGAGGGGGAATAGAATTTTTTGCCCAAAGTTTAGCTCTTTGTTCTACACCGAAACGATGTTGCTCGTCAATAATTGCTAATCCTAGTTTTTTGAATTTGACCTTATCTTCTAAAAGTGCATGAGTACCTATGATGATATGGAGAGTTCCATTTTCTAATTCTTGATAAATGAGTTTTCGTTCAGAGGCTTTTGTAGAACCTGTAAGTAAGCGAACATTTATCCCAGTGCCTAAAAGAAGCTCTGAAATTCCATTATAGTGCTGTTGTGCTAAAATCTCGGTAGGTGCCATGAGGCAACTTTGAAATCCGTTATCTATGGCAATGAGCATTGAAAGCAGTGCTACCATAGTTTTCCCAGAGCCTACATCTCCTTGTAGAAGTCTATTCATCTGTATGGGAAGCTTCATGTCATTACGAATTTCTTTTAGCACTCGTTTTTGTGCGTTGGTGAGATTAAAAGTTAATCGATTTTGATAGAAGTCATTGAAAAAATCTCCGATGATGGGGAAGGGATTCCCTTGTACGGAAGTTTTTTGATGTTGTTTTTTAAGGGCGTAACCCAGTTGAAAGAAAAAGGCCTCCTCAAATTTTAATCGTCTTTCTGCTTGTTCAAAAGCATGAATGTTTTCAGGGAAATGAATATTGAGATAGGCTTCACTTCTTTTCATGAGTTTTAATGATTTGAGTAAATACTCGGGGAGGTTTTCTTCTATTAGCTCTGATATATGTTTTGAAATAATGCCTAAAATCCCTTGGAAGAACTTCTGATTAAGCCCCCTTTTTGTTAGCTTTTCACTACTGGGATATATAGGGCATAGACGACTTTCCTTTGTTTTATTCTCTTCTAATTCTATTTCTGGGTGAGCCATAGAGACGGAAATGTTTTGCCCAAAGAAGTTGATTTTACCAAAAATATAGACCTCTCTAAATAAGGGAATTTGCTCTTTTAACCATTGAGAATACTGAAACCATACCAAGTCAATACTTCCTGTTTGGTCATGAAATTTAGCCGTTAATCTTTTCTGTCCTTTGCCATAGGTTATTTCTTTAAGGTTTGAGATTTTCCCTTTGAGTTGGATTTCTACATCGGATTGTTCTTGTTTTAAATCACGGATAAGGTAGGTTTTGCTTTTATCTAAATATCTGATAGGGTAGAAGTTCAAGAAGTCTTCTACAGTAGAGATATTCAATACTTTTTGGATAAGTTTGGCTCTTTCAGGCCCTATGCCTTTTAGGTATTCTATGGGAGATGAGAGATTGATGATATTTAAATATTAAAAATATGGTTTTGCGAATTTAATAAATTTTTGGGAATAATCCCCTGCATTGTTCTGTAATATTGATGAAAATTTGTATTATTCTCGGTGAAAATCAAAATGTTTTTATTGTTGAGTTAACCTCGAAAAATATGGTGGAGAATTATCAAAAATAGGGCTATAGACAATAAGGGAATTACTTACCAATCATTTTTTTGATGGCGTTAAGTTTCATCAAAGCCTCAATAGGAGTAAGGGTATTAATGTCTATTTTGGTAAGCTCTTCTCTGATGTTTTCTAAAACAGGATCGTCCAGTTGAAAGAAAGATAGCTGTATGCTTTCTTCGGTTACTTGCTTGATTTTTTTTGAGTTTTGGCTCTGGCTACGGCTATTTTCTAGTATTTTTAGGATGCTTTGTGCTTTAGTGATGACTTGTGAGGGCATTCCTGCTAACTTAGCGACATGTATCCCAAAGCTATGCTCACTGCCACCAGAGATTAATTTCCGTAGGAAGATAATATTACCATTACTTTCTTGAATTGAGACATGGAAGTTTTTGATTCGTTTAAAATTCACATGCATTTCATTAAGTTCATGATAATGTGTGGCAAAAAGTGTCTTGGGGCGAGTGGGGTGCTGGTGTAGGTATTCTGAAATAGCCCAAGCGATGGAAATCCCATCATAGGTGGAAGTTCCTCTTCCGATTTCATCAAGTAGAATGAGACTTCTTTCAGTGATATTGTTAAGAATATTGGCAGCTTCGTTCATTTCTACCATAAAAGTAGATTCTCCTGCAGAGATATTATCCGTAGCACCGACACGAGTAAAGATGCGGTCAACTATCCCCAATTCAGCATGTTGTGCGGGAACAAAGCTTCCAATCTGTGCCAAGAGACAGATAATAGCGGTTTGCCTTAAAATAGCGGATTTTCCTGACATATTAGGTCCCGTTACCATAAGAATCTGTTGTGTTTCTCGGTCAAGAAAAATATCGTTAGAGATATATTTTTCTCCCAAAGGGAGCATTTTTTCTATCACAGGGTGGCGACCATCTTTTATGTCTATCTTAAAGTTATCATTAAGAATAGGTTTTATATAATTTTCAGAGATGGAAAGCTCGGAGAGGCTTATAGCACAATCTATTTGAGCAATGATTTTAGAGTTTTCTTGAATTTGATCAATGTATATCAATACCTGTTCACAAACATTACGATAAAGACGATGCTCTAACAATGATATTTTTTCCTCTGCTCCTAATATTTGGTTTTCGTATTCTTTAAGCTCTTCTGTAATGTATCTCTCGGCATTTACCAAGGTTTGTTTCCTAATCCAATCTTGTGGAACTTTGTCTTTATGAGCATTGCGAACCTCTATATAGTATCCGAAAACATTATTGAAATCTATTTTTAGGCTTGTAATTCCTGTCTTTTCAATCTCTCTTTGGCACATTTTTTCAAGGAAAGATTTACCAGAATTTTGTAAATTTCTGAGTGTATCTAGTTCTTCGGAAACTCCTGCTTTGATGACATTGCCTTTTGAAATATTTATAGGAAGCTCTTCGTTTAGAGAGTTTTCAAGGTAAGAGATTAAATCTGAAAGGGTTAAAATAGGCTCTATCCAAGCCATAATATCATGGTAGGAATGGAGTAGAGTTTTGATATTTTGAATATGAATAATACTTTGTTTAAGATATCCTAGTTCTTTTGGAGTAATTTTTTCTGCAGCCAATTTCCCAATTAATCGGTCTAAATCGGAAATAGATTTTAGAGATTGGGAGATATGATATTTCAGTTCTTCATTCTCATTAAAAAACTCTATAAGAGATAAGCGACGATTGATTTCATTAACATTTTTTAGTGGTAGAATGACTCTTCTTCTCAGTAACCTACCGCCCATAGGTGTAAGAGTATGGTCTATGATGTCCAAAAGACTCTTTCCATTGGGATTATTTGAATGTACAATTTCTAAATTTCTTAAAGTGAAATTATCCAATGTGAGGTAGTCTTCTTGAGGGATACTTTGTATTTTGGTAATATGCTGTAAAAGAGAATGATGAGTGTCTTCTACTAAATAAGCAAAAATAGCTCCTACAGCTATAATTGCAAGTCGGTATTCCTCAATGCCGAAGCCTTTTAAAGATTTGGTTTTGAAATGATTGTTAAGCTTTTCATAAGCAAAAGGGTATTGATAAGCCCAATCTTCTAGTTGGAAAGAGTTTTTTTCTTTCAGTTTTTTGGGAATATCAGTTCTTCTTTGATAGATGATTTCACTTGGATCAAAAGTATCTACGATGTGAAGGATTTTATCCAAATTGCCTTCGGAAACTAAAAGTTCTCCAGTAGAAACATCTACTAATGCAACCCCAAATTTTTCCTTTTCTTTGTGAAAGGACATTAGAAAATTATTCTTCTTGGAGGTCAAAACCTGCTCGTTGAAAGTTACTCCAGGGGTTACCAATTCTGTTACTCCTCTTTTAACGATACCTTTGACCGTTTTAGGGTCTTCTAGTTGGTCGCATATAGCAACACGCATTCCTGCTCTTACTAATTTTGGTAAGTAAGAATCCAAAGAATGATGAGGAAATCCAGCTAACTCTGTGTTGCTAGAACCATTAGCTCTACTTGTTAAAACAATTCCTAAAATTTTAGAGGTTTTTATAGCATCTTGTCCAAAAGTTTCATAAAAGTCCCCTACTCTGAATAATAGAATTGCATCAGGGTATTTGGCTTTTATACTATTATATTGAGCCATTAGTGGAGTTTCTTTCGCGGATTTTGCCATAAAAATAAATAGAGTTAGGATTGCAAATTAATGAAAAAAATCGGATTATTTTTATTCAAAAAATGTTATTTTTGTGCAAAATTAAAAAAATAAGTTTTATGCATGTATACGATAACAAGCATTGGATTTCTGTTTTGCTTAGTTTGCACAAAACAGATACTTTGAAAACATTGGCATCAGGGATGATTACGATGGCGATGTATGCTGGTTTGGTGGTATATTTGGAAACGGAATATTTTAAGATGGATAAAGATTCTACTTTTAGAAATATTTCTTTGATACATACTTTGTTGGGTTTTGTCTTATCAATGCTTTTGGTTTTTAGAACGAATACTGCTTATGATAGATGGTGGGAGGGTAGAAAGCTCTTAGGAAAGATGGTGAATGATTCTAGAAATCTTTCTATAAAGTTACACACGATGCTTTCAGAAATAGATGAAGAAGATAGAGTGTTTTTTAAGAAATATATTTGTTTTTTTCCACATTTGATGAATAGGCATTTATCCAAAGAATCTACTAAAATGGAACTTGACCAAGATAGTCAATACGAAGAAGTAGAGAGATTTCCTCATCCTCCAAATGCTTTGGTATGGAAAATCCAAGCAAAAGTGCAAGAGCTGTATAAAAGAGGAGTGATTTCGGGTGAGCAAATGCGTATGTTGGATATGCATATTAGTGGCTTTTTAGAAGTTTGTGGAGGATGTGAGAGAATTAAAAATACACCGATTCCGTTTTCATATTCTTCATTCACTAAAAAATTTATCGTTATTTATGTGGTTACCTTACCCATAGCATATGGCATGAGCATAGGATATTTGATGGTCGCCCTTACTGTTTTTGTGTTTTATGTGTTGATGAGTTTGGAGGTTTTGGCAGAGGAGATAGAAGATCCGTTTAATAATGAGGAAAATGATTTGCCAATGGATATGATTGCTCAAAATATTGAGCGAAATGTTACAAGAATTTTCAGTGAAGTTTAATAAAAAAAGAAATATTTTGGTTCAAAAACTTAAATTAGAACAACTTGGAAGGATAGATGTAGAGAGTTTTAAGAAAGCAGAAAAAACGCCTTTAATAGTAGTTTTAGATAATGTGAGAAGTATGCATAATGTGGGGGCTATTTTTCGTACTGCAGATGCTTTTTTGATAGAAAAGATAGTATTATGTGGGATTACGCCACAGCCTCCTCATAGAGAAATTCATAAAGCAGCACTTGGGGCAACGGAGAGTGTGGATTGGGTTTATTTTGAAAAAATAGAAGAAGCATTACAATACTTGAAAAATCAAAAATATCAAGTAGTCGGTATTGAACAAACTACGGATAGTCAAATGATTACAGAGTTTGATGTTAATCAGTTATCAAGATATGCTTTGGTCTTAGGGAATGAAGTAGAAGGTGTGAGTGATGAGGCTTTGCCTTATTGCGATGCGTTTTTAGAAATACCGCAATTGGGGACTAAGCATTCTCTGAATGTGAGTGTCTGTGGAGGGATTGTTATGTGGGAGTTTTTCAATAGGCTCCGAAGATAATGTTTTAGTTAAAATATAGTAAAGGAATTTATAGGTGTTATTTTTGTAAAAAAATAAGGAAAGGTGGTTACGAATGAGCAAATAAAGGAGATTCAGAACAGAATAAAAGATTTATATAAATATCTTCAAATAGAGAAAAAGGAGATAGAAATAGTTAATGATGATGAAAGAACGGCATCGCCAGAGTTTTGGGATAATCCTAAAGAGGCAGAAGCATTTTTGAAACAACTTAGGAGTAAGAAAAAGTGGGTGGAAGAATACAAAGAAATTTATCAGAATTTAGAAGATATACAGGTTTTATTTGATTTTTCAAAGGAAGACAAAGATAGTGAAGAAGAGTTAGATGAAATTTTTCCTAAATTGGTGGAAAAAGTAGAGAATTTAGAGTTCAAAAATATGCTTTCCAATGAAGGAGATGAGTTGTCGGCGGTATTACAAATTACCGCGGGAGCAGGGGGAACTGAGAGCTGTGATTGGGCATCTATACTAATGAGAATGTATATTATGTGGGCGGAAAAACAAGGATACGGCGTTCGTGAATTGAATTTCCAAGAAGGAGATGTGGCAGGAGTAAAAACAGTAACCTTGGAACTTGATGGGGAGTTCGCCTTTGGATATTTGAAGGGGGAAAATGGAGTGCATCGTCTGGTGAGAATTTCTCCGTTTGATAGCAATGCAAAACGCCATACGAGTTTCGTTTCGGTATATGTTTATCCGTTGGTTGATGATACTATTGAAATCCATATAAATCCGTCTGATATTACTTTTGAAACGATGAGAGCGAGTGGAGCAGGGGGGCAAAATGTGAATAAAGTAGAGACTGCGGTAAGGCTTAGACACCATCCTACGGGGATTATTATAGAAAATTCGGAGAGCCGTTCGCAGCTTCAAAATAAAGAAAAAGCGATGCAACTTTTGAAGTCTCGTTTGTATGAAATAGAGTTGGAAAAGCGAAATAAAGCACGAAATGAAATAGAGGCAGGGAAAATGAAAATAGAATGGGGAAGTCAAATTAGAAATTATGTGATGCATCCTTATAAGTTGGTAAAAGATGTGCGTTCTGGTTATGAAACTTCTGATGTGGACGGAGTGATGAATGGGGATATAACTCCATTTTTGAAGTCGTTTTTAATGGCGGAAGGGCAGAGTGAAGATACTCATAGTTTGGAATTATAAAAAATATTTTTACGGATTATTATTTATGGAACATTTTGAAAATTGGAAAGATTTATTAAATCCTGAATTTTATATTAAATTGGGTGGTTTTTGGTTGGTTTTATTGATTGTTTTCGCGGAGTCAGGATTATTTTTCGGATTTTTTCTCCCTGGTGATAGTCTTTTGTTTATTTCGGGGATTTATTCTACAACGATTATTCAAGAGAGTTTAGGCTCTGTGGGTAGCGACTTTTGGGATACGGCTATGTTGGCCTCAGCAATAGCTATTGCAGCGATTTTAGGGGATTCTGTGGGGTATTGGTTTGGTGCAAAAAGCGGTCCGATGCTCTATGAAAGAAAAGAAACATTTTTTTTCAAGAAAAATCATTTGCTTAAAGCTCAAGAATTTTATGAGGAAAATGGGGCATGGGCGATTATTATTGCTCGTTTCTTACCTATGGTGAGGACATTTGCACCTATTGTGGCTGGAATTGTAAAAATGGATAGAAAAAAGTTTTTATTTTTTAATGTCATTGGTGGAATGTTATGGGCATTTTCTTTAATTTTTGCGGGGCATTATTTAGATAAATTGTTTATAGAACAATTTGGAATTGATTTGAAAAAGCACTTGGAGATTATTGTAATAGGATTGGTGTTATTTACCACAGCACCAGTGGTTATAAAAGCCTTAAAAAAGTAATAAAATAAGAGCAAAAATGCCTTTCTTTTTTAGAAGGGCATTTTATTTTTGTATATATGGGTTATTTTGCGATATTTTTTATTTCTTTTTGCAAAATAGTAAATACAGGAAAATGGTCGCTGTATCCTCCAGTGAATTGATTGTCAGACCAAGAGCGAAAAGGGTAACCTTTGTAATTCCCTTGTTTATTAATTAAATAAGCAGGGGCAAATACTTCTGTTTTATAAGCAGTATATTCTTCTTTAATTTTATCGGAAACTAAATTTTTTGAATAAATAATTTGGTCAAAAAGGTTGGGAGCATCTTGGTAAGCTAAACTAGCAATCCCCTTTTTATACATTTTATACATGGGATTAAAATAAGGATATTCTTCGCTCAATTCTTTTTCGCTTCCTACGGCTTTTACATAGTTTTTGAAACTAGGGCTGATAGGGTCATCATTAAAATCTCCCATTGCAATAAGTTTTACATTAGGATTTTTTTCTTTTATAGCGTTCATTTCTTGTTTTAGGAGATTAGCAGCGGCATTTCTTTTAGGCATGGAAATAGCTTCTCCTCCTCTTCTTGAAGGCCAGTGATTTACAAAAAAAGCTACTTTTTCACCATCTAAAATTCCTACGACAACCAATAGGTCTCTCGTGTATTCTCTCTTACCATCTTCTCTATAAATAATGAGTTCTTTTTTATATGATTGAGTAACTAAAAATCTCTTTTTTTGGTAAATAAGGGCAACATCTATGCCTCTTGCATCAAAAGAATTGTAATGCTCTATACCATAATCATATTTTTTAAGTACATCTTGTTTCACTAAATCTTTTAGTACTTGTCTATTTTCTACCTCTGCTAATCCTACAATTACGGGAGCGGTTTTTGTGTATTTTGTACCAATTTCGGATATTACTTGAGCTATGTTTTTTAATTTTTGTTGATAAATGTCATAAGTATAATTTTTAGAACTTTTTGGAGTAAAATCTCCGGAAAGAGATTGTTTTCTAACGATTTTTTTACCTTTCATTTTTTCATAATCCCAAGGTCCTTTATAATTATTAGTGATTTCTAAATATCTCAGAGAATCCAAAGGAATACTTCTGTGAAAATTTATATGATATTTCGGTAAGGTGGCGTCTATGTAATCTGCTGATTGGATTGTATCAAAAAGATTTTCCACATTGTAAAACCCAATGGTGGCTACTCTCTTAATTTGAGCTGAAAATGAAATATAGAAAAACGAAAAAATAAGGAATAATAGCTGTTTCATAAATTAAAAATTAGAATTTTGTCAAGATAATGTTTATTTTCTAAATATTTATTTTTTTCTATATGAAATAAATCATGTAATCAAATTCGTATAGAGTGAAATAAAATTTTATTTTTGTTAAAAATAGTTAATTTTTTATAAAAATGTTTAAAAAACTTCTTTTTATCGGAGGATTTACACTGGTTTCTAAGTTTTTTGTTAAAGCACAAACTACAGTTTATGCTTATGTGAAAGATGAGCAGGGGAGACCTGTGGAGCGTGTGGAGGTAGATCTGAAAGGTTTAGGTGAAGATACTTTAGCGGACAAGATTGGGTATTTCCAATTTGTAGATTTACAGCCAGGGAATTATCAAATGGTAGTCTATAAAAATAATTATGAAACTAAACTGGTTGATTTTAGTGTAAAAGAGGGAGAAAAAAGGAAAGACTTAGGAGTAATTATTTTGAGTTCTACTTCTTATTATAATACTTCTACAGATCAGGGATTTACTCTTTTAGATAATAATGATGAGAGCTCTTCTCAGTCTACCGTGGGGCTTTTGCAGTCTTCACGAGATGTTTTTAATCGAATTGCAGGGTATGACTTAGGTATTTATTGGTTTAGACCGAGAGGGTTGGACAGTAGGGCTGGAGAGATGATGTTTAATGGGGTGTCCATGGCGAAGCAAAATAATGGTAATTTAGATTTTAGCATTTGGGGAGGGCTTAATGAGATTACTCGTTATCCCGAAATTGCGGTAAATCATACTCCATCAGAATATGCATTTGGTGGGATTAATTCTGTAATTTATAAAAATACCAAGGCTAGTGAATATAGAAAGGGAAGCCAATTGACTTATTCTCTTACAAATAGGAATTATCGCCACAGATTGGGGTATCGTTATACTTCAGGAATGAGTAAAAAAGGTTGGGCATTTACAGGAATGATTACGAGAAGATGGGCGAATGAGGGTGTGATAGATGGGACTTTTTATGATTCTTATGCGGCTTATTTAGGGGTAGAAAAGAAGGTAAATGACAAGCATACTTTGACTTTTAATGTGATTGCTGCACCGACGAGAAGAGCGGGTTCTAGCCCAAATACCCAAGAAGTTTATAATTATATGGGAACGAAATATAATTCTTATTGGGGGTGGCAAGATGGGAAAAGAAGAAGCGAAAGAGTGAGGGAGACTTTTCAGCCGATATTTCAGTTATCAGATTATTGGAAAATTAATGATAAATCAGAGCTTTGGACTACACTTTCTTATCAGTTCGGGAAGAATAAGGGTTCTCGTTTAGATTGGTATAATGCAAGAAATCCATCACCGACTTATTACCGATATTTGCCAAGTTATCATAGAGATAATTTGGAAACTTGGGCTAATAGGACAGAAGCTACTCAAATTGATTGGGAAGCGCTATATAGAGCTAATCAATCTGCAGGAGGCAGAGCGGTTTATTATTTAGTTAATGATGTGGTCAATGATAAAATTTGGAATGTTTCTACGCATTTTATACATAATTTTATAGATAATACACGCTTTTTCTTAAATGTTTCTTATCAAAATTATAATTCCAATCAGTATCGTGAAATTAAAGATCTTTTGGGTGCTACCTACGCATTGAATAAGGATTCTTATGCAGAATCTAACCTTGCTGGTTCATCTGGTCTTTTGAATGAAAATGATACCAATATTTATAAAAAAGAAGGAGATAAAATTGGTTATGATTATACTTTCGGGAGACAAGAAGTAAAGATAAATCCAAGTTTGAAGTTTTCAATAGGAAAATTTGATGTAATGCTTTCAGGGTTATTTGGATATTCTTCATCTTATAGAGAGGGGCATTTTAGTCATTATCTTTATGATAATTCATTTGGAAAAAGTAAAAACTATGAGTTTGTAAATTATGGTCTGAAAGGACAAGTTATCTATAAAATTAATGGAAGAAATTTCTTGGTTTATAATGGTGCAACTTATTCTCAAGCTCCGTTTTTAGAGGATTTGTTTTTTAATCCTAGAATCAATGCTTCTGTGGTGGAACATGTGAAAAATATGGTAGTTAAAGCTAATGATATTAGCTATGTGATTGCAACGCCATATGTGAAGGCGAGATTGAGCGGATATATTATCAATGCAGAAAATGAGGTTAATGTTCAAAGGTTTTATGCCGATGGAATTACTTTGAAAGGAGGAGCTTCTGCTGAAACTATTTCCAGTGCTTTTGTAACACAGGTTTTGAATGGTATGAGCAGACAAAATGCAGGACTAGAGGTAGGGTTAGATGTTAAGATTTCTTCTACATTATCTCTACAAGGGTTGGCGAGTATTGGTCAATATATTTATACTAATAACCCTGAAATTTATGTTGGAGCAGATGCTGTAGGCAGGTTTGCCGATGGAAAATCTTACACTTATATGGGGAAAGCTTATATTGATAATTATAAGCAAGCAGGAACGCCACAGACTGCATTTTTATTAGGATTTAGATATAATAGTCCTAAATATTGGTGGGTGGGTGTAAACTGGAATTATTTTGATCATTCTTATTTAGATCCTTCGGCGATTATTAGAACGGAATATTTTATCACGAATCCTACTACGGGAGTTCCTTACCCAGAAGTTACAGAGGGAAATTTGAGAAGGGTTTTGAAGCAAAAGAAATTGCCAACAGCATTTTTCCTTAATGCCAATGTAGGAAAATCTTGGGTGTTTGGGAAATATTATTTAATGATTTCTGCATCGGTAAATAATATTCTGAACAACAGAAGTTATATTACAGGAGGATTTGAGCAAACTCGCCAGACTTCTTACAGAACTTTTGTGGCAGATTTTAATAAAGAATATCCTAATTTTGCACCAAAATTTTGGTATAATCAAGGGCGAACTTATTTTTTAAATATTCAAGTTAGATTTTAGTAAAATTACAAATAAAATGAAAAACATAAAATTTTGGGCAGTCTTTTTAGCCTTGACTATAGTTGTAACATCTTGTGTAAATGATGGGTTTGGGAAAGATGATTGGGGAACACCAGATATAGTTTGTCATAACAAATATGATGTACCAACAATGACTTTGGCTAATTTTGTAGCACAAGCCCCTAAAAGTGGGACGATGGTAATCGTAGAAGATCAAATTATAGATGGATATGTAGTTTCTTCTGATGAGAATGGTAATTTTTATAAAACTATTTCATTTCAAGATAGCCCAGAAAATCCAACTGTTGGTCTTCAAATAGAGGTGAATAGAAGTCTTAACTATATTGACTTTCCTATTGGAACGCATATTAGAATTAATGCGAAGGGACTTGTTTTAGGAATGGATAAAGGTGTGGTAAAATTGGGAGCTATTGATCCTGATTATGCTATTGGGAGAATTTCTGAAAATCAATTAGGAAATTATATTTCTGTAGTATGTGTCGGCGGTAAGGCTGATGTAGCGAAACTTGTGCCATTAGAATTAAATAGTTTAGCTGAAGCTAAAAAGGTTCAACATCTTAATAAATTGGTAAGCGTTTCTAATGTTCAGTTTTCAGATGCGGATATTTTAGGTATAGATGGGGTGAAGTCTTTTCTTAACTTTCCTAAGGCTGATACTAGCAGAGATTTAGTGGGATTAGATGGAGCTACAGCTACCTTGAGAACAGCCTCTTATGCGTCTTTTGGTTCTGAAAAATTACCCATAGGAAATGGGAAAATTACTTTTGTGGTAAGTAGATATAATAATAATTATCAGATGATTATTAGAGGAACAAATGATATTAATTTTTCTGCGGATAGGATGGATACAGCTCCTGCGAAGGGAGGTTCAGCTATAAATTATCTTAAATCTGGAAGTATAGAAAATTTCACATCTTATACAACGGGAGCCAGTTCAGAAGCGTTATCGAGTTATATTAATGATCCAGTTATAGGAAATAGATATTGGAGAGTGGCTAATTTTGGAGGGAATAAATATATTCAGTTGGGTTTTCCTGCTACAGGAGCTAAGCCTTATTCTAGAACTTTGTTCGCTGTGCCTGTAGATTTTGATAATATGATGAGGTTTTCATTCAAAACGAAAGATGGTTATTATAATGGCGATGTGTTAAAAGTTTATTATTCTACGGATTATAAACCTAATGCAATTAATCCTACTTTAGCAGATATTACAAGTGCATTTACTATTTCAAGGGGAACAACTAGCGGGTATGCTTCCTCATTTATTGATAGTGGAAATTGGGAAAAACCGTCTACATTATCAGGTAGAGGATTTATAATTTTTGAATATATTGGAGGAGGGTCTTCTCCTACAACTATAATGCAGATAGATGATATTGTTGTTCAATAAAAAAGATAAATCCCTCAGAATATTTAGTTCTGAGGGGTTTTTATAAATAATTAAATAAAAAAGATATGCTTAAGTTATATTCGGTTATATTTTTCTTCTACAATATCCCAGTTAATTACATTAAAAAAAGCTGAAATGTAGTCGGGTCTTCTATTTTGATAATTTAGGTAATAAGCATGCTCCCAAACATCAAGCCCTAGTATAGGAGTACCATTACAGCCAATTTCTGGCATTAGAGGATTGTCTTGATTGGGAGTAGAGCAGATTTCTAAACTACCATTATCTTTTTTACAAAGCCAAGCCCATCCAGAACCGAATCTTGTTTTTGCAACTTCTGAAAAATCTGTTTTGAATTTTTCAAAACCACCATAATTTTCTATAGCTGTTTTTACATTACCGATAGGAGATTTTGCTCCATTAGGAGTTAATATTTCCCAAAAAAGAGAGTGATTATAGTGTCCCCCTCCATTATTTCTCAATGAAGGAGTATCGGCAAGAAGGCATATTTCTTCAATGCTTTTATTTTCTAATTGAGTGTTTTGTATTGCTTTGTTTAGATTATCAATATAGGTTTGGTGATGTTTAGTATGGTGTATTTCCATCGTTCTTGCATCAAACACAGGTTCTAAAGCATCATAAGTATAATTTAATTGAGGTAATTCAAATGCCATGATTTCTTTATTTTAAATTTTTGCCAAAAGTAATTAAAATATTATAGTTAGTGTCTAATACTATAATAGTTTTAATTTATAAATATAGCTCGATTTAAATTTAAAATTTTATTTTTGTAAAAATTTATACTTAATTAATAAAATTTGACTATGGAAAATTTACACCATAAAAGACAAGTATACGAATATTCTGAATTATTGGAGAGTCAAGTGAAAGATAATCCTATAGAGCAGTTTCGGGATTGGTTTTTAGATGCAGATAAGCATCCGAATATTGCCGAAGCTAACGCAATGTCTATATCTACAATAGAGGATGATGATTGCCCTCGTACGCGTATTGTTTTATTGAAGTCTTATACTTGGGAAGGCTTTATATTTTATACAAATTATCAAAGTAAGAAGGGCAATGCAATAGAAAAAAATCCAAAGGCATGTTTGCACTTTTTTTGGCCAGCATTAGAACGCCAAGTGATGATTAAGGCAGAATTAGAACATGTTTCAGAACAGATGTCAGATGATTATTTTGCTTCAAGACCAAGGGGAAGTCAGTTGGGAGCTGTGGTATCGCCGCAGAGTGAAATAGTTCCTAATAGAGAATTTTTGCAAGAAAAATTAGTTCGATTAGAACAAGATATGAAAGGAAAAGAGATTTTGAGACCACAGCACTGGGGGGGGTATTTAGCAAGACCTTATGAAATAGAATTTTGGCAAGGAAGACCAAACCGATTGCATGATAGGATTGTGTACCAATTGCAAGAAGATTATAACTGGAAAATATCAAGATTAGCCCCGTAGATAGAAAAAATAAATCGCTTATCAATATTGATGAGCGATTTATTTATAAAAATACATCTATAAGCCCTTCTGGAAGTTGCATTTTAATGAGTTTTTTATCTCTATTGACTTCTAAAATCCATTCTTTAATGATGGGAATAACAACCTCTTTTTGTGCAAGATGGAGTATGAAATAATGTTGTGAAGTTTGGTCATTTACGGAGATAATCATTCCGCAAGTTTTTCCATCTTCTTCTATAATCTCAAAGCCTATAACTTCGTGATAATAGAACTTATTTCCTGTAAGAGGTGGAAGAGTACTAAGCGGTAAAAAAACATTTTTACCTAAAAGTTGTTCCACAAGAGCTTCATTAGAGTTTTTGAAAAGTAAATTTAGGTTATCTTGTTTGCACCAAATTACTTTTTCAATGAAAAACGGAACCAATAGTCCGTTGATTTCAACGAATATTGATTCCAATTTTTTGTAAAAATCGGGTTGGTCAGTATCTAACTTCAAGATAACATTCCCCGAAAGCCCGTGCTTACGAGTGATTCTACCTAAAAAATAACAATCTTCTTTTCGCATCGGGATAATATTTTTTAAGCTTCAGCATTTTCTTCGCCCTCAACAGCCGGAGCTTCCTCTACTGATGCTTCACTTGCTTCTGCAACTGCAGCTGCTTCGGCTTCTTTTTTAGCATTGATTCTTGCTTCGTTTACTTTTTGTTCAGCCTCCAAAGCTACTTTTTTAGCATCTTGTTTAGATTTTGCTAAACCATCTTTTTTACCTTGGATTTTAGCTTCTTTTTCTTCTAACCAAGCATTAAATCTTTTTTCAGCTTCTTCAGCACTAAATGCTCCTTTGGCTACACCACCTTGAAGGTGTTTTTTATAAAGAGCACCTTTGTAAGAAAGAATAGCTTTTGCGGTATCAGTTGGCTGAGCACCGTTGTTTAACCATTTTACAGCTGAATCTACATTCAACTCAATAGTTGCAGGATTAGTAATTGGGTTGTAAGTTCCCAATTTTTCGATGAATCTACCATCTCTTCTTGCTCGAGCGTCTGCTACTACGATGTGATAAAAAGGCTTTCCTTTTTTTCCGTGTCTTTGTAATCTAATTTTTACTGACATAATTAAGTTTAATTTTTTAGTGGGAACTCGTCCCTGTTAGTTAATTCTGCAAATATAATGAATAATTTGTGATAAACAATATGAAAAAAGAATATTTTATTTTCCATTGAAACTGTTCATCGTGTTCGTAATTCCGGCAAAAGTAAAAGATAAACACGCTTCTGCAAAGGTGTTGATGCGTTCAGGGAGTTTTTCTTTCTCTTCTTCAGTCCATTCCCCTAACACATAGTCTATTTGCTGTCCTTTCATAAAATCGGCAGAAATTCCAAATCTCAATCTTGGATAAGCTTGAGTTTGGAGCATATTTTGAATGTTTTTTAGTCCATTATGTCCAGCATCAGAGCCTTTGCCTTTCATCCTTAAAGTGCCGAAAGGAAGAGCTAAATCATCGGTAATAATCATGAGATTTTCTATGGGAATATTTTCTTTTTGAAGCCAGAATTTCACGGCATTCCCGCTGAGGTTCATATAGGTATCTGGTTTCAAAATAAGAACTTTTCTGCCTTTGTATTTTCCTTCTGCAAGCCAACCAAAATTAGCAGTTTGGAATTTGGTATCCATCAATTCTGTCAATTTATCTGCAACCTTAAAACCTATATTATGGCGAGTTTCAGTGTATTCATCGCCTTTATTCCCTAATCCTACAATAAGATATTTCATTTATTTTCAATATTATTTGCAAAGATAAAAATATGTTTTTATTCTAAAATCCTTTCCATTACGGTGATAACTTCCTCTACATTTTGCACATGGTCTTTTCTCATGAGCAGTTGGTTGTTTTTTTCTTTTAGTTGAGCATCTTGTGGATTTTGTTGGAGATAAGAGATGATATTCCTAAATTTCTCACTTTGATAAAATTTATCTTGTGGATTGCTTGGGAAATATCCTAAAAATACTCCTTTTTTGATGACGATTTTTTCAAAGCCAATTTCCGCTGCGAGCCATTTTAATTCTACGGATTTTAATAGATTTATAGCTTCCTTTGGGAGTTCTCCGAAGCGGTCTTTTAGTTCGTTAGTAAAATGTATTAATGTGTTTTTATCTGTAATATCTGCAAGTCTTTGGTATAGGTTGAGTCTTTCTTCAGTACTGGATACATAGTAATCGGGAAGTAAGAGTTCTAAATCTGTATCAATATTGACCTCTTTATTAGATTTGAATAATTTTTTGCGGTCTTCTTCATTGGCAAAAAGATGCTCAAATTCATCTTCGTTTTGAAGTTCTTCCAAGGCTTCTTGCATGATTTTTTGATAAGCTTCAAATCCCATTTCGTTGATAAATCCACTTTGTTCGCCCCCTAATAAATCTCCTGCACCACGAATTTCTAAATCTTTCATTGCAATATGAAATCCACTACCTAAATCTGAAAACTGTTCAATGGCTTCTAGGCGTTTTCTAGCATCGGCTGTTATCATATCATAAGGTGGAGTGATGAGATAACAGAAGGCTTTTCTGTTGCTTCTGCCTACTCGCCCTCTCATTTGGTGAAGGTCGGCCATTCCGAATCGTTGAGCATCATTGATGAAAATAGTGTTTGCATTAGGAACATCTACGCCACTTTCTACAATAGTAGTAGAAACGAGAACATCGTATTTACCTTCCATGAAATCTAAAATTCGTTGTTCTAATTCTTTTCCATCCATTTGTCCATGTCCCGTGATTACTCGTGCATCGGGAACAAGTCTTTGGATGAGTCCAGCAATTTCTTTCAGGTTTTCTACCCTATTATTAATGAAATAAACCTGTCCATCTCTTTGGAGTTCGTATGAGATTGCATCGCGAAGAATTTCTTCGTTAAATCCTATCATTTGAGTTTCTACAGGCTGCCGGTTAGGTGGTGGAGTTTTAATAACAGATAAATCTCTGGCAGCCATTAATGAAAATTGTAATGTTCTTGGAATTGGGGTAGCGGTAAGGGTTAGCGTATCAATATTAGATTTTAAGGTTTTTAATTTGTCTTTTACTGAAACACCGAATTTATGCTCTTCATCAATAATAAGAAGTCCTAAATCTTTGAATTTGACTTTATCTGATGCAAGCTGATGAGTTCCTATAATAATGTCTACTTCTCCGTTTTGGAGTTGTTGTAAAGTTTCATTTTTTTGTTTTGTAGTTCTGAAACGGTTGAGGTAAGAGATATTTACTGGGAAATCTTTGAGCCTTTCCTTGAAACTTCTGTAATGCTGAAATGCTAAAATGGTGGTAGGAACTAAAACAGCAACTTGTTTTCCATCGGTAGCGGCTTTAAATGCTGCTCGGATTGCTATTTCTGTTTTTCCAAATCCTACATCTCCACAAATAAGTCTATCCATGATAGTTTGGGCTTCCATGTCTTTTTTTACATCTAAGGTAGCTTTCTCTTGATCAGGAGTGTCTTCATAAAGGAAACTTGCTTCCAATTCGTTTTGAAGGTAAGAATCAGGAGAGTAAGAAAATCCTTTGGTAGTTTTTCTTTTGGCATAAAGTTTAATGAGGTCAAAGGCGATTTGTTTTACTTTAGATTTTGTTTTTTGTTTAAGGTTTTTCCAAGTGGGAGAACCTAATTTAGATAATGTAATTTCTTTGCCTTCGGGACCATTATATTTAGATATTTTATGTAGTGAATGAATGCTTACATAGAGTAAATCCCCATTTTTGTAAGAAAGTTTGAAGCATTCTTGAGTTTTGCCATCATTATTTACTTTTACCAACCCTAAAAATTTTCCTATACCATGGTCGATATGAGTGATATAGTCTCCTATTTTTAGAGACATAAGATCTTTTAAGGTAAGTTGTTCTGATTTTGCAAAGGTATTTTTAGCTTTAAATCTTTGGTATCGGTCAAAGATTTGATGATCTGTATAAATAGCGATTTTATTTTTGAAGTCAATAAATCCTTCATGTAGTTCAGATTTTAACGAGTGGAAAATAGATTGATTATCAATGTTTTGGTAGTTTTGTTTTAATGAAGTAAAGATTTCTTCCAATCTTTCTTTCTGTTTTTCAGAGGAGAATGAAATCCAAATTTCAAAATTATTTTTTTTCTTTTCCTCAAAATCCTCCATGAGCATTTCAAAATTCTTATGAAAGGTTGGTTGAGGTTGCTGGATGAGGTTTATAATTGCTTTTTGATGGTCTATTTCAGTATTTTGGTTGCTGAAATCTATCCATTGTAGTTTGGATAAATTGTCCAAAAATTCATCTTCTGAGATATATAATTCTTTCGGAGTTTGATGTTTAATTTCGTGGTTTAGTTTAGCAAAATTTTCTTCTGCTTTAGCATAGAAGTTTTTTATTTGCATCAATCCGTGATGAGCATTTTTGGAAAAAATGATACTGTTTTTAGGGAGTAATTCTAAAAAAGAAATTTTATTTTTCTGTATAGAAAAATTCATATTAGAGACTAATTGAAAGGAATCCGTTTTGTCAATAGACAACTGAGTTTCAATGTCAAAAGTTTTGATGTTTTCTACTTCATTGCCGAAAAAGGAAATACGATAAGGTTTTTCGTTTGAGTAAGAAAACACATCGATAATGCCTCCGCGAACTGCAAATTCTCCAGGTTCAGACACGAAGTCGGTTAAATTAAAATGAAAATCATTGAGTAGTTTTTCTGAAAAATCAAAGTCAAGTAGGTCACCCACATTAATATTAAGAGAAATGGTTTTGAAATCATCTTCTTTTAAAACTTTTTCGGATAAAGCAGAATAATGAGTAACGATGACCTTGGGGGAGTAATTTGTATTAAGACGATTGATAACTTCTGTCCGTAAAACTAAGTTTGCATTTTGAGTTTTCTCAATTTGGTAAGGTTCTAAATAAGTAGAAGGGAAATATAATACATTTTCCTTTCCTAAAAGTTCCTCCATTTCCGTTGTGAGGTAGTGAGCATTTTCCTTGTCATCTGTAACATATAGAATGTTATTTTGTAAAGTTAAAAAATATTCAGCTACTAAAAGAGATGAAGCGGAACCTACTACACCTTTTACCAGTATATGTTGTTTTTTTTCTAATTCCTTAAAAATTTCCGTTCCGAAATTAAGTTTTAATAATCTCGGTAACAATGTTTGTTGTATATTTTGTAAATCCATTATTTTATATAGTAATGTTAAATACGAAAAGCGATTTTGAAAATCTCCAAAATCGTTTTGTTAGGCAAATATAAAATTTTGAGCATATTTTTACAAAATGAGAAATAGATTTTGGTAAAGTGTTCTTTGTTTGAAAAATTGATGTGAAATGAGGCTTTGAAAAAATATAAAATCCACTAAAAAAACAACTTACATTTGTGAGATTTAAAAAATATTCTTAAATTTGCCAACTAAACCAAGGGATAAAATGATTACTTTGGTTAAAGTGATGTGTTTTTTGAATTTAACAAATAGTTTATATAATTAATAATGTCAGGTATTATTGGTAAGAAAATCGGCATGACTTCTTTGTTTAACGAGGAGGGGAAGAATATTCCTTGTACTGTTATTCAAGCGGGGCCATGTGTGGTTTTGCAGGTCAGAACCGAGGAGGTGGATGGTTATTCTGCTGTCCAGTTAGGTTTCGATGACAAGAGTGAGAAGAATGTCTCTAAGGCATTGGCTGGTCATTTTAAAAAGGCTGGTTCTGCTCCTAAGGCAAAGGTTGTAGAATTTCAAGATGGATTCGAAGGTGCTAAATTAGGAGATGAGGTGAATGTAGAACTTTTTACAGAAGGGGAGTTTGTTGATGTTACGGGGACTTCTAAAGGTAAGGGTTTTCAAGGTGTTGTGAAAAGACATGGTTTTGGAGGTGTTATGCAACAAACTCATGGTCAGCATAATAGATTGAGAGCTCCAGGTTCTATTGGTGCAGGATCTGACCCTTCAAGAGTTTTCAAAGGCTTGAGGATGGCGGGTAGAATGGGAGGAGAGCAGGTTACTGTTCAGAATCTTGAAGTGTTAAAAGTAGATAAAGAACAAAATCTTTTAGTAGTAAAAGGTGCTGTTCCGGGGGCTAAAAATTCTTATGTAATAATCAGAAAGTAATGGAATTAGTAGTATTAAATACATTAGGAAAAGAAACCGGAAGAAAAGTTTTGTTAGACGATGCTATTTTTGGTATTGAACCTAACCAGCATGCGGTTTACTTAGAAGTAAAGCAGTATCTTGCTGCTCAAAGACAAGGGACTCATAAGTCTAAAGAGAGAAGTGAAATTACAGCTTCTACGAAGAAGTTGAAAAAACAAAAAGGATCTGGATCTGCTAGATATGGTGACATTAAGTCTCCTTTATTCAAAGGTGGAGGTAGAGTATTTGGGCCAAAACCAAGAGATTACAGATTTAAATTAAATAAAGCATTAAAGAGGTTGGCTAAAAAATCAGTTCTTTCTCAAAAAATGAGAGATAACTCTATTAAAGTATTGGAAGAACTTACATTAGCGGCTCCTAAAACAAAAGATTTTATCGGGGTAGTGAATGCTTTAGGTTTGGAAGGTAAGAAATCTTTGTTTATTCTTGCTGAGCCAAATAAGAATGTGTATCTATCTTCAAGAAATCTACCAAAAGCAAAAGTAATGCATTATAACGAAATTTCTTCTTATGATTTAGTTAATGCAGGAGAGGTAGTATTTTTTGAAGGTGCTGTGGAAAAGTTTCAAGAAAATTTAAGAAAGTAAATCATGTCAATCATTATTAAACCAATCATTTCAGAAAAAGCAACTTATCTTACAGATTTGAGAGGGCAATATTCTTTTTTAGTAGATACTAAAGCGAATAAAATCCAAATCAAAAAAGCTGTAGAAGAAGCTTATGGTGTAAAAGTGGCGGAAGTTAGAACTATGATTTATGCTCCTAAGGTTTCTTCACGATACACTAAAAAAGGTCTTCAAGTTGGTAAGACAAACAAATTAAAGAAAGCTGTAGTAGAACTTCAATCAGGTGAAGTTTTAGATGTTTTTGCAAATTAATGAATAATTATAAACAATAGTAATGTCTGTTAGAAAATTAAAACCTATCACCCCAGGACAGAGATTCAGAATTGTAAACAATTTTGATGAAATTACTACCAATAAACCAGAGAAATCTTTGACTATTGGTATTAAAAAATCAGGTGGGCGTAACAATACAGGTAAAATGACCATGCGTTACACCGGAGGTGGACACAAAAAGAAATACAGAATTATTGACTTCAAAAGAAATAAATTTGATGTTAATGCTACTGTAAAATCTGTGGAGTATGATCCGAATAGAACTGCATTCATTGCTTTATTAGAATATGCTGATGGAGAGAAGAGATATATCGTGGCTCCAGCAGGTATTAAAGTAGGGCAAGTTGTAGTTTCAGGAGAGAATGTAGCTCCAGAGATTGGGAATGCAATGAAGTTAAAGAACATTCCTTTGGGATCTGTTATCTCTTGTGTTGAGATGAAACCAGGTCAAGGAGCTATTTTAGCAAGAAGTGCAGGTTCTTCAGCACAGTTGACTTCAAGAGATGGAAAATATGCTATTATAAAATTGCCATCTGGGGAATCAAGAATGATTTTAGTAGAATGTATGGCAATGCTAGGCTCTGTGTCTAACGGTGATCATCAGCTTATAGTATCTGGTAAGGCAGGTAGAAGCAGATGGTTAGGTAGAAGACCAAGAACTAGAGCTGTAGTAATGAACCCAGTAGATCACCCAATGGGTGGTGGTGAAGGTAGATCATCTGGTGGTCACCCAAGATCTAGAAACGGTAAACCTGCTAAAGGTTACAAGACTAGAAAGAAAAATAAAGTGTCTAACCGTTATATCGTATCTAAAAGAAAATAATTATGGCAAGATCACTTAAGAAAGGACCTTTTATTCACCATTCATTAGAGAAAAAGGTTCAAGCAAATATAGAGTCTGGTAAGAAGACAGTAATTAAAACATGGTCTAGAGCATCTATGATTTCTCCAGACATGGTCGGTCAGACTATTGCAGTGCATAATGGGAAATCATTTATCCCTGTATATGTAACTGAGAATATGGTGGGACATAAGTTAGGTGAATTTTCTCCGACAAGATCTTTTAGAGGTCATGCGGGTAATAAAAATAAAGGAAGCAGATAGTCATGGGAATAAGAAAACAAAATAGCGCATTAGCTAGAAAAGAGGCAAATAGAGATGTTGTAAAAGCAAGTCTTAATAACTGCCCTTCTTCTCCAAGAAAAATGAGGTTAGTTGCTGATATCATCCGCGGAGAAAATGTAAGCAAAGCATTATATATCTTAAAATATTCTAAAAAAGAAGCTTCTAATAAATTAGAAAAACTATTATTATCAGCAATTGCTAATTGGCAGGTGAAAAATCCAAATGCTGATATAGAAGCTGCAAATCTTTTTGTAAAAGAAATTTATGTTGATAGTGCAAGACAACTAAAAAGACTTAGACCAGCTCCACAAGGTAGAGGTTATAGAATTAGAAAAAGATCTAATCATGTAACTTTAATTTTAGGTAATAAATCAGAAAATCAATAATCAAGGTATGGGACAGAAGACAAATCCAATTGGTAATAGATTAGGAATCATCAGAGGATGGGATTCTAACTGGTTCGGTGGAAACGATTATGGAGATAGAATCGCAGAAGACTATAAAATCAGAAGATACCTTGATGCAAGATTATCTAAAGGTGGAATTTCTAGAGTTTTTATAGAAAGAACATTGAAGTTAGTTACAGTTACGATTACAACTGCAAGACCAGGATTGATCATCGGTAAAGGAGGTCAAGAGGTTGATAAGTTGAAAGAAGAACTGAAGAAACTTACAGGTAAAGATATTCAAATCAATATTTTTGAAATTAAAAAGCCAGAATTAGATGCTGTGTTAGTTGCTGATAGTATTGCTAAGCAAATCGAGAACAGAGTTTCTTATAGAAGAGCTGTTAAGATGGCTATCGCAGGTTCTATGAGAGTGGGAGCAGAAGGAATTAAGGTTCAGATTTCTGGTAGATTGAATGGAGCAGAAATGGCAAGAAGTGAATCTTTTAAAGAAGGAAGAATTCCATTGTCAACTTTCAGAGCAGATATTGATTATCATATTTCAGAAGCACATACTACTTACGGTAGGTTAGGTGTTAAAGTATGGATTATGAAAGGAGAAGTTTATGGTAAAAGAGAACTTTCTCCGCTTGTAGGACAACAAAAGAAAGGACCTGCTTCAGGTAAAAAATCAAGAGAAAGAAAATAATTAATGAAATTTTAGGTTTGAAATTGAAAATTTTAAATGCCGTTACCTTTTAAAATCTAAAATTTGAAATCTAAGATCTAAAATTCTAAAATTATGTTACAACCAAAAAGAACCAAATTTCGTCGTGTTCAGAAAATGAAGATGAAAGGTAATGCTAATAGAGGACATCAATTAGCTTACGGAACATTTGGGATTAAAGCTATAGAAGGAGCTTGGATTACTGCAAGACAGATTGAAGCGGCTCGTATTGCTGCAACAAGATATATGAAGAGAGAAGGTCAGTTGTGGATCAAAATATTTCCAGACAAGCCTATCACAAAAAAACCTGCAGAGGTAAGAATGGGGAAAGGTAAAGGTGCTGTGGAATATTGGGTAGCAGTAGTAAAGCCAGGTAAGGTAATGTTTGAAATCGGAGGTGTACCTTACGATGTAGCGAAAGAAGCTTTAAGGCTTGCAGCACAAAAACTTCCAGTAGTTACGAAGTTTGTAGTAGCAAATGATTTTGTTCAACCACAATAAATCTCAAAACAATGAAACAAGCTGAAATTAAGAACTTAAGCGTAGAGGATATTAAGGCTAAATTAATAGAAGTGAGAGCAACTTATAGCAAAACTAGATTGGCTCATAAAATTAGCCCAATTGAAAATCCTATTCAAATCAGAGATTTAAGAAGAACAATCGCAAGACTTGAAACTGAGTTAACTAACAAACAATAATTTTCATTTTTAGCATGGAAAGAAATTTAAGAAAAGAAAGAATAGGAATAGTTTCTAGCAATAAAATGGAAAAAACCATTGTTGTTAGTGAAACTATGAGAATGAAACATCCGCTGTATGGTAAATTTGTATTAAGAACGAAAAAATATACAGCACATGATGAAAATAATGAGTGTAACGAAGGTGATACAGTTTTAATTCAAGAAACTAGACCTTTGAGTAAAAATAAGAGATGGAGATTAGTACAAATCATAGAAAGAGCTAAGTAATGTTACAAACCGAATCAAGATTAAAAGTTGCTGATAATACTGGTGCTAAGGAAGTATTGGTAATCAGGGTTCTAGGTGGTACTAGAAGAAGATATGCTTCTGTTGGTGATAAAATCGTAGTTACTATTAAAGATGCTACTCCATCAGGAAATGCAAAGAAAGGACAAGTCTCTAAAGCAGTAGTAGTTAGAACTAAGAAAGCTGTTCGTAGAAAGGATGGTTCTTATATTAGTTTTGATGATAATGCTTGCGTATTACTAAATGCTGCAGGTGAGATGAGAGGAACTCGTGTGTTTGGACCTGTTGCTAGAGAATTAAGAGACAAAGAGTATATGAAAGTAATTTCATTAGCCCCAGAAGTTTTATAAATTTGTAGAAACGATGACAAAGTTAAAAATCAAAAAAGGAGATAATGTAATTGTTACTACAGGTAATAAGAACATTAAAGGTAAAACGGGTGAAGTTATTGCAGTAATTAAAGAGAAAAATAGAGCCGTAGTTGCAGGTCTTAATATTGTGAAGAAGCATGTGAAACCTTCTGCTTCTAATCCTCAAGGGGGTATTGTAGAGAAGGAAGCTTCAATTCATATTTCTAATCTTGCATTGTTAGATCCTAAAACTGGTAAAGCTACTAAAGTAGGATATAGAATGGATGGAGATAAGAAAGTAAGATTTGCTAAAAAATCTGGTGAAATTTTATAAAAAGTAAAAAATGGAATACATAGCTAGACCCAAAAAAATATATAAAGAAAAAATTGTTCCAGCAATGATGGAGGAATTTGGGTATAAGTCTGTAATGCAAGTGCCTAAACTAGAGAAAATTGTAATTTCTCAAGGTTTAGGTGATGCTGTGCAAGACAAAAAGATTGTAGACTATGCCGTAGAAGAGCTTACTGCCATTACAGGTCAAAAAGCAGTAGGAACTATCTCTAAAAAAGATGAAGCATCTTTCAAATTGAGAAGAGGAGTTCCAATCGGTGCAAAAGTAACTCTTAGAGCAGATAGAATGTATGAATTTTTAGATAGATTAACATCTTCTGCTTTACCAAGAATTAGAGATTTTAGCGGTATTAAAGCCGATGGGTTTGATGGAAGAGGAAACTATAACTTGGGTATTACAGAGCAAATCATTTTCCCAGAGATTGTGATTGACAAAGTTAAGAAGATTCAAGGTATGGATATTACTTTTGTAACATCTGCTAAAACAGATAAAGAGGCCAAAGTATTATTAACTCATTTCGGATTACCGTTTAAAAAGAATTAATCATGGCAAAAGAATCAATGAAAGCGCGTGAGCGTAAAAGGGAGGCACTAGTTGCTAAATATGCTGCTAAAAGACAAGCTTTAAAAGAGGCTGGAGATTATGAAGCTTTACAGAAATTACCTAAAAATGCTTCACCAGTTAGATTACATAATAGATGTAAGTTAACAGGAAGACCTAGAGGGTATATGAGAATCTTCGGAATTTCTAGAGTTACTTTTAGAGAAATGGCTAACCAAGGGCTTATACCCGGGGTTAAAAAAGCAAGTTGGTAAAAGTTTTTTATAAATCAAGATAATCAAGTTGTAATTCACTTTTTTAATAGATATTAGTAACAGTGGATTATTACAAAGGAAAGGTGAATTACAATACTGGTTGTCACTAACCAATATTTAACATAAAGAAAAATGGTAACAGATCCAATTTCAGATTTCCTAACAAGAGTAAGGAACGCACAGAGCGCAGGCCACAAAGTGGTGGAAATTCCTGCATCAAAAATTAAAAAAGAGATTACTAAAATTTTATTTGATCAAGGGTATATTTTAAACTATAAGTTTGATGATAATGCTGTTCAAGGAACAATCAAAATAGCTTTAAAATATGATAAGCAGACTAATAAGCCTGCTATCAAGTCTATTCAGAGAGCATCTAGACCAGGTTTGAGAAAATATGCGGGTTCTACTGAACTACCAAGAGTATTAAATGGTTTAGGTATCGCTATCATTTCTACTTCTAAAGGAGTAATGACAGATAAAAAAGCTAGACAAGAGAAAGTAGGAGGTGAAGTAATCTGCTATGTATATTAATTTATAAATAGGAATAATGTCAAGAATTGGTAAATCAATTATAACAATCCCAGCTGGAGTTACGGTATCATTTGTAGATAATGTAGTGACAGTGAAAGGTCCTAAAGGAGAGCTTTCTCAAGAAATTACTGGTGGGATTATTTTGGTACAAGAAGGTACTGAACTTATGGTAAACAGACCATCTGATTCTAAAGAGCACAGATCTTTACATGGTCTTTATAGAGCCTTAATCAATAATATGATTATTGGTACATCAGAAGGGTTTACAAAACAATTAGAATTAGTGGGTGTAGGTTATAGAGCATCTCATTCTGGTCAAAAATTAGAATTGGCTCTAGGTTTCTCTCATAGTATTATATTGGAACTTCCAAAAGAAATTACATTAAATACAGAGACAGAAAAAGGTAAAAATCCAATTATTACTTTATCATCTTTTGATAAACAATTATTGGGAATGGTGGCTGCAAAAATCAGATCATTTAGAAAACCTGAACCTTATAAAGGAAAAGGTGTAAGATTTGTAGGAGAAAATGTTAGAAGAAAGGCTGGTAAATCTGCTTAAAATTTAGGAAAATGGCATTAACAAAAGTAGAAAAAAGAAACAGAATTAAAAGAAGAGTAAGAGGGAAAATCTCCGGTACTCAAGCATCACCAAGATTATCTGTATTCAAAAGTAATAAAGAAATTTATGCTCAGTTAATCGATGATAAGGAAGGTAAAACTTTAGTATTTGCATCTTCGAGAGAGAAAGGTACAGATATTAAAGGGACAAAAACTGAGGTAGCAGTAGCTGTAGGGAAAAGAATAGCTGAAAAAGCTAAAGCAGCTGGTTACGAAAAAGTAGTTTTTGATAGAAATGGTTTCGTATATCACGGAAGAGTAAAAGCTCTTGCAGATGGTGCTAGAGAAGGAGGTCTTCAATTCTAATTTTTAAAGTATCGAAATATGTTAGGAATAGATAATATAGAAAGAGTAAAACCTGGAGGATTAGAATTAGTAGATCGTCTAGTTGCTGTAAATAGAGTAACAAAAGTTACCAAAGGAGGTCGTGCATTCGGTTTCTCCGCTATTGTAGTGGTTGGAAACGAAGATGGTATAATAGGTCATGGTCTTGGTAAGTCAAAGGAAGTTGCTTCTGCAATCTCTAAGGCTGTGGAAGAAGCTAAGAAAAATTTGGTGAGAGTTCCTGTTATCAATCACACTATTCCCCATCAGACTTCTGCGAGATATGGAGGTGCTGATATCTTCTTGAGGCCAGCATCTCATGGTACGGGACTTATTGCGGGAGGTGCAGTGAGAGCCGTATTAGAATCGGCAGGAGTTCATGATGTATTGTCAAAATCTAAGGGATCTTCTAATCCTCACAATGTGGTTAAAGCAACATTTAAAGCATTGTTAGATATTAGAAGACCTGAAGAAATAGCAAGAATGAGAGGCGTGTCTTTAAATAAAGTATTTAATGGTTAATTTTTTATGAGATGGCAACAATTAAAGTAAAACAAGTAAGAAGTGCTATTGGTAAAACTAAAGATCAAAAGTTAACTCTTAAAGCTTTAGGTTTTAGAAAATTGAACCAAGTAGTTGAGCATGAAGCAACGCCTTCTATTTTGGGAATGGTAGCTGCTGTAAGACATTTAGTGGAAGTTCAGAAATAAAAATAATCTAAAAGATTTAATACTATTCTTTTAGTATTAAATCTTTTGATTAGGATTTTTTAATTTATATCAAATTATGAATTTAAGTAATATTAAACCAGCATCAGGATCTACTCATAACTCTAAGAGGTTAGGTAGAGGGCAAGGTAGTGGTAAAGGAGGGACTTCTACAAGAGGTCATAAAGGAGCAAAATCAAGATCGGGAAATTCTACAAAAATCGGTTTTGAAGGAGGTCAGATGCCTTTACAAAGAAGATTGCCTAAATTTGGTTTCAATAATGTGAGTAGAAAAGAGTATAGAGGTATTAACTTGGATACTATTCAAGCATTAGTTGAAGCTAAAAATATAACTGAAATTAATAAAGAAGTTTTAGTAGAAAATGGTTTATCTTCTAAAAATGAATTAGTAAAGATATTAGGTAGAGGAGAATTGAAATCTAGTATTTCTATTGCTGCTCATAAATTTACTAAATCGGCTGAGGAAGCAATTAATAAAGTAGGAGGTAAAGCAATTACTCTATAAGAAAATAATGAAAGAAAAAGGATTTATACAAACATTAAAAAATATTTGGAGTCTAGATGAATTAAGAGAAAAAATCATCTTGACAGTTTCTCTTGTATTGGTGTATAGATTCGCTTCATATATTTCCCTACCTGCCATTAATTTGGATGAGGTAGGGAATCTTTTGCAACATTATCAGAATCAAGGAGGAAATCAGCAAGGTGCAGGGCTTTTAGGTTTATTATCTTCTTTTACAGGGGGGGCATTTAGCCGAGCTTCTGTGTTAGCATTAGGAATTATGCCTTACATTTCTGCATCTATCATTGTTCAGTTGATGGGAATGTTGATTCCGTATTTTCAAAAACTTCAGAAAGATGGAGAAAGCGGAAGAAATACTTTAAACCAAATTACAAGGATGTTAACGATTTTAGTGTGTTTGGTTCAAGCTCCTTTTTATTTAGGAACGATTACTGCTGAAATTTTACCTCCAACTCAATTCGGTACAGCTTATAATGTAGACCCTAATTCTTTAATGTTTTGGATACCAAGTATAGTAATTTTAGTTACAGGTTCATTATTTGCAATGTGGTTGGGGGAGAGAATAACAGATAGAGGAATAGGTAATGGTATTTCCATTCTGATTATGGTAGGTATTTTAGCTGATTTACCGATGGCTTTTATGGATGAAGTTAATCGTCAGACAAGTGGAGGAGGTCTAGGTTCTGTCATTATTTTAGTAGAAATATTGGCGTGGTTGTTAGTTATCCTTTTGGCTGTTTTACTTTCTGTTGCTGTAAGAAAAATACCTATTCAGTATGTGAGTAGAGCACAAGCAAGAGGAGGAGTAAATAGAAATTTGATGGATGGAGCGAGACAGTGGATTCCCCTAAAGGTGAATGCTGCTGGTGTAATGCCAATCATTTTTGCACAGGCTTTAATGTTTCTTCCTGGGTTATTGACAAAAGTAGATGAAACAAATACATTCTTCGCTGGATTCAGAAATGTGTTTAGTTGGCAATATAATTTGTTATTTGCATTATTAATCATTATATTTTCATTCTTTTATACAGCGATTTCTATTCCTGTTCATCAAATGGCTGATGACTTGAAAAGAAATGGGGGACTGATTCCTAAAATAAAACCTGGTAAGGAAACTGCAAATTATATTGATGAAATTTTATCAAGAATAACTTTGCCTGGTTCAATTTTTTTAGCTATCTTTGCAGTCCTTCCTGCTATGGTGCATGGAGCTTTTGTGCAGACAGATAGGTTTGCGTTGTTTTTTGGAGGAACATCTTTATTGATTATGGTGAGTGTAATACTGGATACTGTTCAGCAAATAAATACATATTTATTAAATCATCATTATGATGGACTAATGCAATCCAAATTATCAAGAACATCAAAATAAATTATAGATGGCAAAACAAAAACATATAGAACAGGACGGTGTTATAGTGGAGGCTTTGTCCAATGCTATGTTTCGTGTAGAACTAGAAAATGGTCATGTGCTTGTCGCTCATATTTCAGGTAAAATGAGAATGCACTTTATTAAACTTTTGCCTGGAGATAAAGTAAGATTGGAGCTTTCTCCTTATGATCTTAGCAAAGGAAGAATAACATTTAGATATTAAACTTATAAGCTTATAGGATATATAAAGCGTAAAAATATGAAAGTTAGAGCATCAATTAAAAAGAGAAGTGCAGACTGCAAAATCGTAAGAAGAAAAGGCAGATTGTACATTATTAACAAAAAGAACCCTAAATTTAAACAAAGACAAGGCTAATTAATAGCAGAATTAAATTATGGCGAGAATTGCAGGTATAGATTTACCAAAAAACAAAAGAGGCGTGATAGGACTTACTTACATCTATGGGGTGGGAAGAAGTACGGCGTCTGAAATTTTGAAGAATGCTGGTATCAGCGAAGATAAGAAAGTCAATGAATGGAATGACGATGAATTGGCAGCAATCAGAAGTTATATCTCTGAAAATGTAAAAGTGGAAGGAGAATTGAGATCTGAAATTCAGTTGAACATCAAGAGATTGATGGATATTGGATGCCAACGAGGAATTCGTCACAGACTGGGATTACCTTTAAGAGGCCAAAGAACGAAGAATAACTCTAGAACTCGTAAAGGAAAGAGAAAAACTATTGCTAATAAGAAAAAGGCAAGTAAATAATCGTTAGAATTATGGCAAAACAAACTAAAGTAGTAAAGAAAAGAAAAGTAAAAGTAGAGGCGATAGGTGAGGCTCACATTCAGGCGTCTTTCAATAATATTATTATTTCTTTGACCAATAAAAATGGAGAAGTAATTTCATGGGCATCTGCAGGTAAAATGGGATTTAGAGGTTCTAAAAAGAATACTCCGTTTGCAGCACAAATGGCTGCTGAAAACTGTTCTCAGGTAGCTTATGAAGCTGGATTAAGAAGAGTGAAAGTTTTCGTGAAAGGTCCAGGAGCAGGTAGAGAGTCTGCCATCAGATCTATTCATAATTCAGGAATTGAAGTAAGTGAAATCGTTGATGTGACTCCTATGCCACATAACGGGTGTAGACCACCAAAAAGAAGAAGAGTATAATAATTATATTTTGAGACTTAAAGTAGGTTTTATAGAATTTAATTTTAAGTTTTGAATCTCAAATCTAAATCATTTTATGGCAAGATATATTGGACCTAAAACAAAAATTGCGAGAAAGTTTGGTGTAGCAATTTATGGAGATGATAAAAACTTCGAGAAAAGAAGAAATCAACCTCCAGGACAACATGGACCAAACAAAAGAAGAGGAGCTAAGAAATCAGAATATGCTGTTCAGTTGGCAGAGAAGCAAAAAGCAAAATACATTTATGGTATTTTAGAGAGACAGTTTGCTAATATGTTTGATAAAGCTCATAGAAGTAAGGGAGTAACAGGTGAAGTACTTTTACAACTTTGTGAGTCTAGATTAGATAATGTAGTTTATAGATTGGGGTTTGCTAAAACAAGAGCTGCTGCTAGACAATTAGTATCTCATAGACATATTACTATCAATGGAAATGTAGTAAATATTCCTTCTTATTCATTGAAAGTAGGTGATGTAGTTGCTGTAAGAGAGAAGTCAAAATCTCTTGATGTAGTAGCTGATGCTTTGGCATCTAAGTCTAACTATGAATGGTTACAATATAATGACGAAAAAAGAGAGGGAACTTTCGTTTCTGTACCAGATAGGCTTCAAATTCCAGAAGATATTAAGGAACAGTTAATCGTCGAGTTATATTCTAAATAATAATTAATCAAATTCTTGCTCAACCCAATATTATGGCAATTTTACAATTCATAAAACCCGATAAGGTAATTTTATTAAACTCTACGGATTTTAGAGGTCAATTTGAATTTAGACCTTTGGAGCCTGGGTTTGGTCTTACCATCGGTAATGCTTTGAGAAGAGTATTATTATCTTCTCTAGAAGGATATGCTATTACATCTATCAAGATAGAAGGAGTAGAGCACGAGTTTTCTACAATTCCTGGTGTAGTAGAAGATGTTACTGAAATTATTCTTAATTTAAAGCAGTTAAGATTAAAAGTATCTTCTGAAAATGCATCTGCGGAACAGGTAAGCATAAAAATTTCTAATCAAACTACTGTAACTGCTGGAGATTTTTCTAATGCAATGAAGGGATTCGAGGTGTTAAACCCTGAATTAGTGATTTGTAATATGGCAAAAGATGTTTCATTTGAAATTAAATTTAATATAGATAAGGGAAGAGGCTATGTGCCTTCTGAACAAAATAAATTAAATAATGCTCCAATAGGGACTATTGCAATTGATTCTATCTTTACGCCAATTAAAAAAGTTCAGTATAGTGTTGAAAACTATCGTGTAGAGCAGAAAACAGACTACGAAAAATTAGTGTTGGATATTGAGACAGATGGTTCTATCACTCCTCAAAACGCTTTAACAGAGGCTTCAAAAATTTTAATACATCACTTTATGTTATTTTCAGATGAGAGAATAACATTAGAGACAGAAGCAGTAAAAGCGTCTATTCAGTACGATGAAGAAACACTTCACACAAGACAGCTATTGAAATCTAAATTGATAGATATGGATCTTTCTGTAAGAGCGATCAATTGTTTGAAAGCAGCAGAAGTAGAAACTCTTGGGGAATTGGTTTCTTTCAGCAAGTCTGATTTGATGAAATTTAGAAATTTTGGTAAAAAATCGTTAACAGAATTGGAAGAATTAGTGCATTCAAAAGGGCTAAACTTTGGATTTGATGTTAGCAAGTATAAATTAGACGCTGATAAATAATTTTTTATATTATGAGACACGGAAAGAAATTTAATCATTTAGGAAGAACTGCCTCTCATAGAAAAGCATTACTTTCCAATATGGCATGTTCTCTTATAGAGCATAAAAGAATAAATACAACTGTTGCTAAGGCAAAAGCTCTTAGAGTATATGTAGAGCCACTTTTGACTAAAGCTAAAAATGACACTACGCATAACAGAAGAACAGTATTCTCTTATCTTCAAAATAAGGAAGCAGTTACTGAATTATTTAGAACAGTAGCTCCTAAAATTGCAGAAAGAAATGGAGGATATTGTAGAATTATTAAAACAGGTTTCAGACTCGGTGATGCTGCGGATACGGCTTTAATTGAGTTAGTTGATTTCAATGAACTTTATAATCCAAAAGCAGATACTAAGAAAACTACAAGAAGAAGCAGAAGATCTTCATCTAAGAAAGAGACTGCTGAAGTGGTAGAGGTAAAAGCTGAAGAATCTGTTGAAAAGACAGAAGAATAATTCACTATTATAAAATAATCATTTGTAAACTTACAAGTGATTATTTTTTACTAAAAAAGCGATATGATTATCACATCGCTTTTTTTTATAGAGTTTCTTTGAGCCAATTAAAGAATTCTCTTTGCCAAACTAAGCCATTTTGTGGTTTTAGAACCCAATGGTTTTCATCAGGAAAATATAAGAATTTTGATTTTATACCTTTAAGTTTAGCAGCTTGGAATGCTCCTTGTCCTTGTTCATATGGAACTCTAAAATCTATATTTCCTTGGATAATCATAAGTGGGGTATCCCATCGATTGACATAATGACTTGGGTTAAATTCACTAAATGCCTTGTCATGAGGATTTTCCCAAGGATTTGTTCCTAATTCCCAATTTGCGAACCAAAGTTCTTCCGTAGTGCCATACCATGATTTCATATCAAAAAGACCATTATGAGAGATGAAAGATTTGAATCTATTTTCGTGTAATCCAGCCAACATAAGTACAGAATAACCACCATAACTTGCTCCCACAGCAGCCATTTTATCGTTGTCTACATAAGGAAGTGTTTTCGCATAGTCAGTTGCTGTAAGGTAATCCTTAATAGGTTGTCCTCCCCAATCTTTGCTGATGGCTTCATTCCATTTAGTTCCCCATCCAGGCATTCCTCTTCTATTCGGAGCTATGACAATGTATCCGTAGGCAGTCATCAGAGAGAAATTCCAACGAGTGTTGAAGTAAGGCGTAAGTGCAGATTGAGGACCGCCCTGGCAGTATAATAGGGTTGGATATTTTTTATTAGGGTCAAAGTTAGGAGGGTAATGAAACCAAACGCCCATTTCCTTACCATCATCTGTTTTTACCATTTTTAATTCAGAGTGTCCTAAGTTTAGTTTTTGGTAAAAATCTTGATTAATGTCGGTAATTTGTTTCATGGTTCCCTTTTTTAATTCAATAGAGTAAAATTCAGGACTATGAAAAGCATCATTCCTAGTAACAAAAAGGGTGTTTTTGTACTGTGCAAAAATATTATTGACATCAAAATTTCCTTTAGTAATTTGTTTTACGGTATTGGGGGTAAGGTCGGTAGAGAAGAGCTGTTTTGTTCCTCTAAAAGCCGTTGTGAAATAAATGTGTTTAGAATTATTAGCCCAAAATATATCACCTGTTACACTTTCATCCCAAGACTGAGTAAGATTAGATTTATTTTGATTAATCCAATTCATAATGTAGATATCATTTTTATCGGATTCATAACCATCTCTTGCCATGCTTTGCCATGATAGATATTTCCCGTCGGGGCTAAATTGTGGATTTACATCATAGCCCATCATTCCTTGAGTCAAATTTTTTGTTTCCCCAGAGACTAAATCATAAGCGAAAATATCGGTATTAGTGCTTATAGCATATTCTTTGCCGTATTTTTCTTTGGTTACATAAAGAAGGTGTTTAGAGTCTGGAGACCAAATAAAATCTTCTTTTCCACCAAAAGGCTTCTGTGGAGAATCATAGGGTTTGCCTTCTAATAAATCAATTGCTTTTTCAATAGATTGCTGAATATTTACCACAAAAATATGATTGAATTTTCCTTCATACCAGCTGTCCCAGTGCCTGTGATTAAGATCGGTATAGATTTGTGCAGTGGTTTTGGGAGTATCTGAGTAACGGTCTTTTCCATAAATGTTTTCCAAGTGAACTTCTTTACTAAAAGCCACTTTTTGTCCATCAGGAGAGATTTTAATATTCTCTGCATTTTTACCAATATTATAAAATATATTCCAAGTTTGACCTAAATCTTGGCTACGAAATATAACGCCATTTTCAGATGCATAAATTCCATTTTTATCCCATTGAATAAAAGATTTGGAACCCATGTCAAAAGGTCGAGATAGGGAAGAGCTTGTATTTAGAAGAAAGTTTTCGTGTTTGTTTTTTTCGGTTTCTAAATTGGTTTGACTTGTTCTATAAAGTACGGAAGAATAATCAGGAGAAACTCCCTGTACGCTAATTTTTCTCAATTGCCAGAGAATCTCTGGGGTCATGACTTCTTGGGCATTCATTAATAAGGGAGTTGCCAATGCTAAGGCTGCATGTTTTAATTTCATTTGTCAATATTTTTTATTGGGGTTAAAGATAAAAAATCCAAAGATAAAAATTACAATAAATGGATAAAATAAAGGAAAATACATGTTTGAGATACAGTGTTTTACTAATTAGAAATAGGGTTGGCTTTATTGAATAAGATTTAAAAATACTACTTTTGTTATTTTAGGAGTTATGGTTTTAGATTTAAAATCTGGGGGCATTTTAGGGTATTTTTTATTTTGATAGTGGATAAAATAGTTTTAATGGATTGTAAATAGTTTTTTTATAGAGTGAAAGATTGTAAAAATATAGGTTTGGCATTTTTTGTATATTTGTCATAGAAATATTGAAATAAAAAATTATGTTTGAAAATAAAAATCAGGAACTTACACCAATTAGTCATTTAGGAGAATTTGGTTTGATAAAATATCTTACGGAGAATTTTCGTATAGGAAATCATTCTACTGAGTTAGCATTAGGAGATGATGCTGCGGTGATTAATCCTGATGGAGGAAAAGTTGTGATTTCTACGGATATGTTTGTAGAGGGGGTAGATTTTAATTTGGGCTATGTTCCTTTGAAACATTTGGGGTATAAAGTAGGGGTTGCAGGGATAAGTGATATTGTGGCGATGAATGCGACTCCTACTCAAATTATGGTTTCTATTGCAGTTTCTAATCGTTTTCCAGTTGAGGCGTTAGCAGAGATTTACTCAGGTCTTTCACAAGTGTGTAAAATATACAAAGTTGATTTAATAGGTGGAGATACTACAAGTTCTCAATCAGGTTTAGTATTTAATATTACTTCAATTGGAGTTTCAAAAGAAGATGTAGTAAAGAGAAATGGAGCGAAAAATAATGATTTATTAGTTGTTACAGGAGATTTAGGAGGTGCGTATATGGGGTTGCAAGTTTTGGAACGAGAGCATCATGTTTATCTTAAAAATCCAAATATGCAGCCTGAAATGGAAGAGTATGATTATATACTTGAAAGACAACTAAAACCAGAAGCAAGAGTAGATATTAAGAAAATATTAAAGGATTTAGATATTAAACCTACAGCTATGATTGATGTTTCAGATGGGTTGGCTTCAGAAATATTGCATTTATCAGAGCGGTCGGGAGTTGGGTTTAGAGTGTATGAAGAAAAAATTCCAATGGATGAATTGACAATTTCCACAGCGGAAGAATTTAACCTGAATCCTGTCGTAGCAGCATTGAATGGAGGTGAGGATTATGAGTTACTTTTTACAATTTCTCAAAATGATTATGATAAGATTAAAAATCATATGGATTTTACAATCATAGGACATGCTGTAGATTTAGATCAGGGGAATCATCTTGTGCTTCGTGGGTCTAATGAATTGGTAGAAATTACAGCTCAAGGGTGGGGTAAAAAATAAAATTAAAATCAAAAAAATTATGCATAATAAGTTTGATATCGCTTACTTAAAAATGGCTCAAGAATGGGCAAAACTTTCTTATTGCAAAAGAAAACAAGTGGGAGCGTTGATTGTCAAAGATCGAACGATTATTGCAGATGGGTATAATGGGACGCCTTCAGGCTTTGAAAATTGCTGTGAAGATGAAAATTATGAAACTAAATGGTATGTACTTCATGCAGAGGCAAATGCTATTCTTAAAATTTCCCGAAATACTCAATCATGTGAAGGAGCTACACTTTATCTTACTCTTTCGCCGTGTAGAGAGTGTAGTAAACTGATATTACAAGCTGGAATAAAGAGGCTGGTGTATATTGATGATTATTCAGATAGTGTAGGCTTAGAATTTTTAAGAAATGCAGGATTAGAGATTTTGAAGATTTCACAAGAAGAATTACAGAATAATGTGGGATGAGAGAATAGAGGATTTTATTAATTATTTAAGGTTAGAAAAAAATGCTTCTCAAAATACGATAGAAGCATATTTGCAAGATATTTGTAAGCTGAAAATATTTGCTACGGAGCAATTGCAAGGAGTTTCTCCGATAGATATTTCTTATGAAAATTTACAGGAATTTCTATTTCAAACGACTCAAAAAGAGTATTATAGTGAGCGGACTCAATCTCGTTGGATTTCTTCTATTAAGGCGTTTTTTAGGTATTTGGTAGAAGATGAGATGAGGGAGGATAATCCTGCTACACTTTTGGAAGTTCCTAAATTAGGGATTTATCTCCCTGATACCATATCTTTGGAGGAAATTAATAAAATTTCGGAAAGCATTGATGAAGCTTCCGTTTTAGGGAAGAGAAATAAATGCATTGTAGAGGTTTTATATGGGTGTGGATTGCGAGTTTCGGAGCTTACGGATTTGAAAATTTCTAATATTAATTTTCAAGAATTTTATCTAAAAGTAGATGGCAAAGGGGATAAAGTGCGTTTTGTGCCTTTGGCAGAAGAAACATTAAAGTATATTGATGAGTATCTTAATGTCAGAGGTAAATCGGTAAAAGGAGATATTTTAATAGATAAAAAATCTACAGATGTTTTGTTTCTTAATTCAAGGGGGAGGAGAATGTCTCGTCAAATGATATTTTTGATTATTAAAGACTTGGCTAATAAAGTTGGAATTTCAAAAAAAATATCTCCTCATACTTTTCGGCATTCTTTTGCGACACATTTATTGCAAAATGGTGTGGATTTGAGATATATCCAAGAGATGCTGGGGCATTCTAGCATTACAACTACAGAAATTTATACCCATTTAGATACAGAAGAACTGCACGATGTTATTTTAAAATACCACCCAAGAAACCGCTAAAATTAAGTATTTAATTAAAAATGAATTTGAAGTATTGTTCCCAATGTGGGAAAGATGCCTTGCTTTGGAGTGAAGGGAAGAAATGGCATTGCTCAAAATGTGATTTCGTGCTGTATCATAATTGTGCGGCTGCTGTGGCTGTGATGATTTGGTATAAAGATAAAATATTATTTACAAAGAGGAATCAAGATCCAGCAAAGGGTAAATTAGATTTGCCAGGAGGCTTTGTTGACCCAAAAGAAAGTGCAGAATATGCTTGTTATCGTGAGTTAAAAGAAGAACTCAATATAGAAATAGACATTCAAAAATTAAAATTCCTGATGAGTTTGCCCAATGTTTATCATTATCAAGGGATAGATTATAATACTTTAGATTTATTTTTTGAGTATCGTTTAGATGAAAAAATATCGATGAGTTTAGAAAAGAATGAAATTTCAGAAATATTATGGTTGAAAAGAGAAAATATTGATATAAAGGATATTGCGTTCAGTTCTCAACAAAGATTTTTACAAAGATTTACTTAAAATTTGTTAAAAATATAAATTTTTATAAATTTGTATCGTTGCAAAATATTTGCATAAATTTTTTTCTTGTAAAAGAACAGATAAAATAATGTTTTTTACGATGAGTTTATACAAAATTCCTTCCGATGGATTAGCAGGGCTTAAAGAGAATTTTACTAAAGATGCTCTTGCGGGTTTTTTAGTATTTTTATTGGCTTTACCTTTGAGTATGGGGGTGGCTAAAGCTGCAGAGTTTCCTCCTATTTTTGGAGTAGTTTCTGCTATTATAGGAGGTCTTGTTGTAAGTTTCTTTGCAGGGTCTAGGTTATCAGTAAAAGGACCAGCAGCGGGGCTTATATCTATTGGTGCGGGTGCTGTAGCAGCATTTGGAGGTGGAGAGATAGGCTGGAAACTGACATTGGCTACTATTGTGGTGGCTGGGATTATTCAAGTTATTTTTGGTGTTTTAAGGTTGGGAAAATATGCAGATTTATTTCCTTCTGCTGTAGTACATGGTATGTTAGCAGCGATTGGAATTATCATCATGTCAAAGCAGTTACATTTACTTTTAGGGATAAATCCAGATACATTAGCAGGAAAAGGTACAATGGAGTTGTTAAAAACACTTCCAAATAGTATTTCGATAGCAAATAAGGAGAATACGATTATTGGATTAACTTGTTTAGTCATTTTATTTGGAATGGGTGCGGTAAAAAATGCTATGATTAGGAAAATTCCTGCTCCTCTGGTGGTGCTATTAGTGGCTATTCCCATGGGAGTTTATTTTGAAATAGGAAATAAAGATACAGTAGGAGAGGTTGCGAATTACTCATTAGTGGAGATAGGAAATATATTTGATACTTTCAAAAATGGGGTTTGGTTAGCTGACTTTTCAGGGGTTACAACTCATACAAGGGTATTTGTACAGTATACCATATTATTTTTATTAATAGGTTCTATTGAGTCTTTGTTAACTGCTAAAGCGATTGATTTAGTAGATCCTTATAAGAGAAAATCAGATTTTAATAAAGATTTGTCTGCGGTAGGATTAGGAAATATTATTTCAGGAATAATGGGAGGTCAACCGATGATTTCTGAAGTGGCTAGAAGTTCAGCTAATGTTACTAATGGGGCAGTAACAAGATGGGCTAATTTTTTTCATGGATTATTTATGTTATTAGCAGTGATTTTTGCTGTGCCATTGATTGAAATGATACCTAATACTGCACTTTCTGCAATGTTGGTTTATGTGGGGTTCAATTTAGCTCATCCTAAGGAATTTGCGCATGTTTTCCACATTGGCAAGGGGCAATTTGTGATATTTGTTTCCACAGTAGTAGTTACTTTGTTTACTGATTTGTTGGTTGGAGTAGCATTTGGAATAGCATTAAAGGTGATTATCAATATGATGAATGGGGCGAGGGTTCGGGATTTCTTACATCTGAATATGCATGTGGTAAATAATGCCCCTGAAATCGCAGAAGTAGAAGCAAACGGAAGTCTTTTATTTACTAATAACATGAAATTAGGTGAGTTTTTGAATTCATTGACAAAATATAAAGAAGTAAGATTTAATTTTGAAAAATTGGAATTATTGGATCATACATCTTTAGCAACAATACAAAAATGGAAAAAGCTTCAAGAAGATTTATTAGGAATGAAGATAAGTCTTAATGGATTAGAGAACCATTCCAAATTAGGGGATTCCGAGGATTCTGTATTGAAGAAAGGAAAAAGACATCCATATTAAGAGATTAAAAACAGCTACAATAAAATTTTGTAGCTGTTTTTATTTTATATTATTAATATTTTTATTAAGTCTTCGGCTCATTACCCATTCAGAGTCTGTAAGATTATAAATTTTTTGAATATCTTTCAATATATTTTTAAAATCTAAATTAAGATCTTTTAATTTTCCTGTTGCGATGTCAAAAACCCAACCATGCACGATAGGAAATTCATCTACAATGTATCGTTCTTGCACACATGCAAGTTTTATTACATTGATGCATTGCTCTTGAACATTAAGTTCTACCAATCTATTGTATCTTTTGTGTTCATCGGTTATTGCATCTAATTCTACATGATGAAGTCGGTAAATATCTCGTATATTTCTGAGCCAAGGATTGAGCAGTCCTAAATTTTTAGAACTCATAGCTGCCTCTATACCTCCGCAACCATAATGACCACAAATAATAATGTGTTTTACTTTTAAGTGTTCTACCGCATATTGTATAGTAGAAATAGCACTTAAATCTAAGGTGTTTACTAAATTAGCAATATTTCTATGAACGAAAACCTCTCCAGGGTTCATACCCATGAGTTCTTCAGTGGTAACTCTACTATCAGAACAGCCGATATAAAGGTATTCAGGAGTTTGTTCTTTTGCTAAATTTTTGAAGAAGTTAGCATCAATATTTAACTTTTCTTCTACCCATTTTTTATTATTTTCAAATATAATTTTATAAGAATTTGCCATTAAGAATTAGATTTTATTGTTAATATATCCGTTGGTGGCTTTTTCATTTGGAGTTATTTGAGCTGGATTTCCTATGACTATGGAGTTAGAAGGTACATCAGTATTGACATAGGCATTTGGTGCAATAAGTACATTACTACCAATTTTTATATGTCCCACAATCACTGCATTTGTACCAATCCAGACCTCATTACCGATTTCAGGAACGCCAATTCGCTCACCTCTGTTGGCTTGTCCTATGGTTACACCTTGAGCAATATTACAATTTTTCCCAATTTTCACCTTAGGATTAATAACTAATGCTCCCCAATGCCCAAGATAAAACCCTTCGCCAATCTCCGTTTCGGGATAGATTTGAAAGCCATATTTTATTTGATAATGCCTTAAAATTATACGATAAATCTTTCCTAAAAAAGATGATTTTGAATATTTTTGAGCATTACGAAACCAATAAATATAGTGTAAATTGGGACTAAAACATTTTTTTAGAATTTGGAAATGAGATAGCCATTTTCCGCTTTCACGATAAAAATCTTTTTGTATGATTGTTTTCATAAATGATCAATAATTTTAGTGATGCTTTTAATGGAGTTATTTAAGGTAAAAGGCATCTCGTAATTCTTCAATTTTTCTTGGTGTTTTTGGAAAAAATGAGGATTTGTGAGAGCTTTTTTCATTCCCTCATAAACGCCTTCTTCTGAATTGTCAATAATCAGTCCTAAATCTCCGTTACAAAGTAATTCTTTAACACCAGAGACATCGGTAGCAATGATGTTTTTCTTTAAGGTAATAGCTTCAAATAAAACGGTAGGAAATCCTTCATATCGAGAACTTAAAATATAAAAATCTGCATTTTTGAAATAAGGGTAAGGATTATCTGTAAAACCAAGCATTTCAGTTGATTTTTCTACTTCTAATTCACGGCGAAGATTGGCAATATTATTAAAATCATAACCATCACCTATAATTTTTATTCGGTGAGGAAAGCCTTCATTTAGTAATTGTTTATGAGCTTTTAGTAGTCGGTCAAAACCTTTTTGAGGAAAAATTGTACCGACAGACAGAAAAACTGGTGTTTTTTCATCGGTGTGATGAGGAATCTCCTCTTGGCTTTTCCTTAAAATCTCTTCGGTGTCCAAGGGATTATAAATTCTTGCAATTTTATCTCTTTCTTCTTGATTTTGTGTAAGTTTTTCAAAATCTTTTTGGATATGCTCGGAGATGACCATGATTTTGTCAAATCCGAAAAACTTTCTGATTTCTTCATCGGTGTAATTGTGAAATTCTGTTTTTCTTAAATCATTATGAATCCAAATGATTTTTTTGGAAGTTTTCAAAGGAGAATTAAGAATTTCATCTCTAAATCCATGAATTGCAGCAAACTCTATATCGTATTTTTTGCCTTTCAGAATGTTATTGTAAAGGAGTTTAGGGAATTTTTTAAATAAAAATTGATAAATCACACGGAATGCCTTTTGGGGAATGTCTTGTGGGCGATTGGTCGTGATCATTTCACCTTTGTTGAGGTAAAAAACATTGATCCAATCGGGAATTTCCGATAGATATTTTCCTGAATAGAGATTAAGTAATAAATCAATTTCATATTGATGGGGAGGGAGGTTTTTTAGAAATGTTGTTAAAACTTTTTCTGCTCCTCCATGCCGAAGAGAACCAATTCTGATGAGTATTTTTTTCTTTTGTGTCAAAATAAAATGATTTTAATGTTTCTTTAAGAAAACTATTAATGTAGCTAATCTAACTAATTTAAATGTCCATTATTGAATTAATGCATTACAAAAATACTAAAAAAGATATTTAGATAATATTTGAGATTGTATTTCTGTCAAAATTTCCTAAAATAAAGTTGATTTGTGCCAAAATGTTTCTTTTGGAATATTGGCATATTATTGGAGAATTTTGAAATAAATTAATTCTAAAAATAAAAAGAATATGTCAGTAAATTTTAAACCATTAGCAGATAGAGTGTTGGTAGAACCAGCACCAGCAGAAACAAAAACAGCATCAGGATTGATTATTCCAGACACAGCGAAGGAAAAACCACAAGAAGGCGTAGTAGTAGCCGTAGGAAATGGTAAAAAAGACGAGCTGCTTACCGTAAAAGTGGGAGATAGAGTTCTTTATGGTAAATATTCAGGGCAAGAATTAAAATTGGATGGTAAGGACTATCTTATCGTGAGAGAGTCTGATTTGTTGGGGATTTTAGGATAAGAAGTACAATATTTTAAAATCTAAATTATTAAAATAAAAAATTGAAGAAAATGGCAAAGGAAATTAAATTTGATATTGAATCAAGAGACGCATTAAAAAGAGGTGTAGATGCATTGGCGAATGCAGTAAAAGTTACATTAGGGCCAAAAGGTAGAAATGTAGTAATTGAAAAGTCTTTCGGAGCACCGCATGTAACTAAAGATGGTGTTTCCGTAGCGAAAGAAATCGAGTTGGAAGACAAAGTAGAAAACATGGGGGCTCAGATGGTGAAGGAAGTTGCTTCTAAAACCAATGATATTGCAGGAGATGGAACTACCACAGCTACAGTTTTGGCTCAAGCTATCGTGAGAGAAGGGTTGAAAAATGTGGCAGCAGGAGCAAACCCAATGGACTTAAAAAGAGGTATTGACAAGGCTGTTTCTGCGGTGGTGGAAAACCTTAAATCTCAGTCTCAACAAGTAGGAGATAATAATGATAAAATAAAACAAGTAGCTTCTGTTTCTGCAAATAACGATGAAACTATTGGTGGACTTATTGCTGATGCTTTTGCAAGAGTTGGTAAAGAAGGCGTAATTACCGTAGAAGAAGCAAAAGGAATAGATACTACCGTAGATGTAGTAGAGGGTATGCAATTTGATAGAGGTTATCAATCTCCTTATTTCGTGACGAATCCAGATAAAATGGTAACGGAATTGGATAATCCGTATATCCTTTTGGTAGAGAAAAAAATCTCTTCAATGAAAGAATTGCTTCCAGTTTTAGAGCCTGTAGCTCAACAAGGTAAATCTTTATTGATTATCTC
>CAUSDX010000007.1:0-76700 GCA_963530615.1 uncultured Flavobacteriaceae bacterium
GCATCTGCCTTCTAAGCAGACGGTCAAAGGTTCGAATCCTTTCGCGCTCACAAATTGTTTTTTTTAGGTAAGATTGGTAAAATGAGACTAGATTTCTAGTCTCATTTCATTTTTGAATAAGTAGTATTCTTTTAGATATTTTAATATTGTTATTGTTCAGATTCTCTTATAAAGAATGTATAATAATGTTGTATCTTTGTTTTTCAAAAAATAGAAAATGCCAACATTAAGATTCAATGCACTAAAGAAATTGCCATTCATTAATTATAGGAAAGATAATTTTGTACAAACACCATGTAAATTATCAGAGTTATACTGCCAAAATGTATTTTCAGAAGAGAAAATGAGAGAATATCTGACCAAAGAAGCATTTCAGGCAGTAATGAATGCAATTCAGAAAGGTGTTAAGATAGATAGAGAAATTGCAGATCAAGTAGCACAAGGAATGAAATCATGGGCAATGACAATGGGAGTGACTCATTATACACATTGGTTTCAGCCTCTCACAGGAGCAACGGCTGAAAAGCATGATTCTTTTTTTACACCTATAGAAGGGGGAAATAGAGCTATAGAGAGATTTAATGGAATTAACCTCATTCAGCAGGAGCCAGATGCATCTTCATTTCCTAATGGAGGAATTAGAAATACTTTTGAAGCAAGAGGATATACGGCTTGGGATCCTTCATCACCAGCGTTTATTATGGGAACTACTCTTTGTATTCCTTCTATTTTTATTTCTTATACAGGAGAAACATTGGATTATAAAGCTCCGTTACTTAGGGCTTTACATGCAGTAGATGAAGCAGCTACAGAGGTTTGTCAATTTTTTGATAAAAATGTAATGAAAGTAACGGCAACTTTAGGCTGGGAGCAAGAATATTTTTTGGTAGATTCAGCATTGTATCAGTCTAGACCAGACTTGGTAATTACGGGGAAGACTTTATTGGGACATGAACCAGCTAAAGGGCAGCAGTTGGACGATCATTATTTTGGTTCTATTCCTACTCGTGTAATGAATTTTATGAAAGAGTTAGAGATAGAGTGTATTAAATTAGGGATACCAGTTTCTACTCGTCATAATGAAAATGCCCCAAATCAGTTTGAATTAGCTCCAATGTTTGAGGAGGTCAATGTCGCTGTAGATCATAATTCGCTTCTTATGGATTTGATGGCTAGAATTGCCCATAAGCATCATTTTCATATTTTATTTAACGAGAAACCTTTTGCAGGAGTTAATGGTAGCGGTAAGCATAATAATTGGTCATTATCTACAGATAAGGGGGAAAATCTTTTAAGTCCAGGGAAAAATCCGAAGAAAAATTTACAATTTTTGACTTTTTTTATTAATACTATCAAAGCAGTGAGTGAATATTCAGATTTGCTGAGAGCAGGAATAGCTTCTGCGGGGAATGATTATCGTTTAGGGGCAGATGAAGCTCCACCAGCAATTATTTCAGTATTCATTGGTTCACAGTTATATAGTGTTTTGGAGGAATTAGAAAAAGTAAGTGAAGGAAAACTAACTTCTGATGAAAAATATGGTTTGAAATTAAATGTAGTAGGTAAAATTCCAGAAATTTTATTGGATAATACGGATAGAAATAGAACATCACCTTTTGCTTTTACAGGGAATAAATTTGAGATTCGTGGGGTGGGAGCATCGGCAAATTGTGCTGAAACGATGACGATTATGAACTCTATCATGGCTCATCAGTTGAGAATTTTCAAAGTGGAAGTAGATACTTTGATTGAAAATGGATTGAAGAAAGAAGAAGCTATTTTTAATGTGTTGAGAGAATATATTAAGCAATCTAAAAATATAATGTTTGAAGGTGATGGTTATTCTCAAGATTGGGTAGAGGAAGCTGAAAGAAGGGGGCTTAATAATTTGAGAACGACTCCAGAAGCATTGGAAAGAGAATTAGATGAAAGATTTATTTCTATGTATGAAAAGTTAGGAATTTATACACAAAGAGAAATTGAAGCAAGAAATGAAATCAAATTAGAAAAATATTGCGGTATAGTAGGGATAGAAGCTCGGGTTTTAGCGGATATTGCAAGAAATCATATTATCCCATCGGCATTAAAATATCAGAATAGATTGATAGAAAATGTTAAAGGTCTAAAAGAAATTTATGGTGAAAAGTTCAGAGAATTAGCCAAAGAACAACTTAGCTTGATAGAAAGTATTTCAGAGAATGTTCATCAGATAAAATTAGGAGTAGATGAGTTATTATCAGCCAAAGAAAAAGCGAGAAATATTAGTAATCATCAAAGACAGGCTGAAGAATATTGCCAGAAAGTAAAACCTATTTTTACGAAAATAAGAGAGGCTTCAGATTCATTAGAGATGATGGTAGATGATGAACTCTGGCCAATGACAAAATACAGAGAATTACTTTTCACAAAATAATTTAGATTATTAAAAAACCTCATTTTAATCATTAAAATGAGGTTTTGTTTTTTAGCTTAAAGTTTTTTGCCATTCCCAAGCGGTTCTTAAAGCTTCTTCCAAAGGAGTATCAGCTTTCCATTGAAGAAATTTTTCGGCTTTGTTGGCATTAGCATAAGCAATTGTAATATCTCCTGTTCTTCTGTTACAGATTTGATATGGAACAGAAATATCATTTGCTTTTTCAAAAGTTTTTACGATTTCTAATACGGAATAGCCTTTTCCTGTTCCTAAATTAAAAATATCAATCAAAGTTTCAGAGGGAGCCGAGAGAAGTTTTTGTAAAGCTTTGAGATGAGCTTTTGCCAAATCTCCTACATAGATATAATCACGAATGGCAGTCCCATCAGGAGTCGGATAATCATTCCCCCAAATGTTCAATTTTTCTCTAATTCCTAATGCAGTTTGAGTAATATAAGGAACTAAATTATTCGGAATGCCTAAAGGTAATTCTCCTATTTTTGCTGAAGGATGAGCTCCTATTGGGTTGAAATATCTTAATATAGACACTTTTTTTTGATGAGCATTTGCAAAGTCTTTAAGAATGTCTTCACACATTTGTTTTGTTTTGCCATAGGAAGATTCGGCAGGTTTTATAGGAGTATCTTCATCAATAGGCATTTTATCTGCTTGTCCATAGACTGTACAAGAGGAACTGAATATAAAATTAGAGATTTTTCTTTCCTTAAATTCTTGTAAAAGATTGATTAATGAAAAAAGATTGTTTTTATAGTAATCAATTGGTTTTACTTGACTTTCACCAACAGCCTTAAATGCAGCAAAATGAATGCAACCATCAATATGGTGAGCATCTAAAACTTGAGAAACTGACTCCCTTTTTTTTAGGTCAAAAGGATAAAAAATAGGATTTTTTCCTGTAATTTCTTTTATTCCGTTAAGGATTTTTTCTTCAGTATTAGAGAGATTATCAATAATAACCACATCAAAATTATTATTTAGTAATTCTACTACTGTATGAGAGCCTATGTATCCTAGCCCACCTGTAACTAATATTGTCATGTTTCCTAATTTTGTGTTTTTACGAAAGATATTATTTCATAAACTCTAGCACGGCATCGGTAATGTATCTTAATTGTTTTTCGTCAAGTTCCGTATGCATCGGAAGTGAAATTACTTGCTCTAAAAGTTTATCGGTGTTGATGAAATCTTTTGGATTACTTTCTTGGAAATAAGCCTTTTGATTTCTAAGAGCCACAGGGTAATAAATCATCGCAGGAATTTCCTTAGATGCTAAAAACGCTTGGAGTTCATCTCGTTTTCCATTAAGAATTCTCAAGGTGTATTGATGAAAAACATGAGTAGAGTTTTCTGCTCTTTTTGGAGTAAGAATATTCGGATGATTAGAAAAAGCTTCATCATAAAAATCCGCAGCTTTTCTTCTTGCTTCATTGTATTGGTCCAGGTGAGGAAGTTTTTTTCTCAAAATTACAGCCTGAACACTATCCAAACGAGAATTTACGCCTATTTCATCATGATAGTATCTTTTATACATTCCGTGATTAACTATTCCTCGGATTTTGTAAGCTAAATTATCATCATTGGTGAATATAGCTCCACCATCTCCGTAGCAACCTAAATTTTTAGAAGGGAAGAAGGAAGTCGTTCCAATAGTGCCAATAGTTCCTGCTTTTTTCTTTTCTCCGTTAGAAAAAATAAAATCCGCACCAATGGCCTGAGCATTATCCTCAATCACATATAATTGATGTTCTTTTGCAATTTTTTGAATTTCCTCCATATTTGCACATTGCCCAAATAAATGCACGGGAATGATTGCTTTTGTTTTTGGGGTAATTGCTTTTTTAAGTTGTTCAGTATCAATAGTAAAAGTGTCATAATCTACATCTACCAAAACTGCTTTTAGCTTTAAAAGATGAATAACTTCTACAGTAGCTGCAAAGGTAAAATCAGCGGTGATAATCTCATCGCCCTCCTTTAAGTCTAATGCCATGAGAGCAACTTGCAAGGCATCAGTTCCATTAGCACAAGGAATAACATTTTTTACATCTAAATATTCTTCTAATTCTGCTTGAAAAGAATGTACTTCTGAACCATTGATAAAAGCCGCAGATTCAAAAACATTAAGGACTGCATTATCTACCTCGTTTTTTATTTTGAAATATTGGTTTTGGAGATCAACCATTTGAATTTTTCTCATTTTTATGAAATTTTTTGTAAAAATACAATTTCTATTTTATTTATGAAAATATGTCAAATATCATGAAAAAAAGATTGTTAAAATAGAATATACTTTCTAAATTTACATAAGAAAAATGAATGAGTCTAACAATTAAAAATCAATTATTATGAAACACAGAGTACCAGTATCTCAGATTATGACGAAAGAGGTAGTAACATTAACTACAAAAAATAATTTAAGTGATGCAGAAAATTTATTCAAGGAGCATGGAGTAAGACACTTGCCAGTGGTGAATGGTAATCAGTTAATCGGTGTATTGAGTTATTCAGATTTATTAAAAATCAGTTTTTCTGAATTATCGGATGATGAGAAAAAAATAGACACTACGGTTTTCAATATGTATACTATTGAGCAAGTAATGACAAAAAATCCAGTGAGTGTTTCTCCTGATAAGACAGTAAGAGAAGTTACGGAATTATTAGCCAAGCAAAGTTTTCACTCTGTGCCAGTTACAGAAAATGGAGAACTTAAAGGTGTGGTAACAACTACAGATTTACTTAAATATTTCTTGGAGCAATATTAAACTAAATATTACCCTCTAAAAAATTCAGAGGGTATTTTTTTGTAAAAAATATTATTGATAATCAGGTAATTAGTATTTGATTTATTTTATATACAGCTACTTTGTATTGCATAGTAATTTTTTATTTGTATTTTTGCAGTAGTAAAAAGAAATTCATTAACATTATAATAAATATTTAACAAAATGAACATTGAAAATGCCAAAGCACAAATGCGTAAAGGGATTTTAGAGTTCTGTATTTTAAGTTTAATTCGGAAAAGAGAAATGTATGTATCTGATGTGATAGGTGCATTGAAAAAAGGAGAGTTAGATGTAGTAGAAGGAACGCTTTATCCTCTTTTAACAAGGTTGAAAAATGCAGGAATTCTTTCTTATCGTTGGGAAGAATCTTCAGGAGGACCACCAAGGAAGTATTATCAAATTACTGATAAGGGGAATGAATTTTTAGCAGAATTAGAAAAAACTTGGGATGATTTGACAAATTCCGTTAACCAAATTACTAAAAATAATTAAGATGAATAAAACAATATCTATAGCACTTGCGGGTTTTTCTTTTGTAATAGAGGAACATGCTTACATTAAATTAAATGACTATTTACAAGCTCTTCGTCGTTCTTTGGAGAAAGAAGAAGTGGAGGAGGTGATGTATGATATAGAAATCAGAATAGCTGAAATTTTTAGGGCAAGTCTCGGAAAAAGGGAAGTGGTCATTGATGAAGATGTAGAAGTTGTAATAGCTCAAATAGGAACTCCCGAAGCCATAGAAGAGCAGGAGGAGGCTTATTATTCTGAAAAAACATCTTTTGAGAAGAAAAATAATAAAGGAGAGGCAAAACAGCTTTTCCGAGATATAGAAGGTGCAAAAATATCAGGAGTGTGTGCGGGATTTGCTCATTATTTTGGGATAGATGTTACGATTATGAGGATTATTTGGCTTTTAAGTATGTTGATTACAGGCTTTTTTCTAATGATACTTTTGTATATCATTCTTGCATTAGCAATGCCAAAAGCAAAGACCACTTCTGATATTTTGAAAATGAAAGGAAAACCAATAGATTTTGAACATATTAAAGAAGAATCAATGCGTTTTGCAAATGAATCAGGGCAGAAAATTGGTACATTTCTTCAAGATAATCAGCCGATTATTTTAAAAGCAGGGAGTGAAATTTGGAACATCGTAAGAAAGTTACTTGGAGGTCTTTTTGCTTTATTTGCGATAAAATTTGCATTGATTGGAATTTTAGGTATTTTTAGCATGATGGGAATGTTTTATGTTCCAGGGGTAGATAAACTTGATTTTGTTTTTGAAGAAGGTACGAAGTATATATTGATGGCTCTGATTTTATTAGGATTTTCTATATTGACATTGATATTTTCAGCATTGAGCATTAAATTATTTTCACCAAAAACTAAAATTAGGAATTTTGGATATGTAATATTGGTATTATTTATTGTACTAATAGGAACGGCTGGTGTATTAGGAATGAAAACATCGGATATATCAGTATTTTATGCAGGAGAAAGTTATGAAGAAGAAAATATACAAGTGAATGTAGTAAATAATAGAATAGAACTTGATGTAAAACGAATAGATATTCCACAAAATTTTAGGGCATATGGAGATGATATTTTTTCAGATAAAAATAAAATATTTAAGAAAGATATACCTAATATAGAGATTGTTAGAAAAGTAGAAATAGAAAAACCTTATTTGATTATAAAAAAAGAAGCAAAGGGATATAATCATCCTATCCGTCTAAATGTACCAGTGGAAATTAAAAATGGTAAAATTTTATTTCCTAACTATATAGGGTATTCTTATTCCCATAGATTGAGAGATTATGAGGTGGATTATGAACTGATAGTGCCGATAGGAATGCAGGTTATAGACCATAGTAGAGGGGCTTTATATATAGATGATGACGATGATGATAGAGATTTAGACTATTTCCCTCAAAGTAGAGATTTAGGAATAGAAAATCCGAATGATTCAATTATTACAGGTCGCCAATAAATTAAAAAATCCACTTTTGAAATAAGAAGTGGATTTTTAATTTTTTAACTTAAAAAATATTCGCCTAACAGAACCATAAGGCTTATAATTGTTAAAATAATAACTAATGGTAAGGAAAATTTAAGCCATTGTTTATAATTTAGATTGACCATTGCTAAAGAAGGTAATATCAGTCCAGTAGGTGTAATGAAGCTCATTAACCCCATGCCGATAAGGTAGGCATTGACAACACTTTCTCCATTTACACCAATAACAGATGCTAAACTTCCTATAATAGGCATGGTAACAACTGCCATACCAGATGAAGATGATATAAATAATGATAAAACAGCAAAAATAAAAGTCAGGATAATAAGAAATATAGAAGGAGACATTCCATCTATTAAATTGCTAGAATAGAACAAAATAGTATCAGAAATTTGTCCATCATTAAGAATAAAGGTAACCCCTCTTGCAATACCAATAATAAAGGCAACACCGAGTAAGTCCTTTGCTCCATTAATAAAATGTTCAATGAATTTCTCCTCACTAGTTTGTTGTAAAATAGCGATAAATATAGATGAAATAAAAAATAAAGCAGTCATTTCTTGGAACCACCATCCCCATTGAGAAACACCAATAATCATAATTACAAAGGACAATCCAAAAACAGTTAATAAGCATTTGCTTTTCCAATTTAAATATTGAATTTCTTGTAATTTTTTAGAGGATAAAGAAGAAGGTATTTCGGTGCCATAAACAAATGATTCTTTTGGATTTTTTCTTACTTTTTCGGCATAACGAATAATATAAATAATGCTAACTGTCAAGCTAATAATTAGTAAAATTAATCTGCTTTCTATTCCTGTAGTCCAATCCACACCTGCGGAATCAGAGGCGATAATTACAGCAAAAGGATTGATAGTAGAGGCCATTGTGCCAACTGCAGAGCTTACATAGATGACAGCTAACGGAACTAATAAATCATATCCTGCTGCCAAAAAAACAGGGATTAAAATAGGATAAAAAGCAAAAGTTTCTTCGGCTAATCCAAAAGAAGTTCCGCCTAAAGCAATAAGAACGGAAACCATAATAATTAAAATTCCTTCTCTACCTTTTAGACGGTAAGCTAAATAACCTACACCTTCGTTAAGAGTTCCAGAGCTATTAAATGTTCCGATAAATCCACCCAAAATTAAAACAAATAAGATAATATCAATAGCTTCATAAATCCCTTTAATAGGAGCAAAAATAATTTCTGAGATTCCTTGTTGTTTGGATTCTCCTTGCCGATATGTATTAGGGATAGATATAGGTTTTTTGATTTTTCCTTCCTCAAATTTTTTTATATCTATGCTTATACCTTTTTCTGTTAGAGTTTGTTGTGTCGCAGGTAGTCTTTCTCCTTTATTATTACTTTTTATAATAAATTCTTTCTGTAAATCATTGTATTCCAATGTGTCATATTTTCCCGAAGGTAAGAAATATGTTAAAATAGCAGATGTAATGATTACTATCATTAAGACAGAATAAGGCGTGGGAAACTTTATTGATTTCATAGTATTATAAATATAATAGCAAATATAGATTTTTATTTACAAAAAATAAAGTTTCAAAAAATGTTGAAAATTAAAAATATTAGACTTGTTTAACTATAAAAAACTTTAATAACTAATGATTTAATAAATCGTTTAATTATAATTTTAAGGAAAAATAAAAATTCTTATCTTTGTCAAATAATATCAAAAATGAGAACCAATGAAAAAAATAATCGCCACGATAGTTTTGAAATTGATGGGTTGGAAAATCCAAATGGATGGAGATGTGAAAAATTTGGATAGATGTATCCTTGCGGTGGCTCCGCATACAGCGAATATAGAATATATTTTAGGGAATTTGGCGTATTGGAAATTAGGAAAACCATTGCGTGTAATTATCAAAGATGCTCATACTAAAGTATGGTATGGATTTATAATTAAAGCTATGGGAGGGATTGGGATTGACCGCTCTCAGAAGAATAATTTGGTTCAATTTGTAGCTGATTTATTTAAGAAAGAAGATTTTAGTTTAGTGATTACACCAGAGGGAACTCGCTCTTGGGTTCCGAAATGGAAATTAGGATTTTATCATATGGCAATGACAGCCAAGGTGCCAATAGTTTTGGGTGCACCAGATTTTAGAACAAAAAAAATTCATTTAGGGAAGAAGATAAGCGTAGAGGATTTGGAAACTCGCTCGTTTGAAAGTATTATGGATGAACTGGAAGAGTATTATAAAAATTTTACTCCAAAATATCCAGAAAAATGGAATCCCAAAATTTATTAAAATGAAAGTTGATGGAATTTTTAATATTTCGTTTGCCTAATGAAGAAAAAATCAGGTATGTAAAAAATCAAGAAGCAGTAAATTCTACGGCTTCTTTTTTTCCTTTTGATAAGGGAGAAAATTTCCATATTTTTTGTGATGAGATTTCTGAAATAAAAGAAGAGCAGCTTGTAGAAATTTTAGAAAACATTGATTATCCGATAAAAACTCAGTATTATTTTCCCAAAAAAGAGGAGTATTTAGATAAAATTGGTAAAGCTATAGAATGTATAGAGGAATATAATTTACAAAAATTAGTGGTTAGCAGACCATTGAAATTTTCTTTTGATAGGTTGAATTTGGCTCAAACTTTTCTTAATTTGTGTAAAAAATATCCTCAATCATTTTGTTATATTTGGAAATCAAAGGAGCAATTATGGCTCGGTGCTTCTCCTGAAATTTTAGGAATATTTGAACGAGAAAAAAACACTTTTGAAACGATGAGTTTGGCAGGGACTTTACCAATTGATGAGGAATGGACAGGGAAAGAGATAGAGGAGCAATATTTAGTAACGAGTTATATATTAGGTGTTTTGGGAGAATTTTCGGAAGAGATAGAAATAAAAAATAAAACAGAGCATGTTTTAGGAAAAATTAAACATTTGAAAAACGAAATTAAAGCTAAAGTTTCTAAAGAAAAACTGAATGATTTAATTGAAAGATTACATCCTACACCTGCTGTCTGTGGAATACCTAAGGAATTTTGCCAACGAAAAATATTGGAAATAGAACAATATTCTCGTGAATTTTATAGTGGATATATTAAAATAGATACGCCAGAGAAAATTTACTTTTTTGTGAATATTAGATGTATGCAAATATTTAGTAATGAGGCTGTTATTTATGTTGGAGGAGGGATTACCTTAAAAAGTAATCCAGAAAAAGAATGGAAAGAAACAGAACTGAAATCACAAGTGATTTTAGAGAGTATAGTTTTAGAGTAAAGATAGTTGTTATAAAAATAGTATCTTCGCAGATTGAAAAAATAGTTTAGCATTGAAAGATATTAGAACATTAAGTTTAGACCAACTTAAAGAATATTTTGTTTCTTTGGGTGAAAAGCCTTTTCGAGCAAAGCAAGTTTATGATTGGCTCTGGTCTAAAAATCTCCATTCCATTGATGAGATGACCAATTTATCCAAAGAATTGCGTCAAAAAATATCGCAGGAGTATATCATTAACCCTATTTCGGTAGATAGACTTCAAAGAAGTGCTGATGGGACTATAAAAAATGGAGTTAAACTCCACGATGGACTTTTGGTAGAGAGTGTTCTAATCCCTACGGATACACGGACTACGGCGTGTGTTTCTTCGCAGGTAGGATGTTCTTTGAATTGTGAATTTTGTGCCACTGCGAGACTTAAAAGAATGCGTAATTTAGAAGTCGCAGAAATTGTAGATCAGGTGGCTTTGATAGATAGGCAAAGTCGGTTGTATTTTGATAGACCTTTGTCTAATATCGTATTCATGGGAATGGGGGAGCCGATGATGAATTATAAAAATGTGGTAGATGCTATAAAAAAAATCACACAGCCTGATGGTTTAGGGATGTCTCCTCGCAGAATTACCGTTTCTACTTCTGGAATTCCAAAGATGATAAAAATGCTTGCTGATGAAAATTTGAAGGTGAAATTAGCACTATCTTTACATTCTGCCATAGAGGAGAAACGAAATGAAATTATGCCTTTTTCGGATAAATTTCCGTTGCCAGAAATTATGGAGTCTTTGCAGTATTGGTATCAAAAAACAGGTTCAATAATTACTTTGGAATATTGTATTTGGAAGGGTATTAATGATAAAGATGAGGATATTAAGGCGTTGGTAAAATTTTGTAAAAGAGTGCCTACGAAAGTTAATTTGATAGAATATAACTCTATTGGAGAAGGCAAATATGACCGCAGTAATCCTATGGCTACGGAAAATTATGTGCAACAATTAGAAAAAAATGGTATCACCGTGATGATTCGCCGAAGTAGAGGAGGGGATATTGATGCGGCTTGTGGTCAGTTAGCTAATAAAATTTCCGAAGAAGTTTAATAAAAATAGTTTATATTTGTTGAAGTAAAGTTGTGGGTAATATTTTAGAAGAAATAAAAAATCCGATAAGGCAAGAGATGAAACTTTTTGAAAAGAAGTTTCAAGAATCTATGCGGAGTGAGGTATTTTTATTGGATAAAATAACCCGATTTATATTAAAGACTAAAGGGAAGCAAATAAGACCTATGTTTGTGTTTCTTTGTGCCAAATTGGTAGGAGAGATTACAGAAAAAACTCATAGAGGAGCTGCCATGATAGAGTTGATTCATACTGCGACTTTGGTACATGATGATGTGGTAGATGAGAGTTTTAAGAGAAGAGGTTTTTTCTCCATTAATGCCCTTTGGAAGAATAAAATAGCAGTTTTGGTTGGAGATTATTTATTGTCAAAGTCTGTGATAATTTCCACAGAAAATCAAGATTTTGATATTTTAGCGGTAATTTCTAAAACTATTAGAGAGATGTCCGAGGGAGAGTTACTTCAATTAGAAAAATCTAGGAAGTTAGATATTACTGAGGATATTTATTACGAGATTATCCGTAAAAAGACAGCTACGCTTATTGCGGCTTGTTGCGAAGTGGGAGCGATTTCTAATAATGTAAATGTAGAATTAGCTCAGAAAATAAGAGATTTTGGAACTTATACGGGAATAGCTTTTCAGATTAAAGATGATTTATTTGATTATTTGAAAAAAAATGCTACTGGCAAACCCGTGGGAATAGATATAAAAGAGAAGAAATTAACTTTACCTCTAATTTATGCTATGAATTCGGTGAAAAAAGACGAAAGAAAATACTATTTCAATATAGTAAAGAATCATAGTCATGAAACTGGTAAAGTAAATGAATTGATGGAGTTTGTTAAAAAATCAGGAGGAATAAGTTATGCAGAAAAAGTGATGCTAAATTATCATATAAAAGCATTGGAAATTATAGATGAATTCCCTGATAATGAGGCAAAAAAATCACTTCAATTGATGTTAAATTATATAATAAAAAGGGATTTATAAATAAAAAATATATGGAAAATAATATTTTAGATTGTGTGATTGTTGGTTCTGGTCCATCAGGTTTTACGGCTGCGATTTATGCAGCAAGAGCGGATTTGAAACCAGAATTATATACAGGAATGCAACCAGGAGGACAATTGACAACAACGACAGATGTAGATAATTTCCCAGGTTATCCGAATGGTGTAGAAGGTCCTGAAATGATGGCGGATTTGCAAAAACAGGCAGAGCGATTTGATACAAAAATACATTATGAAATGATTTCCAAGGTAGAATTTTCCAGAGAAAAAGGAGGAATTCATAAACTTTGGGCTGGCGAAAAAGAAATTTTGGCAAAGACGGTTATTGTATCAACAGGTGCTACAGCGAAATATCTTGGTCTTGAGGATGAAAAAAAATATGCAGGTGGAGGTGTTTCTGCTTGTGCTACTTGTGATGGATTTTTCTATAAGGGAAAAGAAGTAATTGTAGTAGGTGCTGGTGATACCGCAGCAGAGGAGGCGATTTATCTGGCTAATATTTGTAGTAAAGTAACGATGTTGGTAAGAAAAGACCATTTCCGTGCTTCAAAAGCAATGGTTCATAGAATAGAAAAAATGGCAAATATAGAGGTGAAATTTAATCATGAATTGATTGGAATAAATGGAGAAAATGGATTAGTAGAAAAAGCAGTAGTTATTGATAATCAATCTCAACAGACTTCAGAAATTCCTGTTCATGGTATTTTTATTGCGATAGGTCATAAACCTAATACAGAGATTTTCCAAGGTCAAATTGATTTAGATGAAAATGGTTATATCATAACAGAAGGGAAGTCTTCAAAGACTAATTTGCCAGGAGTTTTTGCAGCGGGTGATGTTCAAGATTCTTCTTATCGTCAAGCAATTACAGCAGCAGGAAGCGGTTGTATGGCAGCTATAGATGCGGAGCGTTATTTAGCAGATTTAAGATAAAATAAAAAAACTTAGAGAATATTTTTCTCTAAGTTTTTTATTGTTTAGGCATTTCTTTAGGATTTATTTCCCCAGAATTATCATAAAAAGTATATTCAGAAAAATCATCTTTGGCGACCATACCATGAGCTGCCACAAATATATTTCCTTCTTTATCAGAGATAAATACAGTATCTTTTGTATGCATTTGTCTATTTTTTTTATCCCAATAGATAGATTCCATCACGAAAGTTTGCCCTTCATGATTGACAACTTTTACATTTCCCTTTGCCTCATAAAATTCTTTTTTTTCTATGAATTTAGCATATTTTGCTTTTAGAGTTCCAGGTATTTTTGGATTTTTTTTATTAAAAAATTCTAAATATAATCCTTTTTTAGCCTCAATATATGGAGTGTCAATAAATTCATATTCTTCTAAAATAGGAGCTTTAAATTTTATTTTTACAAAGCCAGAATCTTTTTGTAGAATATCAGCATTGTAAATAATACGAGAGGGGAAATGGAGATTGGAATTTCTTTTATTTGCTTCTGTGATATCCTCTTCGCAAGATTGCAAAATAAAAAATATAGCCACGGAAAATACAGCGACTATATTTTTTTTAATATATGTAATTTTTTTTAACTTCATGAGAAGAGAAATATAAATTAATCGTAGTATTGTTTTTCAAACCATTTGTTAGCAAAATTAATACCTATAGTAAAGTTTAAGAAATTTTCTCTAATTAGATTATTTTTCAATGTTCCTCTTTGACCTAATTCTATACCTAAATCTATTGAACTTAATCGGTTGATATTACTTTTTTGAAAAGGAAAAGAGCCTCCAAAAGCAATTCCGTATTTATCAATGCTGGTATTATTGATGTGTAAGTTTCCTTTTTCAAAAAATGCACCATAGCGATAAGTTACTCTTGAAAAATAGTTTCTAAAATTGTTATAATTTGGTAAATACCATCCTCCGACAGAGAATCTATAAGAATCTTGATAGTCAAAAGTTTTATTGAAAGCAGTGGTATTTGTTCCGTTTTTATAATTTAATTGGGTAGAAATAAACCATCTTGCTTCATATCCATATCCAATTCCAAAAGAAAATTCTTTACTTAAAATGTTTTTGGTTTTCTGATTGCTTTCAGAGATATTAGATTGATATGTTTTTGTGTTGTTATAAAGATAATAAGTGCTATTTACGAAAGAACTTTCAAAGTCAGATGTATTTCCGAAAGTGTAAGTAGCTCCAAAAGTTAGTTTCTTATTATTTTTTAATCTTTGTTGATAAACAGATCCCACTGTAAAATTGAAATTATTTACATTTACTTGGTTTTCACGACTGTTTATAAGTGTTGTATGGTTGTAACTAGTTTCTTCTGTATCATATAGTTTACCAAAGAATAAATTGGAGCGTATCCCTAATGAAAAGGCAGGAGTAAAATGATATCCAAAAGCCATTTGCACTAGATTAATACTTCCGCTTCCAGTAAAATTTTGCTTTCCTGAAGTTCCATCTGGTAGGTTGATAGATTGGGTTACATTGTAATCTTTAGAACTATAAGGAGAGTATTTTACCCCAAATTTCAATTTTTTAGAAATAGGAAATGCTAAAGATAGTCCAGAAACATAGGTGGAATGTTTATTATACTTATTTTCGTTTGATTTTAGATATTGGTTCTCATTGGTCGCCTGAAATTTTAATGATGTCAATTCTAAATTGCTATTTGCAGCAGGGTTTTGGAAATTAAATTGATTATTAAAATCCCAAACATAAGCAGTGGATATTCCTCCCATAGAAATAGTTTCTATAGAATTATCATATTTCACATCGCCAATTCCATAAGAAGCGTAAGGCGAATTGCCAATGGTTTGAGCATTAGCAATACCGTAGGCTGCTATAAAAAGTGAAACAACTAATTTCTTCATTTTATAAAAATATTGGCAAATATAATGAAATTAAAAAATTATAGCATGTTAAAATATGTTATTTATATTGTTTTTGATAAAATATCTGAAAAAATATTATCTTTGGAGTATGAATTGGAATGATATTGTAGGACAGAAAGTACTGATTTCGTCATTAAAAGATGCCATTGAAAATGATAGAGTTGCTCATGCTCAGTTATTTGTAGGTAAGGATGGGTATGGAGGTTTACCATTGGCATTAGCATATGCACAAGAGATTTTTAGTCGAGAAAATTCTCATTCGGCATCCAAGGTAGAGACACTTAATCATTTGGATTTGCATTTTAGTTTTCCAGTTTATTCGGAGAAAAATGATTCTAAAAGTAAGAGGTTTTTCCAAAATTGGAGAAAGATGATTTTGGAGAATCCTTATGCTTCTTTTCAAGATTTTGGAGAACTTTTAGAAGCAAAAAATAAACAACTAATCATTTCTGCTTCAGAAGTAGAGGAGTGGGGGAATATATTCAACCTTAAAAGTTATGAAGGAGGGACGAAGATTTTGATTATTTGGAGAGCAGATAGAATTAATGAATCTGCGGCAAACAAATTTCTGAAATTTTTAGAAGAACCACCTCAAAGGACATTGATATTTTTGTTAGCTGATAGTATAGAAAATATGCTCCAAACTATACTTTCTCGTTGTCAAATTGTTGAGATCCCTCGTATAAATGATGATGATATTTTTCAATTTTTAACGGAAAAACTGTCATTAACAGAAGATAAAGCAATGAAAATAGTGCATCAAGCACAGGGTAATTATAATATAGCATTGAAAATAGCAAAAGAGGGGGATATAGATGAAGAATTTGAAGATTTATTTATCCTCTGGGTCAGAAATGCTTTTCAAGCTAAGAAAAAACCAGAAGTATTAAAAGAAATTATCTTTTGGGCAAGAAATATTGCATTATGGGATAGGGAAAAACAGAAGAATTTTTTAAGTTATTGTTTAGAAACTTTTAGATTGGCACTTTTACAAAACTATGGAGTAGAAGAAGTGGTATATAGAAAATTGATAAAGAATAATTTTAACTGGGAAAGATTTTCTAGGTATATTCACGGAGTGAATATTGAGACCATTTTAGAAGAAATTTCAGAAGCAAATATTCATCTATATAGAAATGCAAATTCAAAAATAGTATGGACAGATTTGGGGATTAAATTAATTAGAAATTTACATAAAAGTTACTAAACAAAAACTAGTATAAATTTATGCTGGTTTTTTATTTTTTTTCTGCTATTTCATTTTACCCTGTTTTGAAAAATCACACAAGAGAATAAAAAAGAGAAAAAATTGGGAAAACCATTTGTGGAAGGTGTTTTCCCAATGTTGTACCCAGAGCCGGAATCGAACCGGCACGCCTTTCGGCGCTGGATTTTGAGTCCAGTGCGTCTACCAGTTCCGCCATCTGGGCTACTCAATAAATCTTTTGCAAAGATATGATTTTTTATATGTATAGCAAATTTTTTATTAATAAAAAAAGAATAGGGTGGTTAATATTTTGAAAATCAATAATTTTATTTTTAAAAACATATTTCTAGACCATCATAAGCAAGATGAATATTTTGAGGCAGTTCATTTTCTGTTTCTTCATGAAATCCAATAAGATGGCTTAAATGAGTAAGATAAGTAGTTTTAGGGTTCAAATTTTGAATGATTTTTAAAATATCAGGTAAAATAAAATGGGCGGGGTGAGGATTTTCTTTTCGGAGACAGTTAATGATTAAAATATCCAAATCGAGAAGTTTTTCAATTTCTTCATTTGGTATAAAACTCGTATCAGTGAGATAGGCTAAATTTTTGATTTTGAAGCCTAAAATTGGTAATTGATTATGTAAGACATTGATAGGAGTTATTAAGGTTTTGTCGATATAAAAAGGATTTGTAATATGATGTATATTAAAAGAAGGGCTTCCTGGATATTTTATTTTGCTAAATGCATAAGAAAATCTTGAACAAATTTCTTTTGCGGTCCTAGGATGGCAGTAAATAGGCATGTTTTTTTGATTTTCAAAAATGATAGGTCGTAAATCATCTAATCCTATAACATGATCATTGTGTTCATGGGTGATTAAAACTGCATCAATTTTTTTTTCTTGATTAGATAACATTTGTTGACGAAAATCAGGACCACAGTCGATGAGAAGTTTTTTATTTTCATCAGTAGTGATTAGGGCTGAACAACGTAGTCTTTTGTCTTTCGGATGTTTGGAAAGACAAACAGGATGGTTTGAGCCAATTACAGGAACTCCTTGAGAAGTGCCAGTGCCTAAAAATTTTAATTTCATGTTTAAAAAAAATTGTAGAAAAAGTCCAGATTATTTAATCTGGACTTTTATTGATAACAAAATACGATTCAACATTTATTTTACTTGGTCAACAACAGCCTTAAAAGCTTCTGGGTGATTCATTGCTAAATCAGCTAAAACTTTTCTATTTAATTCTATGTTGTTCTTTTTAAGAGCTCCCATGAATTGAGAGTAAGAAAGTCCATATTCTCTTGCTCCCGCATTGATACGAGTAATCCAAAGACTTCTGAAATTTCTTTTCTTCTCTTTTCTGCCTCTATAGGCATATTGCATTGCTTTTTCTACTGCATTTTTAGCAACAGTCCAAACATTTTTTCTTCTTCCGAAGAATCCTTTAGCTTGTTTAAGGATTTTTTTTCTGCGAGCTCTTGAAGCTACTGCATTTACTGATCTTGGCATAGTTAAAATTATTTTGTTTTTTTTGAAAAGGGCGAATTTTTAATCATTATTAAAAATTACTTAGTTGCTCCTTTTCAGGGTTAAACTTTTTTGAATTATAAATAAAATTCTTATAAACCACAATGATTTATAAAAACTACTTAATTGCTAATTGTCTTAAAACGCTTTTTTCATCTACATTAGCAACATAAGAAGTCTGAGTAAGGTTTCTCTTTCTCTTCGTTTCTTTTTTTGTTAAAATGTGACTTTTGAAAGCATTTTTTCTTTTGATTTTACCAGTTCCGGTAAGAGCAAAACGCTTCTTAGCACCTGATTTCGTTTTTAATTTTGGCATTTTCTTACTTCTTTTATGTTATTTGTTATCAATATTTTTATTTACAATGCTTTTCATAATAGTCTACAAAAGGCATTGGCGATTCTTTCTCAAAATCTATTTTATCCATATTCTCAATTAATTTAGGGCATCTATCAGCAAAGTATTTTTTCAACCACTTTTTATTTGCGGCTTCTTCTCCAATGGAGATTCCCAAATTATGTCTAAATACATGGTCTGCTGGCTCATCTTTATACTTAAATAAATAGTCAGTATAGGTAGTTGGCGGAAGAAGAATACCCCCACTTACACGCTGAGATGGAATATGAACAGTGATGGAGTAAACTGTCAAATCTTTAACTTCTTTTATTTTGAAGACCCATAAATTTCTTTTATTCCTAAAATTTACCAATTCTCCAATTGAAGTACTTCCATCGTCATTAAAATAAGTAATTCTCTCCACATTTTCTACAGAAATGACTTTTTTCTCAGCTTTTTCATCAGATTTAAATACAGCTTTTTTAGCTTTTCTATTATTTATATCCACTAAAGAATTTAGTAGACCTTTTTCTGTATTTCCATCTTTATAAAGAAGTTCAGCTTTATAATATTGGCCATAAGAAAAAGAGAACAATGAAATTGATAAAATAGTAAATAATTTATTCATAATCTAGTAAATTTATTTAGTCTTTTTAGGGCTCATTAGCATTATCATTCTTTTTCCTTCTAATTTAGGCATTTGATCTACTTTTCCTACATGCTCCAATTCTTGGGCAAGTTTTAGAAGTAGAATTTCTCCTTGATCTTTGAAAATGATTGACCTACCTTTGAAAAAAACATAGGTTTTTAGTTTAGAGCCTTCTTCTAAAAATTTTTCAGCATGTTTTTTCTTGAATTGGAAATCATGTTCATCAGTCTGAGGACCGAAACGGATTTCTTTCAAAACTACTTTTACTTGTTTAGCTTTAAGCTCCTTTTGTTTTTTCTTTTGTTCGTAGAGGAATTTTTTATAATCCAAAATTCTGCAGATATAAGGTTCTGCTTTATCTGAAATTACAACCAAATCTAACTCCTGTTCTTCAGCCATTTTTAGGGCTTCAGAAGTAGGATAAACTCCTTGCTCTACATTATCACCGACTAAACGAACTTCTTTAGCTCTGATTTTGTCGTTAATCTGATGTGCATCCTCTTGTTGTTGAGGGCGACGCATCGGACCTTTGCTGTTAATTTTTTTTAGTGCTATTGTATTAAGTTTTTAAGGTTAATGACTTAATTAAGTAATTTTTTAGGATAATGAAGATTCGTTTTTGAAATATTGTATGAATTTTTCTATACTCATAGTTCCTAAATCTCCTTTTCCTCTTCTCCTCACAGAGATTGTTTGTTCTTTTTCTTCGTTTTCTCCTACGATAAGCATAAATGGTAGTTTATTAATTTCCGCATCACGGATTTTTTTACCAGTTTTTTCATTACGCTTGTCAATTGTTCCGCAAATATCGTTAATTTCTAACAATTGTAAAACTTTTTCTGCGTATTCTGTATATTTTTCGCTAATTGGCAAGATAATAAATTGTTCAGGAGTTAACCAAAGAGGGAAATCACCGGCCGTATTTTCTAATAAAATAGCAATGAAACGCTCCATGGAACCAAATGGTGCTCGGTGAATCATTATTGGTCTATGTTTCTCATTATCATTTCCAGTATACCAAAGGTCAAAACGCTCTGGTAGGTTGTAATCTACTTGAATAGTTCCTAACTGCCAACTTCTACCTAAAGCATCCTTTACCATAAAGTCTAATTTTGGTCCATAGAAAGCTGCTTCGCCATATTCTACTACAGTTTTTAGTCCTTTATTTTTAGCTGCGGTAATAATAGCATTTTCTGCTTTTTCCCAATTTTCATCACTTCCTATGTATTTTTCTTTATTTTCAGGGTCTCTTAAAGAAACTTGTGCTGTGAAATCTTTAAATCCTAAATTGTTGAATACATATAGGACTAAATCAATTACCCCCTCGAATTCTTGTAAAAGTTGATCAGGAGTACAGAAAAGGTGAGCATCATCTTGAGTAAATCCTCTTACTCTCGTTAATCCATGAAGTTCACCACTTTGTTCGTAGCGATATACAGTCCCAAACTCGGCAAATCTTTTTGGCAAATCCTTATATGACCATTGGTTAGTTTTGTATATTTCACAATGGTGAGGACAATTCATAGGTTTCAACAAAAATTCTTCACCTTCATGTGGAGTTTTTATCGGTTGAAAAGAATCTGCTCCGTATTTTTCGTAATGTCCAGAAGTTACATATAAATCTTTATGACCAATATGAGGGGAAACTACGAATTCATATCCTGCTTTTTTTTGAGCTTCACTAAGAAAGTTTTCTAATTTTTTTCTTAGAGCAGCCCCTTTTGGTAACCAAAGAGGTAATCCAGCTCCCACCTTTTCTGAAAAAGCAAAAATTCCTAATTCCTTACCTAATTTTCTGTGATCTCGTCGTTTAGCTTCTTCTAAGTGTTCTAAATATTCTGTTAATTCTTTTTGTTTAGGGAAAGAAATTGCGTAAACTCTTGTTAGTTGTTTATTTTTTTCATCTCCACGCCAGTAGGCTCCAGCAGCATTTAGTATTTTTACAGCTTTGATAATTCCTGTACTTGGAATATGTTCTCCTCTACATAGGTCAGTAAAATTGTCATGAGTAACGAATGTAATTTCTCCATCACTTAGGTTTTCAATCAACTCTGTTTTATAAGGATTGTCAGCATATTCTTTTAATGCTTCTGATTTTGAAACTGGATATAGCTTGAAAGTAGAATCTTTTTTTGCATTTTCAAGCATTTTTTTCTCAATTTTTTCAAAATCTTTTTCAGAAAGAATTTCTTCTCCGAAATCTACATCGTAATAGAATCCTTTTTCAATAGCAGGACCTATAGTTAATTTTGCATTAGGATAAAAATTCAAAATAGATTGGGCTAAAACATGGGCTGAAGAATGCCAAAATGCTTTTTTTCCCATTTCGTCATTCCATGTCAATAACTGAACCGTGGCATCCTTTGTTATAGGAGTAGAAACTTCTACTTGCTGTCCATCTACTAAAGCAGAAATAGTATTTCTTGCTAAACCTTCGCTAATAGATTTTGCGATTTCTAAAGGAGTAATTCCTGATTCGAATTCCCGCTGATTGCCGTCTGGAAAAGTTATTTTTATCATGTTTTAAATAAAAAATTTACGCAAAAATAAGAAATACAACTGAAATGATAAACATTTTTGGAGAAAAATATATGTAAATTATGATGTTTTTTAGAAAAATATTTTTTTTGATAATAAAAAATGAAATTTCTTAAATATTATTAAAATAGTGATTATTTTATAGTGAAATATCTTTGTTTAAAAGATAAAATATTACTTTTGCAGAAAACAAAAAATAATATTGTTGATATGAAGAAAGTAGTTTTTGCTGCTATGATACTTTTAGCACCGAGTATTATGGCTCAGGAAACGCAAGAGGATATTAATAAAAAGACTATAGATTCTTTAAAATCAGAGGTTCAGGCACTGAAAGAAATGATGACTCTCAATATAAAGAAAGAAGATGAGAAGCCAAAAAGTGAAAAGTGGTATGATAAAATTTCTTTTGGAGGTTATATGCAGATTCGGTATAATGAACTTTTTGAAACGAATCCTGATTTAGTTTGTGAGCAGTGTGATTCTTTTTGGGGGAAAGAGGCAGATGGAATAGAATTTAGAAGACTGAGATTTAAGTTTGCAGGACAGATTCATCCTAGAATTTATTTTTATCTTCAACCAGATTTTGCTAAAACGGTAGGAGATAAACGATATGTGGGGGTGATTAAGGATGCTTATTTTGATATTGGATTGAATAAAAAAAATGAGTATAGGCTTCGTTTGGGGCAAAGTAAAGTGCCTTATGGCTATGAAAATTTGCAATCTAGTAGTGAGAGAATTGCTTTAGATAGAGATGATGCTATCAATAGTGGATTGAAAGATGAACGAGATATGGGGCTTTATTTTATGTGGACAGGAGAAGAGCAGAAAAAAATTATGGATAAAATCTATAAGAAAAATTTGAAGCACTCGGGAGATTTTGGGATTTTTGCACTTGGTTTTTATAATGGTCAGACGGGAAATAATTTTGATAGAAATAAAAAATTTCATTGGGTAGCCAGAGTTTCTTATCCTTTTGTAGTTGGTAATCAGATTATAGAACCTGGTATCCAAGCTTATACAGGTAAATTTGTTTTGCCAAAAACTAGTGCGGGAACTTCTGTTGATTTTAATAAAGAATATAGAGATCAAAGAATTGCAGCATCTTTTGTACTTTATCCACAGCCATTTGGTATTCAAGCAGAATATAATATAGGTAATGGACCTGAGTATGATGTAGCAACGCAATCGGTAAAGAATAAATCTTTGTATGGAGGGTATGTTCTTTTTTCTTATTTTATAAAAAAATGGAATCAGACATTTATTCCTTTTTTTAGAATTCAGAACTATGAGGGAGGGAAAAAACATGAATTGGATGCTAGAAGTTATAGTGTTAAAGAGTATGAAGGAGGAGTGGAATGGCAAGTATTTAAGTCGTTAGAGTTGATAGCAATGTATACTTACTCGAATCGACGATTTCATGATTTTGTTAATCCTAATTATTATCAAAAAGGGGGCTTGTTAAGACTTCAAGTACAATTAAAATTTTAATAAAAAAATCTATCTCACTTTATAGAGATAGATTTTTTGTTAATTTAAATTATTCCTAATTCTTTACCCACTTTTTCAAAAGCTATAATGGCTTTATCTAAATGTTCTTTAGTGTGTGCTGCTGATAGTTGAACCCTGATTCTTGCTTTATCTTTTGGAACTACAGGATAGAAAAATCCAATCACATAAATACCTTCATCCATTAGTTTTTCCGCCATTTTTTGTGAAAGTACAGCATCGTATAGCATTACAGGGACGATGGCAGAATCTCCATCAGGAATATCAAAGCCTTTGGATTTCATTTCTTTACGGAAATATTGAGCGTTTTCCATTACTTTATCTCTTAGAGAAGTATCCTTTGAGATAATATCTAATACTTTGGTGGCTGCTCCTACAATTCCAGGAGCTAAAGAATTAGAAAATAAATAAGGGCGAGACCTTTGTCTAAGCATGTCTATAATTTCTTTTTTACCAGATGTGAAACCTCCCATAGCTCCTCCAAGTGCTTTCCCAAGGGTAGATGTGATGATATCTATTCTACCAATTACATCGTTAGCCTCGTGAGTTCCTCGTCCTGTTTTTCCTATAAATCCAGTGGCGTGACTATCATCTACCATTACAATCGCATCATATTTTTCTGCTAAATCACAGATTCCTTTTAGGTTGGCGACAATTCCATCCATAGAGAAAACACCATCGGTAACAATAATTTTGAAACGATGATTATTTTCCGAAGCAATTTGTAATTGAGCTTCTAAATCATTCATGTCGTTGTTTTTATAACGATAACGAGCAGATTTACAAAGCCTGATTCCATCGATGATAGAAGCATGATTAAGTTTGTCTGAAATAATAGCATCTTCAGCAGTAAACAATGGCTCAAAAATTCCTCCATTAGCATCGAATGCAGCAGCGTAAAGAATGGTATCTTCCATTCCTAAAAAATTAGATATTTTTTGTTCTAAATTTTTATGAATATCTTGAGTACCACAAATAAACCTTACTGAAGACATTCCGTATCCGTAGGTGTTAAGTGTTTCTTGTGAGGCTTTGATGACTTCTGGGTGATTAGAAAGACCAAGATAATTATTTGCACAAAAATTTAATAATTTTTTTCCATTTGCGATGATTTCTGCATCTTGTGAAGAGCTGATAATTCTTTCTTTTTTATAAAGCCCATCGTTTTTTATTTGGGCCAATTCATTTTGTAAGTGGTTTAGAAAATTTTGACTAATCATAATATAATTAAAATTAACTCAAAAATAATAAAAATAAATAAAATAAGCTTATCATGAAGGTTAAATTTTTTAATATAAATAGTAAAACATTGAAAAAAATCTCTTAAATTTGTGATTCAATTTAGCAGTATAAAACCAAGATATGTTACAGGTTAATTTTTTGAAAGAGCAAAAAGAAAGAGTTTTAGAAGGTCTTAAAAAAAGAAATTTTAAGGACTTAGAATTAGTAGATAATGCTATTTCATTAGATGAAATGAGAAAGAAAATTCAGTTTGAATTAGATTCTCAATTGGCAGAAATTAATAAAATTTCTAAAGAAATTGGAATTTTGATGAAGGAGGGAAAAAAAGAAGAGGCAGAAGTAGCAAAATCTAAAACGGCTCAATATAAAGAATCAAGTAAGGAACTTCAATTACAATTGACTGAGATAGAAGAAGAGTTATTAGATATTCTATATTTATTGCCTAATATTCCGAATGAAATTGTAAAAGCGGGGGTTTCTGCAGAAGATAATGAAGTAGTTTTTCAGACAAATGAAGTGAAAGGAATGGGGGAGGGCTTCGTTCCTCATTGGGAGTTAGCTTCTCAGTATAGTTTAATCAATTTTGAGTTAGGGGTAAAAATAGCGGGAGCTGGTTTTCCTGTATATTTAGGAAAAGGGGCTAAATTACAGAGGAGCTTAGTACAATTTTTCTTGGATAGAAATACGGAAGCAGGTTATATGGAAATTAATCCACCTCATGTAGTGAATGAAGCGAGTGGTTATGGAACTGGACAGTTGCCAGATAAAGAGGGGCAAATGTATTTTGTAAGTGAGGATAATCTTTATCTTATCCCTACTGCTGAAGTTCCTGTGACGAATATTTATAGGGATACAATCCTAGATGAAAAAGAATTACCGATAAAAAATACGGCATTTTCTCAATGTTATAGAAGAGAAGCGGGGTCTTATGGAGCTCATGTTCGTGGATTGAATAGGCTTCATCAGTTTGAAAAAGTAGAAATTGTGAGAATAGAAAAACCAGAAAATTCTTATCAAGCTTTAGAGGAAATGGTAGAGCATGTGAAGGGGATTTTAACGGATTTGGAGTTGCCTTTTAGAATTTTAAGATTATGTGGAGGGGATATGGGCTTTACCTCTGCATTAACTTATGATTTTGAAGTATGGAGTGCCGCACAAGAGAAGTGGTTAGAGGTGAGTTCTGTGTCTAATTTTGAAACATTCCAAGCGAATAGACTAAAGTGCAGATATAAGTCTGATGGTAAAACGCAATTAGTTCATACACTTAACGGCTCTGCAATGGCATTGCCAAGGATAATGGCCGCATTATTGGAAAACAACCAAACTCCAGAAGGGATTAGAATTCCTAAAAAATTAGCAGAATATACTAAATTTGATTTGATTTCATAAAAATAAAACGAACCTTAAATTTAAGGTTCGTTTTATTTTTTAATTTTCAGTTACATTTCCTTGAATAAATAGAACTGTTCTTCCTTTTTTAGGATCATTAGAATAGACTTCAATGGATTTTCTAAAATTTCCTTTGATATTTGTATTGTATCCTACTTTGATTTTTCCTGTTTTCCCTGGAAGAATAGGTGATTTTTCCCATTCAGGAACGGTGCAACCGCAACTTGCTTTCACATTAGACAAAATCAGAGGTTTGTCCCCAGTATTTTTGAAAGTAAAGATTCGGTGTCCATCGGATTTCATAGCAATATTTCCGTAATCAATAGTTGTTTTGTCAAAGGAAATTGTTTGTGAAGACAATAAATTAGTCACTCCCCACAAAAATAATCCCATAATTAATTTTCTCATATCTTTTTATTTTCAAGTTCAAAAGTATGAAAAAAAATTAATAAACGAAAAAAAGAATAAAATATTGTATATTTGCATTTATCTCTTTATTTTTAAGAGAATAGTATAAAATCTGTAAATTTTATAATTGTAGAAATTCAAATGAAAACATCTAATTTTAATTTTCACTTGCCAGAGCATCTTTTGGCTGAGTATCCGTCGGAGCATCGAGATGAAGCGAAACTTATGGTTCTTAATCGTAAAACGGAGACTATAGAACATAAACTTTTTAAAGATGTCATTGATTATTTTGATGATGGGGATTTGTTTATTTTTAATAACACGAAAGTTTTTCCTGCGAGATTATATGGGAATAAGGAAAAAACAGGAGCTAAAATAGAAGTGTTTTTATTGAGAGAATTAGACAAGGAAACTCGTGTTTGGGATGTATTGGTAGATCCTGCTAGAAAAATCAGAATCGGAAATAAATTATTTTTTACCGAAGATGAATCGTTAGTGGCAGAGGTGATTGATAATACTACATCAAGGGGAAGAACTTTAAGATTTTTATTTGATGGAAGTTATGAAGAGTTTCGTGCTAAATTGAAAGAATTGGGACAAACTCCACTTCCTAAATATATTAAAAGAGAGGTAGAACCTGAAGATGCTGAAAGATATCAAACTATCTATGCAAAGGTAGAAGGTGCAGTGGCAGCACCTACAGCAGGTTTACATTTTTCTAAACATTTAATGAAGAGATTGGAAATTAAAGGAATAAACTTTGCGGAAGTAACCTTGCATGTGGGATTGGGAACCTTTAATCCGATAGAGGTAGAAGATATTTCAAAGCATAAAATGGATTCTGAAGAAGCGTTTATCGATGAAAAAAATGCAGAAATTATCAATCGTGCAGTAGAAGAAAATCGTAGGGTATGCTGTGTAGGGACTACGACAATGAGGGCATTGGAAACTTCAGTTTCTTCAAATAGAAAGGTGTCGGCATATCATGGTTGGACCAATAAATTTATTTATCCTCCTTACGAATTTGGTATTGCTAATGCTATGATTACTAATTTTCATACGCCAAAATCTACTTTACTCATGATGATAGCAGCCTTTGCGGGGAAGGACTTTGTAATGCATGCTTATGAAGAGGCTATTAAGAATGAGTATAAATTTTATTCTTATGGCGATGCTATGTTAATTATATAAAATTATAAAAATGTTGTTAGATGACCTAAAATGGAGATATGCCACAAAAGTTTACCAAGAAGGTAAAAAAGTATCTCAGGAAAATATTGATAAAATATTAGAGGCAGCTCGTTTAGCTCCTACATCTTCAGGGTTACAACCCTTTAGATTAGTGGTAATAGATGACCAAAAAACAAAGGAAGAATTAGCTGAAGGAGCATTAAATCAAGTTGCGGTTACGACTTGTTCTCATGTTATTGTTTTTGCTGTTTGGGATAATTATACTGATGAAAGGATTGACCAAGTTTATGATTTTATTACAGATGAAAGAGGATTACCAAGGGGGAGATTTTCAAGATATACAGATATGTTGAAAACATCTTTTGGAAATACAGAAAATATAAGAAATTTTGAACATGCTGCGAGACAAGCTTATATTGCTTTAGGATTAGCTTTAGCACAAGCCGCAGAGTTGAAAATAGATAGTACACCTGCTGAAGGTTTTGATAATCAAAAGGTAGATGAGATTTTGAATTTGAAAGAATTGGGCTTAAAAAGTACTGTTTTGATGTATGTAGGCTATGCTGATAGAGAAAATGATTGGCTCGCTCCGATGAAAAAAGTGAGGGTTCTGAAAGATGATTTTGTAATTAAACGATAAATAAAAAACTCCTATTTTAATAGGAGTTTTTATGAAAAACTTAAAAAATTATGCTTGTTCTTCTACTTTTTTCTCTTCTTTTGCAGGGGCAGAAACAGGAGCATCAGAAACAATTTCAAATTCATACTCATGTTCTACTTCTCTGTGAAGTCTAATTTTAGCAGAGAACCTACCAAGTCTCTTGATTGAATTACCTGGGATTCTGATATACTTTTTATCAATATTTATACCAGCATTAGCTAAAGCTTCAGCTAAGTTGATATTGTTTACAGAACCGAAAAGTCTATCACCAGCTCCTACTTTTGTAGCGATACTTATAGAAGTTTTCTTTAATTGCTCTACGATTGCTTGAGCTGCCGCAATTAATTTTGCTTCTTCTTCTTTTCTTGCTTCTAATGTAGCTGAAAGAACAGCTTTGTTTTTAGGAGTTGCTAAAACTGCATAACCTTGAGGAATTAAGAAGTTTCTTGCATATCCTGGTTTTACTGAAACTGTATCAAATTCAAGTCCTAAATTTTCTACATCTTTTTTTAGAATAATTTCCATTTTGTTGTTGTCCGTTTTGCGTTAGAATTACTTTAATAAATCAGCAACATAAGGCATCAAAGCAAGATGTCTTGCTCTCTTAATAGCTGCAGATACTTTTCTTTGGTATTTCAAAGAAGTACCTGTATATCTTCTTGGTAAGATTTTACCTTGTTCATTTACAAATTGTAAAAGGAAATTAGTATCTTTATAATCTACATACTTAATTCCATATTTTCTAAATCTACAATATTTCTTATCAGATTTAGTATTAATATCTAGTGGAGTAAGGAATTTTACTTCTGATTCTCCTCCTCCTGCGGCTTGTTGTGCCATTTCATCTATTGCCATTTGAATAATTTTTTAAGGGTTAATTAAGCTTTCTTTTGTTTTGCTCTTCTTGTAACAGCGTATTCTACACCGTATTTGTCTAACTTAGTAGTGAGATAACGAATTACTCTTTCATCACGCTTGAATGCTAATTCTAGGTCAGCAACTACATTTCCTTCTCCTTTGAATTCAATAAGAGTATAGAACCCATTTTTTTTCAATTGGATAGGATAAGCTAATTTTCTAAGTCCCCAATTTTCTTTTGCCACAATTTCGCAATTGTGCTCTTTCAAAAGGTCTTCAAATTTTTTAACTGCTTCCTCTACCTGAGCATCAGACAGAACGGGAGTTAAAATGAAAACAGTTTCATAATGATTCATAATTATAAAAGTATTTAATTAATAATTTTACAAAAGTATGGATTTTTTTTTAGTTATGCAAATTAAATAAGAAAATTATCTATTTTATTGATAAGAGAATACTTTAGTTAGTAGGTATATTTTATAGGATTTCAATTTCCTTTGTTGATAAAATTTTTTAGTGATTGATTGATGTATTTATTTCTATTGATGTATTTATTTCTAATGTTTTCATTAGCAATTTTTCCTGTAAATTCCCATCTTCCATCTGTTGCTTTTTGCCAAGAATTTATTTCAAAAACTTCTCTTACCAAGCCACGATAAGAAGTAATAACATACTTTATCTTTTTTTGGACTTAATACCCAAGAAGTATGAGTTGCATCGTATAAAGCATCAGGTGACATAAATCTTTTATATTTTTTATTAATGTTGATAATAATACAAGGTTCATCAATTTTTTCAATTATTTTGGCATCGTAATACTGGATGATTTCATCTATTGTTTTTTTACCATATTCCCAAGAATTGTATCCTTTAACTTTGTTGGTTAGGTTTTTAAGACCAATTAAATCAATACATGCACTTTCTATTTCTAATGCCTCTTTTTCTGTTTTTAATCCATGTCTTAAAATGTAATACTCTATATTTTCTCTTTCATTAAGTATTTCTCGAATTAACTTTAGTCTATAACAATCATCATTGGTTTCTAATGCACAAGTAATATGCGAGAAAATTCTATTTCCCTTACCTTTTCCAATGTAAAAAATTTTTGAATCTCGTGGGTCTATTAGGACATAAACATAGTAACCGATCTTTTCGCATATAGCTTCTGAAAATTGAGAATGTTTCATTGTCTAATAAGTATTTAGATTTTTTCTTTGACAAAGAAAAGAAAAAAAATAATTTGTGCAAATTATATTAAAAATATTCTCCATTTTTATGTTATAAGCTTTATAATTATTTTTGCAAAAAAATATGATGAATATTCAAGAATTAAGCCAACTTTTTGATTATCTTAAGCAATTTTTAACAGAAGAACGATTGAGAAAAATAGAATATTTTTCTGTTAGAAGTTCAGATTTTGTATTGCCTGTTTTGGAAGATGTTTATCAATTTAGGAATGCAGCGGCTATTGTCCGTTCTGCGGAGGCTTGTGGTTTTCATAAAGTGGTTTCATTGGAGAAGGAAAATATTTTTAATCCAAATTTAAGTGTAACCAAGGGAGCGGAAACTTGGGTGGAAATTAAAAAAATGCCTCATCATTTAGATTCTTTGAAAAAAATAAAAAATCAAGGCTATAAAATTTTAGCAATATCTCCTGAAAAAGATGCCATGATGCTCCCTGATTATGAGATAAAGCATCCTGTAGCGTTAGTTTTTGGTACAGAAAAAGAAGGGGTTTCGGAGGAGATTTTAGATTTTGCAGATAATACTTTAGCAATTCCTATGTATGGATTTACGGAAAGCTTCAATGTATCGGTAGCAGCTGCTATTTGTATGTATGAATTGAAGCAAAAATTGTTAAAATCTGATATTAATTATTATCTTTCAGGAGAAAAACTCTTAAGAACTCAAATCCGATGGGCAGTAAATTCCATTAGAAGTGGAGATGAAATTTTACAACGATATTTGAAATTAAATCATATTTATGATATATTTGAATAATTCCAAGCAGAGATGAAAATTCCCGCAGTTTCTGTTCTAAGCCTTTGGTTTCCTAATGTAACTGCTTTGATATTTTTTTCTGTTAGAATTTGAATTTCTTTTGGACTAAAATCACCTTCTGGACCAATGAGAAAGGTTAGACTTGAATTAAGAGGTATTTGTTTTAGGTCGATTCTGTTAAAAGTTTTATCACAATGTGCAACGAAAGTTTGTTCATGATTAATGTTTTTTACAAAATCTGAAAATCTTGTTAAATCATTAATAACGGGAAAATGAAATCTTAAACTTTGTTTTGAGGCCGCAATGGATTGTTTTCGGATTTTGTCAATATTGATGTTTTTTCTTTCAGATTTATCGGTTAAAAGAAAAGTAATTTCGGAAATTCCCATTTCGGTGGCTTTTTCCACAAAAAATTCCGTTCGGTCTATGTTTTTTGTGGGAGCTATAGCAATATGTAATTTGGGTGAAAAATCAGGAATATTTTCTTTAATTTCTAAAGTGTGAAGTAGTATTTTTTTTCCCTCATAAATGAGAGTTCCCTTTGCTAAAGAACCTTTTCCGTTAGTTATAAATATTTTTTCGCCCTCTTTCATTCTTAACACCTTGGTAATGTGCTGCTGTTCATCTTCATGAATAATAACTTCAGTTTTGTTGATTTCTCCGTAAAATAATTTCATGTTTTTTATTAAAATAAGTTGAGGGTAAATTTTGAAATAAAAATTAAATGATATTAAGGTATCCAAAAAGTTTCTTTTTGCCCTTCATTTTTTGCAGTGAAACGAGCTATAACGAATAGATAGTCTGATAAGCGGTTCATATACTGTAGAAGTTCAGGTCTTAAATTTTCTTGTTCGTGTAATTCTATAAGGCTTCTTTCTGCTCTTCGGCAAATAGCTCTTGCCAAGTGTAAATGAGAAGATGATTTTCCACCGCTGGGAAGAATAAAATATTTAAGAGGTTCTATTTGTTCCGAGATATTGTCTATCCAATATTCTAATTTTTCTATTTCTGAAAGAGATATTATGGTTTTAAGTCTTGGAGTACCATTGGGCATAAAAATTTTTTCAGGAGGGGTAGCAATTTCTGAACCTAATGTAAAGAGATTGAATTGTATTTCTTTCAGCTGTTTTAATGAATCAGAATGATGAATATAAGCAACAGTAACGCCAATGGCAGAATTGAGTTCGTCAATCTCTCCACAAGCTTTTATTCTTGCAGAAGATTTGGAAACTTTTTTTCCACCATAGAGAGAGGTTTGCCCTTTATCACCATTTTTGGTATATATTTTAAATTTCATATCTTGCTGTTGCAGTGGTTTTTAGGTCGGTAAATTCACCTTTTTCATATTTTAGTTGTGCAACCATTGCAATCATCGCTGCATTATCTGTGGTGTATTCAAATTTCGGAATAAAAATATTCCAACCGAGTTTTTTAGCATTTTGTCGCATTGCGTTTCTCAATTCGGAATTAGCAGAAACGCCTCCTGCAATGGCAATTTCTTTAATATTTAAATCTTTTGCTGCTTTTTGGAGTTTGTCCATTAAAACATCAATGATTGTCTTTTGTACCGAAGCACAAAGGTCATTTAGATTTTCTTTAATAAAATTAGGATTTTTTTGCATTTCTTTCTGAACAAAATATAATACAGATGTTTTTATTCCACTAAAAGAGTAGTTATACTTGTCCAATTTAGGCTTTCCAAACTGAAAGGTATTGGGATTTCCATTTTTTGCTAATTTATCAATAATTGCTCCTGCGGGATAGTCTAATCCAAAAACTTTTCCGATTTTATCAAAAGCCTCACCTGCTGCATCATCAATACTTTTTCCGATAATTTCCATGTCAAAATAATCCTTGACCAAAACAATCATTGTATGCCCACCGCTTACTGTGAGGCAAAGGAAAGGGAATTTAGGAGGAGTAGGGTTTGCATCTTCTATAAAATGAGCTAAAACATGAGCTTGAAGGTGATTGACCTCTATTAAAGGAATATTTAAGGACATAGCCAAAGATTTAGCGAAGGAAGTTCCTACCAAAAGTGAGCCTAAAAGTCCAGGACCTCGGGTAAACCCTATTGCTGAAATTTCATTTTGTTGTATATTTGCTGATACAATAGATTTTTGAACTACGGGAATAATATTTTGTTGATGAGCTCGTGAGGCTAATTCAGGGACTACACCGCCATATTCTTTATGAATATCTTGGGTATTCGCAATGTTTGAGAGAATTTTATTCCCTCTGATAATCGCAGCTGAAGTATCATCACAAGATGATTCTATTCCTAAAATAATCGTTTTTTTCATACAATGGCAAATATAGAGAAAAATATAGACAAAGAAGAAGATTTGGAAATACAAAATCAATCACCGATTCATAAGGCAAAAGAAAAAGTGAAGAAACTATCTTGGTGGGCAAAGTTATTTTTATTTTGCTTTTTTGGTTTCATATTTAGTTTATTGTCTATTCTGATTACGATAAATTTTCCTCCAGTGAAAAGTTGGTTAGCTAACAAAGCAATTAATATACTCAATGAGCAGTATAAAACGAAATTTGAAACGAAGGGGGTAGAAATTAATTTCTTGGGAGATGTCGTAATTCATGGGGTTACAGCGAAAGATCATCACGATTTTAAGTTTTTGAAAGCAGAAAAGTTAATCGGGCATTCTGATTGGTTTGAGTTAGCGTTTAATTCAAGAGACTTGAAATTTCAAAAATTAAGTTTAGAGGAACTTGATTTACAAGTAATCACTTATAAAGGAGAGGAACAGGATAATTTCACTCTTTTCATAGAAAAATTTGATAGTCCTAAGGATCCAAATAAACCTCCATTTAAATTTACCTCTCGTATTGAGATAAAAAACAGTAAACTTTCTATTGTTAATGAAAATCAAGGAGAGGATGGGAAATGGCTGAAGGCAGAACAACTTAATGCTTATGTATCTAATTTAAAGGTAGTAGGAGCAGATGTAAATATGAAGTTTAATCGTTTATCTTTTATCACAGAGAGATGGGGAAAAAAGCATCATTTAGAAACTCTTTCAGGAGATTTATTTATTAGCAAAGAAAAATTTGCTTTTTCGGATTTGATTATGCATACAGGGTATTCTTTACTTCAAGGAGATCTAATTTTTAATCTTGATAAGAATACGGGGTGGAAGGATTTTAATGATAAAGTGGCTTGGGATATGAATCTGAAAAGAGGAAGTTATTTGCATGGTTATGATATGAGTTATTTTGTGAAGAATTGGGATAATTACCAAAAATATTCACTATCTGGGAAAATGGAGGGAGCATTGAATAATTTTTCATTGAAAAAATTCAATGTTCAGGTGAATAATAATCATATCCAAACGAAGGCAATAAAATTTGAAAATCTGATGTCAGGAAATTTTCATTTGAAATCAAATCAAATTTTAGCAGAAATATCTTATGCAGGTTTAAGGGCATCTTTACCTAATTTTATAGCAAAAAAAATGGGTGGTTTTGCTGATGGTTTTGGTAAAATAAAATATACAGGATTTATAGATGTAGATAAAAAGAAGGTCATCGCAAAAGGAGATTTGGTAACAGGAATTGGAGCAGCTCAGATTCGTGATTTTGCATTGAGTGAATATTCTTCTGCTTATCCCAGATATAAAGGGGCTGTTATCCTAAAAAGTTTTGATACAAAGGCAATCACTAAACAGAAAGAATTAGGAGAAATATCTGGAGAAGTGCAAGTTGAAGGGAGAGGTTTTGATTTAAACACGCTTTCTCTTAGGACGCAATCTCATTTAAGTAGTATAGAAATCTTAGGAAAAAAACTACATAATCTTGATATTGATGGGAGTTTGACTGCTAAGCAGTTTGATGGAATTTTTAAGGTGGCTGATGCTTCATTCAATGGGGTGATTGATGGTAAAATAGATTTTAGTAAACCCAGACTTTCCACAGATTTAAGAGGGGATATTCAGCATTTGGATTTGAAGTATTGGGGGATAAGTGATAAACAATCTATTTTCAAAGGAAGTGTGAGTGGGAATTTATCAATGAAGAATGTTAATGATTTAGATTTAGATGTCCAGTTGAATAAAGTATCTTTATTCGGTGAAAGAAATATTACTATTCCTGTGGGGGCGATAAAATTAGCAAGAGAATCTGATAATCGTACTATAAATATAAATATCCCAGAAGTGATAAAGGGAAATATAGTGGGGAAATTCAATTTGGATGATGTCGGAAAAATATTTGAAGAAGTACAAAATAAAATTTTAGTAGGGAATAAGATAAAGAGATATTACAAAGGACAAAGTTTTGAATTAGATTTTGATATTCATCAGAGTTTAATAAACTATTTTGAACCAAATATATTGATACCTGATGGGGTGAAAATTGTGGGAGATTTCAAAGGAGGGAATAATGATTTTATGTTTGATATTAAAGTTCCTACATTGAAATATATAATGGAGAAAAAAGAGGAGATTTCAGAAGCCGATAGACTTTTAGCTAAGGCTAATCCTCAATATATCATTAGAGAAGGAGTGAAGAGAGATAGTGTGCAGGTAAGTAATATTTCCTTGAAGATGGATACAGAGAATACGAAGGAGTATTGGATGTCTCATATAGAGAGAGTAGAATATCAAGGTTCTTTACTGAAAGATGTTAAGGTAAATGCAGAGCATAAAGGTGATAGACTGAATATTGTGACTAATTTACAAGTAGGAACATTGGAAAAAGAGAAAAATAATCAAATGGTAGATTATGTAGCTGATGTGGACCAGCATATTAATGAAGTGGGAGATTATGTTTTTAAGTTTGACCCAACGGAAGTGAAAATCAGTAAGTTTATGTGGAAGGTGGATACATCACCCGAGCTTAATCATTCTATCATTTATCGTAGAAAAAATCAAGATATAGCCATTAATAATTTGAGGATTTATTCTGGAGATAGTGAAGTGCTGTTGAATGGTATTTTTAAGAATTCGAAAGATTTTGATGTGGATGCGATGGTTAAGAATATGGATGTTTCTAAAGTTTGGGCAATAGCTTTTCAAGATAGTAAAGTGGGTATGGAAGGTATAGCAGATGGAAATATTAAATTAAAAATGAATGCTAAGCAGCTGGAACCTTATGTAGATTTAATGGTAAATGATATTAGGGTAAATAATACCTCAATAGGAAATTTAGTGATTAATACTGAAAATAGTAGTGAGAAAAATATCTATGATGTTAATGTTAGAATTATAGAAAATAGCAATGTATTTAATCACGAAAAATTAATATTGAAAGGAACGATAGATAATAATACTCAATCGCCTACTTTAGATTTAAAAGCGAATTTAAAACAATTTGATTTGGCTTTTGTCCAAGCTTTTGTTGGGGATATATTTAGTAATTTTAGAGGTTTGGCAACGGGAGATGTGGATGTTAATGGAACTTTGCGAGATATAAATTATGGAGGAGATATTGCCGTAAAAGATTTTGGTCTGAAATTAAATTTCTCAGGGGTGGACTATACATTTGATGATTCTATAGTTAATCTTAATAATGGAAACTTGTTCTTTAATTTTGTTGGAGTAAAGGATAGTAGAACTAATTCAAAGGGGATGATTTCTTTTGGTCAGATCAATTTATCTAATCTGTCCAATATCGGAGCGGAATTGCTTATTCGTGCTGATGATTTAATGATACTGAATACAAGTCAAAAGGATTTTGATGTTTTTTGGGGTAAAATTTATGCCAAAGGAGATTTATTTGTTGGTTTTAGCAATAATACATTAGGGATAAAGGCTACTGCAGATGTGCTTCAGAATAGTGTATTTACGCTAAATAGTAATTCTACTTCTTCTGTTGATGAGTTTAAAATGCTTCGATTTTTGGAAATAGATAAAGAAGGGCAGTTGTCTTTAGCAGAAAAGAAAAAAACAGGGGTGTATCTTAATATAGATTTAGACATTACGGCAGATAAAAATTCACAAGTAAATGTTTTAGTTGGCGATGAAGTAGGAGATATTAGTGTAAGAGGAAATACTGAAAATATGAGATTTGTAATGGATAAAACGGGGAATATGAGAATGTTTGGGGAGTATTCAGTAGAGTCTGGGATATATGTTTCTAAAGCAATTTTGGAGAAAGTCTTTCAAATTAGAAGAGGAAGTAATTTGCAATGGAATGGTGATGTGATGAATCCTGAATTGAACATTACAGCAACTTATAATGCTTTGATTTCCAATGCGAGTGAGTATTTGGAAATGGGGTCTCTCCCTGCAATAAATGTTCAATTACAGACTCATATCACGAACAAGCTAACAAGTCCAGAAATAAAACCAGTGATTGTAGCCCAGGATGTGTCTTCGCAGATTAGAGAAGTGATGGCTTATAAATTAGCAACAGAGGAAGAAAAAGTATTGCAATTTGCTTCAATTTTGGCATTAGGTAATTTTAATGTAGCGAATACCAATGCATCTTCTGCTTTTGGGTCTGGGGTGAATGTATTTTTCAAACAATTGAGTTCAGCATTTAATTCTTTGAGTGACATGTTTCAAATAGATATCGCTTATGTTTCTGGAAATGCTTCCACAAATACAGCTAATAAAGCAGTAACAAATGTAGATATTAAATTCTCTCCGAGATGGAAGCTAAAAACAGGAGTGGGAGTTCCTATTGCCAATACTGAAAATGCTCAAAATAATTACCTTTCTGGAGAGGGGATTGTAGAATATGATTGGTCCAAAAATATAGATGGTTCAAGGATTTTTCGTATATATTCTAAACCTTCTAATGTAGGGGTAGTAGTAGGTGCGAATGCAGGAGCAAATCAAACATATGGAGGTGGAGTTGTTCTTTCTTATGGATTTAATAGAATATTTCCAAGGAAAAAACTTAAAAAAAGAGAGTTACAAAAAAATAATAAAGACAGTCTCAGAGTAGATAGTGTTAAAGAAAATTAAAATAGTTGTCAAATTTTTTATACATCAAAAAAAATGGTATTTTTGCAAAGAAAATATAGAAAAATTAAAAAGTTATTGAATGAATATACATAATTTGCAACTCGATGAGATTGACAAGAAAATTTTAGGTTTTCTCGTGGAAAATACTAGGATGCCCTTTACAGAAATTGCACAAAGGATGGGAGTTTCTGCGGGGACCATCCATGTTAGAGTAAAAAAAATGGAAGATACAGGGGTGATTAAGGGATCATCTTTGGTGATAGATTATAAAAAGTTAGGGTATAATTTTACCACTTATATAGGGATTTTATTGAGTAAATCAAGTAAAACCCAACAAGTGGTAAAAATATTAGAAAATATACCTAATGTAACCGAATTAAGTGTAACTTCTGGAAAGTATAATATTTTTTGTAAAATTAGAGCAAAGGATACAGATGATGCTAAAAATATTATCTATAATATTAGTGATATAGAAGAGGTTATGAGAACGGAAAGTATGATTTCTATGGAAGAGTATTTTAGTGATAAAAATAGGCTGATAAAGGCAGTAACTATTTGATAAATAATAAATTTGAGGTAATGTTTTTGAAGGTTGTTTCTATTAGGAAGCAACTTTCTTGTTTAATAGGGTAAACGAAAAATACTTGAAAGTAATTAATATTTATTTTTTATCTTTGAAGTTTTATTTTAATGATTAAATTTTATATTTTCTATGAATATTAAGGAACTAAAAAATGCTACAATTTTATTTGCTGGAGATTCTGGCGATGGTATGCAATTGACTGGGAATCAATTTAGCCAAACAGTGGCATTTTTTGGTAATGATCTTAATACCTTACCTGATTTTCCTGCCGAGATTAGAGCTCCTTTAGGAACTATTTCTGGAGTTTCAGGTTTTCAAATTCATTTTGGAAGTGAAGAGATAAACTCTCCAGGAGATTTTTGTGATGTATTGGTAGCGATGAATGCGGCAGCTTTGAAAAAAAACTTGGATAAGGTAAAAAAATCGGGAATTATTATTGTTAATTCTTCAGGATTTGATCGGAAAAACTTGGGGTTAGCTGGATATGAGGAAAATCCTATAGAATTTATTAAGGAAGATTTCATAGTTTATGAAATAGATATTACTAAAAATACCATAGAGGCATTGAAAGGAACTTCTTTATCTCAAAAGGAAAAGGATAGAAGTAAGAATATGTTTGCTTTGGGGTTTATATATTGGTTGTTTTCTAAAGATTTAAATCATACTAAAAATTACATAGAAGAATATTTTGCCAAAAAGCCTGAGGTAAAGGATGCGAATTTAGAAGTACTAAAAGCAGGGTATCAATATGGAGAAATTGCAGAAATTTTTACGGAAAGATATATTGTAGAGAAAGCCCAAATGTTAAAGGGAACTTACAGAAGTATTTCGGGAAATGAAGCGGTGGTTTTGGGAGTATTAGCAGCATCTCAAAAGGCAGATTTAGATTTGTTTTATGGTGGTTATCCTATTACTCCTGCATCGGAAATTTTACATTATTTGGCTCAATATAAACCATTAGGAGTAAAAACTTTTCAAGCAGAAGATGAAATTGCAGCGATGACATCTGTAATAGGAGCTTCTTTTGCAGGAGATGTGGCGGTAACAGCTACTTCTGGCCCTGGAATGGCTTTGAAAACGGAAGGTTTAGGTTTGGGCTTTATGTTAGAATTGCCGATGTTGGTCATAAATGTCCAGCGAGGAGGTCCATCGACGGGATTACCAACTAAAACAGAGCAGTCAGATTTATTTCAAGCTGTTTACGGTAGAAATGGAGAAGCACCTATTCCTGTCATTGCACCAAAATCTCCTTCTGATTGTTTTAATGCAGGTTTTGAAGCTATTAAAATTGCATTAGAATATACTACTCCTGTGATTTTACTTTCTGATGGATATATTGCTAATGGAACAGAACCTTGGTTGATTCCAAGTTATGATGATTTACCAACTATAAAATCACCATATGTTTTAGAATCAAATAATGAGCCTTATTTTCCTTATCAAAGGGAAGAAAATCTATCACGGAAAATTGCTGTGCCAGGGGCAAAAGGAAAAGAGCATGTTGTAGGAGGTCTGGAGAAAAAAGAGGTAATAGGAAGTGTAAGTTATGATGCTGAAAATCACCAAAAAATGGTGGAAATTAGAGCTGAAAAATTCCAAAATGTAGCAAATTCTTACCAATCAATATCCTTGGATCAAGGAAAAGAAAACGCAGAAGTTTTATTACTTTCTTGGGGGTCGTCTTATGGGAGTATTAGAGATGCTGTAAAGAGATTACTAGAACAAAATTTTTCAGTGGCACATATTCAGTTAAGAAATTTAGCTCCTTTGCCTAATGATTTAGGGGAATTGTTAAAATCTTTTAAAAAAATCATTATTCCTGAAATAAATAATGGTCAGCTCATTCACATTATTCAAGATGCGTATCAAATTAAATGCATTCCATTTAATAAAATTAAAGGGACTCCTTTCTTATCTTCTGAAATAGAAGAGTTTGTGAAATGTATTCTTCTTGACGAAAAGAGTGATGGAAATAAATAAGATGTTATTATTCTTATGTGTTATGCTTATAGGATTTAGTTTTAGTGTAGATGAAGAATGGAAGTAGTAAAAAAAATAGTTATAAAATTTTCTAATAAAAAAATAATACCTTTGTTCAATGGATTTAAGAGAACAATTAAAAAATCTTTTTCCTGATCATGTAGAACAGGATTTTGAACTGTCACAAGAAAAATTTGAGCAAAAAACACCTCTTATTTGTAAATATGAAAAAAAAGGAAGAAATGGTAAGCCTGTTACCCTTATAGAAGGTTTTGGGGGGAGTGAAGAGGAGTTAAAAGAGATTTCTAAAAAGATAAAAACTTCTCTTGGGATTGGTGGTTCAGAGAAAGATGGGATAATTATCATTCAAGGAGATAATAGAGAAAAAATTATGAAAATTCTACAAGATTTGGGATATAAGACTAAAAGAGTAGGAGGATAATAGAAAATGATATTTTAATAAAAAGTAAGTAAAAATGTTGAATAAATTAGCAGCATCAGAGTTGGTGTTAAATTCAGATGGAAGCGTATATCATTTGAATTTGTTACCAGAAGAAATTGCAGATAAAATCATTTTGGTAGGTGATCCAGATAGAGTTCCTAAAGTATCTAAATACTTTGATAAAATAGAGGTGAAAAAAAATAAAAGGGAATTTTATACTCACACTGGAGAACTTCGTGGGCAAAGAATTACCGTAATGTCCACAGGTATAGGCACGGAAAATATTGATATTGTGATGAATGAATTAGATGCTCTGGTGAATATTGATTTGAAAAATAAAGAATTTAAGACTGAGCATAAATCATTGGAATTATTCAGAATGGGGACTTGTGGATCGGTAAATCCAGAAGTAGAAGTGGATAATATGCTGGTTACACAGAATGTCGTGGGATTAGATGGTTTGTTGCATTTTTATCAAGATTATTCCTTTGAAAATGAATTTAGCAGAAGCTTTTTAGAAAGATTCCCTTATGAAAAAATTAAGCCAATGCTTTATTTTTCTGATTGGGCAGAGGATATTGCAGATTATTATAAAGATGCGAAATATATTGGGAATACCGCTACTTTCCCAGGGTTTTATGCACCACAGGGTCGTCAGTTAAGACTAAGAGCGACAGATGATCAGTTTTTAGAAACGCTGAATGATTTAGGAGTTACAAATTTTGAGATGGAAACATCGGCCATTTATGGCTTGTCCAAATTATTAGGTCATAAGGCATTAACTGTAAATTGTGTCATTGCCAATAGAAGAAGAGGTGAGTTTTCCGCAGATCATCATATGTCTGAAAGAAAGACAATAGAGTGGGTATTGGATAGAATTGTAAAATAAAAGGTGAAAATTTATGAAATATGGGATAGAGGCCATGAGTTTTTATGTGCCATCTTTATATTTAGATATTAGAGATTTAGCAGAAAATAGAGCAATAGAGCCTGAAAAATTAGAAAAAGGACTTGGGTTGCATAAGATGGCACTTCCTGATGTTCATGAAGATACAGCGACTTTCGCGGCCGAAGCTTTATTAAAACTTATAAAAGATTATCGAATTTCTCCCAAAGATATTGGTAAAATTTATCTCGGAACAGAAAGTGCTTTGGATGCAGCAAAACCAACGGTAACTTATGCTTTACAAATGGTAGAGCAAGTTTTAGAGCAGGATTTTGGAAAGAGATGTTTTAAAAATTGTGATGTGGTGGATATGACTTTTGCTTGTATCGGTGGGGTAGATGCTCTACAAACAGGACTGGATTATGTGAGATTAAATCCGTCTAAAAAGGCTATTATTATTGCCTCTGATTATGCAAAATATGAGTTAGGTTCAATAGGGGAATACACTCAAGGAGGGGGAGCAGTTGCTATTTTAGTTTCATCTCAACCAAAATTGTTGGAAATTAGAGGAGAATGGGGGGTGGCAATGGAAAGTGTTTTTGATTTCTTCAAACCAAGAAGAGAAATTTTGAAAACAGAAGTGAAAAATATCTCTGAAACAGCCCCCGATAAAATAGAAATTTTCACAGATGAACCTATTTTTGATGGACAATATTCTAATCAATGTTATCAGCATAGAATCCGAGAAGCTTATGAATATTTTTCGGAGCAAAATTCGTTAGAAAAACCTTATGAAAATTGGTACTATTTAATTTTTCATTTGCCTTATGCTTTTCATGGAAAAAGAGTTTTTACAGAGTTATATAGTATAGAGAATAACTTGCCTTTTGCTACCCCAGAAGAGCAGAAATCATTAGCAAAATCTCAAGAGTATTTGGCGTTTATCAATAAAAAAATTGAGCCATCACAAAGAGCAAGTTCTGAAATTGGGAATCTTTATACGGCATCTATCTTCATGGCTTTGATGTCTGCTTTGCAGGTGTCTTTTGATAAAGGAGATAATTTGGAGGGTAAAAAAATAGGTTTTTTATCTTACGGAAGTGGTTCTAAATCAAAAGTTTTTGAAGGAGTAGTGAGTTCAGAATGGAAAAGTGTAGTGGAAAAATGGAATATTTTTGAAAGCCTAAATAATAGAAAGCGGATAGATTTTGAAACTTACGAAAAACTACACAGAAAGCAACTCGTAAATTCAATTAATTCTCAGTTTAAAGGATTTGGATTAAAAGAAATAGAAAAAGAAAATCCATTGAGTTACGGAAAGAGAACTTATATTTATGCAAAATAATGGTTGGGTATTAAAAATAAATTAAGAAAATATCTTTAACTAATTAAATTTTGTATTTTTATAAAAAAGATTTATCTTTGAAGTATGGAAAATTTTATTGTATCGGCAAGGAAATATCGTCCACAGGAATTTGAATCTGTAGTGGGACAGTCTCATATTACTGATACATTGGAACATGCTATAGAGAATGACCAACTGGCTCAAGCATTACTTTTTTGTGGTCCTCGTGGAGTAGGGAAGACTACTTGTGCGAGGATTTTAGCAAGAAAAATTAATGAAAAATCAGGTGCAAGAGATGAAGATGGCTTTTCGTTTAATATTTATGAATTAGATGCCGCGTCTAATAATTCCGTAGATGATATTAGGAATTTGATAGATCAAGTGCGTTTTGCTCCACAAGTTGGTAAATATAAAGTTTATATTATTGATGAGGTGCATATGCTGACTACATCGGCTTTCAATGCATTTTTGAAAACATTGGAAGAGCCACCAGCACATGCTATTTTTATTTTAGCAACTACAGAGAAGCATAAAATTATTCCAACGATTCTTTCTCGTTGTCAAATATATGATTTTAAAAGAATTACAATTTTTGACATTCAAGAGCATCTGAAGAAAATAGCTGATAAGGAAGGGATTTCTTATGAAGATGATGCGTTATTTTTAGTTGCCCAAAAAGCAGATGGAGCATTGAGAGATGCATTGTCCATTTTTGATAGATTGGCTACTTTTTCGCAAAAAAATATAACTCTTGCCAAGGCAGCGGAAATCTTGAATATTTTAGATTATGATCAATATTTAAATATCGTTGATTTTGCTAAAGAAAATAATATTACGGGGATATTATTTGCATTCAATGAAATTGTGAAAAGAGGTTTTGATCCTCATATTTTCATTGCAGGGTTGGGAAATCATTTTAGAGATTTAATGATGGCTAAGAATCTTGATACTGTAGCCTTGATAGAAGTTGGAGAAAATACAAAGGTAAAATATGCAGAGCAGAGTCAGCAGTGGCAACCACAGCAGTTAGTAGATGCTATAGAAATCTGTAATCATGCCGATATTAATTATAAAAATTCTAAAAACCCAAGGTTGACTGTAGAGATTGCTTTGATGCAGTTAGCAAGTCTGACTTCACAACAATTAGATAAAAAAAAAAGTTCTTAATCATCCCTCCCTTCCATGATGATTCTTCGTTAAAAGTAGAAAAAAAAGTAGTTAAGGATAATGCTAATTTAGGTAATAATACAAGTGTTTTACTTGAAGAATTATCAAAAAAAAGAATTCCGAAAGTAGTGTCCCAGCCCTTGGGAGGAGTTGTAGCTTCTAAGTATTCTATAAAAAAATGTTTGGAAGAAAAGCAAGAAGAAATAGGATATCAAGAGAATATTGATGAACAATTACCTGATAATCATTTCTCTGATATGGATTTACAGGCGGCGTGGACTACATTTTTGAAAGAATTATTTAAAGATAATATCGTTGTTTGGAGTGCTATTAATACTTTTAAGTTATCAAAAATAGATGAAAATAAGATAGAAATAAAATATTCTTCAGATACTGCTAAAAAGGAGTTTGAAGCAATACAAATGGATTTTTTCAATTATTTTAAGCATAAAGTTAATAATTTTCAAATAGAAATAATTTATCGAGAAGATATAACTTTGAAAAAAGGAAATTTGAGTAAAAAACAAATTTTCGAGCAATTGGTGGAAATTAATCCTGTATTGAAAGAATTAGAAAATTTGATGCGGTTTGATTTTAATTAAGGAAAAATAGTTTTAATGAAAAAGGGATTGGTAATAAAATCTACGGGGAGTTGGTATCAAGTTTTAGAACAAGAGACAGGAGAAATTTTTGAGGCTAGGATTCGTGGTAAATTTAAATTAAATAAAACGAGGTTAACTAATCCTTTAGCGGTAGGAGATGAGGTGGAGTTTAGCTTAGAGAGTGATGGAGTAGCGTGGATTACAGAAATAGGAATAAGGAAAAATTATCTCATTCGTAAATCAGTAAACCTTTCCAAAGAAGCACATATTATTGCTTCTAATATAGATTTAGCATGTTTTATTTTTACTGCAAAAATGCCTGAAACTTCATTAGGGTTTTTGGATAGATTTTTAGTATGCTGTGAAGCCTATAATATTAAACCGTTAATTTTATTTAATAAAATAGATTTATTGGATAAGATTGAGCTTAATTTTATAGAGAGAGTGGAGGATATTTATCATAAAATAGGATATGAAACTTTACGAATTTCAGCCCTTTCTGGGAGTAATATAATTAAACTTAAGGAAAAAATTAAAGGTAAAGTATCTGTGTTTTTTGGACATTCTGGAGTAGGAAAATCTACATTAGTAAATGCCTTACAAGAGGGATTAAATTTGAAAACAAGTGAAATTTCAGAAGCTCATTTTAAGGGAAAACATACCACGACTTTCGCTCAAATGTATTTTTGGGATTTTGGAGGAAGTGTGATTGATACCCCAGGGGTAAGAGAGTTTGCCATGATTGATATAAAAAAAGAAGAGATACAGCATTATTTTTCTGAAATCTTTATGAGTGGGAGAGAATGTAAATTTCATAACTGTTTGCATATCAATGAGCCTAAATGTAATGTGATCAGTGATGTGGAAAATCATAATATAGAGGAGAGTAGATATATGAATTATCTAAAATTAATGGAGGAGGTAGAGGAAAATATTTCTTGATTTTTATAAACTGATTATTCATAAACTTTTATTATTTTTGTAGGATTAAAATATGAATATGAAAATAGAAGAGTTGTTAGAGAAATTACCGAAACTTTCTATGGCAGAGGGATTATCTTTATTAGCAATAAATTTTCCTAATAAAGTAGTTTTTTCTACAAGTTTTGGAATGGAAGACCAAATCATTACAGATTGTATTCTAAAAAATAAAATAGCAATTGATATTTTTACGATAGACACAGGGCGTATGTTTTATGAAACTTACGATACTTGGGTGAATACTAATGAAGAATATGGAATAATAATTCCTGCTTATTATGCTGATAATAGAAGGATTGAAGAGTATGTAAAAAAACATGGAGTAAATGGATTTTATAAATCTGTTGAGTTAAGAAAAGAGCATGACTATATTCGTAAGGTGGAGCCATTAAAAAGAGCCTTAGCTGGTTATGAAGTTTGGGTAACAGGGATTAGAGCTGAGCAATCTTCTCATAGGCAGCAAATGCCTATGGTAGAGTGGGATGAAGGGAATAAAATTATAAAGTTTCATCCTCTTTTGCATTGGAAAACGGAGGAACTTTTACCTTATTTGAAGAAAAATAATATACCGTTTAATTCCTTACATGAGAAAGGATATATAAGTATAGGTGACCAACCAATGACTCGTCCCATAAAAGAAGGAGAGGATATCCGAGCAGGACGCTGGTGGTGGGAAAATGAAGATAAAAAAGAGTGTGGTTTGCATTGGACAAAGTAGAATAATTAAGAATTTTGATATAGTAAAATGAGTGGTAGAACATTGGATTATCTTGATCAGTTAGAAGCTGAGTCTATTCATATATTTAGGGAAGTGGCAGGGCAGTTTGAGAAGCCAGCATTGTTGTTCAGCGGTGGTAAAGATTCTATCGTTTTGGTACACTTAGCAATGAAGGCATTCCGTCCGTGTAAATTTCCTTTTCCTTTGGTACATATTGATACTGGTCATAATTTTCAAGAAGCTTTGAATTTTAGAGATCAATTAGTGGAGAAAATTGGTGAAAAATTAATTGTAAGAAAAGTAGAAGATACGATAAAAGCCAAAGGATTGACAGAGCCAAAAGGTAAGTTTGCGAGTAGAAATGCTTTACAATCTTATACACTTTTAGATACAATTGAAGAGTTTCAATTTGATGCTTGTATTGGTGGAGCGAGAAGAGATGAAGAAAAAGCGAGAGCAAAGGAAAGAATCTTCTCTGTAAGAGATGATTTTGGAGGTTGGAATCCTAAATTACAACGCCCAGAGCTTTGGAATATTTATAATGGAAAAATACATAAAGGAGAAAATGTAAGAGTTTTTCCTATTAGCAATTGGACCGAATTAGATGTTTGGAATTATATTAAAAGAGAAAAAATAGAGTTGCCAAGTATTTATTTTTCTCATGAAAGAGAGGTTTTAGAGCATCAAGGTCAGTTGATAGCGGTATCTGATTTTATTCAAATAGAAGAAGGGGATAATATTTCTACAAAGAAAGTGAGATATAGAACTGTAGGAGATATGACTTGTACGGCAGCGGTAGAATCTGAAGCGTATAGCATAGATGATATAATCAATGAAATTACCATTTCCAGAACCAGTGAGAGAGGGGAAACTCGAATAGATGATAAAGTCTCAGAGGCTGCGATGGAAGATAGAAAAAAGAATGGGTATTTTTAATTTTTTAAGTTTTAATAAAAAATGGATATATTAAGATTTTTGACAGCGGGTAGTGTAGATGATGGGAAAAGTACCCTTATTGGGAGGCTATTGTATGATAGTAAAAATATATTAGCAGATCAATTGGAAGCCATAGAGAGAAGTACTAAAAATAAGGAAAATGGGGAGGTTGATTTGGCTTTACTTACAGATGGTCTCCGAGCAGAGAGAGAGCAGGGAATTACTATAGATGTAGCATATAAATATTTCTCTACTCCGAAGAGAAAATTTATTATTGCTGATGCACCAGGGCATATTCAGTATACTAGAAATATGATTACTGGGGCATCTAATGCGGATTTGATTATTATTTTGGTAGATGCAAGGAATGGAATTATAGAACAAACCAAAAGGCATTCTATCATTGCTTCATTACTCAATATTCCGAATGTAGTAGTTGCAGTGAATAAAATGGATTTGGTGCATTATTCAGAGGATAGATTTACTGAAATTGTATCTGAATATCATAAAATTGCTGAAGCGTTATCTCTGAAGAGTGTAAAATTCATTCCAATCAGTGCTAAAGATGGAGACAATGTAGTAGACAAATCAGATAAAATGACTTGGTATTCAGGAGAACCATTATTGGTGTACTTGGAAACGGTGGAGTTAGGTAAGTCTATTAACTATGAGAATAGTAGATTTCCAGTGCAATTGATTCTTCGTCCACAAGTAGATGAATTTCATGATTATAGAGGTTATGCAGGTAAGGTAGCTAGTGGAATATTTCGAGTGAATGATAAGGTGAAAATTTATCCTTCTAATATAGAAACTACAATTAAAGAAATAGAAGTAGGAAATCAGCAAGTAGAAGAATGTTTTGCTCCACAGAGTGCGGTGATTCATTTGGAAGATGATATTGATATTAGTAGAGGAGATTTAATTGCGAAAAAAGATGATTTATTAAGGGTAGGACAGGATATAGAGGCGTTGATTTGTTGGATGGATGAAAAGCCTTTGACTTTGGGAACAAGATATTTATTACAACATAATAGTAAAATAGTCGTAACGATGGTGAAGGAAATTCGTTATCGTTTGGATGTGAATACTTTAGAAAAAGAACCTAATCCGAGCAAGGCAGAGCTTAATGAAATCGTGGAAGTGCTGCTGAAAACATCAGCACTATTAAGTTATGATGCTTATCAGAATATTCGTGAGAATGGAAGTGCTATTCTTATAGATGAGACCAGTTTTGTAACAGTAGGAGCCGTATTGTTCAAATAAGATATGATTTATATTTATAAGCGATATAGAATTTCTATATCGTTTTTAATTTATTTGTAAATCTTAAAAAAGAGTAGTATTTTTGGAAAGAATAGAAGGAAAGATGTACAAAAATATTATAAAACCTATTTTTGATTTTTCGTTAGCTATTATAGGAATTTTATTGTTTAGTCCATTGTTTGTAATTCTTACAATTATATTATATTTTGCTAATGGAGGACAACCATTTTTTTTTCAATTGAGACCAGGAAAAGAAGGGAAGTTGTTTAGAATTATAAAGTTTAAGACAATGAATGATAAGAGAGATGCTGGGGGAAATTTATTTTCAGATGCAGAAAGATTAACTAAAATAGGCAAGTTTATCCGAAAAACTTCATTAGATGAAATACCTCAATTATTAAATGTAATAAAGGGAGAGATGAGTTTAGTGGGACCTAGACCTTTGTTGCCTTCATATTTAGATCTTTATAATGATTTTCAGAAGAGAAGAAATGAGGTAAAGCCAGGTATTACGGGGTGGGCTCAAATCAATGGAAGAAATCATATTTCATGGGAAAAAAAGTTTAAATATGATGTCTGGTATGTAGACCATGTCAGTTTTTGGTTGGATTTCAAAATATTGATAATTACCATATTAAAGGTTATAAAATCGGAAGGAATTAATGAAGAAGGACAAGCAACATCAGAAGAATTTAAGGGAAATATTCAGAATTAAATAGCTTATGAAGTCTAAAATATGGTTATCTCCTCCACATATGGGTGGTACAGAATTAAAATATATTCATAAAGCATTTGATGAAAATTTTATTGCACCGTTGGGAACTAATATTGATGCTTTTGAGAATAATTTACAAAATTTTTTAGGAGAGAGTGTAAATGTAGTAGCTCTTTCATCAGGAACGGCAGCCTTACATTTGGCATTGGTAATGTTGGGAGTAAAAATGGGAGATGAAGTGATATGTCAAAGTATGACTTTTTCAGCATCAGCGAATCCTATTGTATATCAAGGTGCGACCCCTATTTTCATTGACTCAGAAAGGGAAACTTGGAATATGTGTCCAGAGACTTTGGAAGTAGCAATTAAAGATAGAATCTCTAAAGGTAAAACACCAAAGGCAATCATTTTAGTGCATCTTTATGGAATGCCAGCTAAAATGGATGAAATTATGAAGATTGCAAATAAATATGAAATTCCCATTGTAGAAGATGCAGCAGAGGCTTTGGGGTCTGTTTATAAAGGAAAAAAATGTGGAACTTTTGGAGGGATGTCTATTTTGAGTTTTAATGGTAATAAGATTATTACAACTTCTGGGGGAGGAGCATTGGTATGTAGGAAACAAGCACAAAAAGAAAGAGCAATTTTTCTTTCTACTCAAGCAAGAGATGAAGCTCCTTATTATCAACACTCTGAAATAGGTTATAATTATCGTATGAGCAATGTATCGGCAGGGATTGGGTGTGGACAAATGGAGGTTTTAGAAGAGCGAATTATACAAAGGAGATTTAATCACCATTTTTATCAAAAGTTATTTGAAAATATGGAAGGAATTTCTATTTTTTCAGAACCAAATGATGATTTTTATTCTAATCACTGGTTGTCAGCCATCGTAATTGATGAAGAAAGAATAGGTTTTGATAGAGATAAATTGCAGTTAAAATTTTTAGAAAATAATATAGAAACGAGACCTCTTTGGAAGCCAATGCATTTGCAACCAATTTTTAGTGATGCTCCGTATTATGGAAAGGATGTATCAGAGCAATTGTTTCAAAAAGGTTTATGTCTTCCATCAGGATCTAATATGACAGATAATGATAGAGAACGAATTGCAAAAATTTTTGAGGAAATGATTTAAGTTGTAGAATATTATAAATAGTATAGTTATATGAGAAATGAGGAAAAAAATAGTATTCTAATAGAAAACTTACTTGATAGAAGACCGATTTTGATAGAAAATGAGGAAATAAAAAATAAACATTTTCAAAAACAAATTTTAGTAACGGGAGGAGCAGGTTCTATTGGAAGTGAAATAGTGAGGCAAATAGCTATTTATAATCCTGATTTAATAGTAGTTGTAGATCAGGCAGAGACGCCGTTATATGATATGGAATTAGAAATGTCAGAGTGTTTTCCAAAAGTGAAATTTGAATTTATTTTGGCTGATATTTCTAATGAAAATAGAATGAAAGATATTTTTGCTGAGCATTCTTTTTCCATAGTATATCATGCAGCAGCTTATAAACATGTACCAATAATAGAAAAAAATCCACATGCAGCGGTACTAGTAAATATTCAAGGGAGTAAAATTTTAGCACTTCTATCAAGTAAATATCATGTGGAGACTTTTATAATGATTTCAACGGATAAAGCTGTAAATCCTACCAATGTGATGGGGGCATCAAAAAGGGTGGCTGAGTTATTTGTCCAATCATTACAAAATAAAAAAAATCATAAAACGAAATTTATCACGACTCGTTTTGGGAATGTTTTGGGGGCTAATGGCTCTGCTGTACCATATTTCATAAAACAAATAAATAAAGGAGGTCCTATAACAATCACTCATCCTGAAATTACTAGATATTTTATGACTATTTCAGAGGCATGTGAATTGGTACTCCATGCAGGAATAATGGGTAATGGAGGAGAAATTTTTATTTTTGATATGGGAGAGCCTATAAAAATTCTTGATTTGGTAAGAAAAATGATAAAACTCTTGGGTTTAGAACCCGATGTAGATATCAAAATTATTTTTACAGGGTTAAGACTTGGAGAAAAACTTTTTGAGGAATTATCAGGAGATAGTTCTAAAATTTTGCCAACTCACCATCCTAAAATCATGATTTCTAAAGATAATGTTATGAATTATGAAGAAATAGATTTTTTAACACAAAAAATATTTTTAAAAGCACAAGAAGGTAATAAGATGGAAGTGGTAAAAATATTGAAAGAAATAGTAAAAGAATTCAAAAGTGAAAATTCTATCTTTAAAAAATTAGATTAAAATAATGAGGCTGTAAAAAACCTCATTATTTTTTATAACATAATAATACCTTCTATTTTAGAAACATCTTTGTAAATTTTTATTACATGATTAGAATCTAAAACGAAACAAGAAATAGTTACACTTAAATACTTTCCATTGCTACTTTCTTTAGTCGTAAGGCTATACTCTAAATTATCGAAGACTTGATAAAGTTCACCTAATTTTTCTTCATCATGATTTGTTAAAATAAATTTATATAAATAATTACCAGGAAAATCATGATTGAGATCAAGGTTCTTTTTAAGACTTTTATAAAATTCTTCAGGGTTTGCGGTATACTGTTCCATATAGATGCAATTTGTATTTTAATGTTGTGATAGATTATCTATTAGTTGAATTAAGTTGCTTAAAAACATTTTAATTGCTATAGCTAACAGTATAATTCCGAATACTTTTTTCAAGATCATTAGAGTGCCATCTTTAATTATTGAAGAAAGTCGTTCAGAAGACTTCAAAACAATATAAACTACAAGAACATTCAATAAGATTGCGATAATGATATTGATAACGGCATATTCTGCTCGTAAAGATAAGGTTGTAGTCAATGTTCCTGCACCTGCAACCAAGGGAAATGCAATAGGAACTATTGATGCAGATGTCATCTCTTCTTGTTTGTGAATCTGAATTCCTAAAATTAATTCCAAGGCTATAAATAAAATTATTAAAGCTCCTACAATAGCGAATGAGTTAATATCTAATCCTATGAATTTAAGCATTTTATCTCCTGCAAAAAGGAATGTTAGCATGATGATAGCAGAAGCAATAGACGCCTTTTCAGACTCTATTTTTCCAAACCTTTTGCGTAGATCTAGAATGATAGGTGTAGATCCAATAATGTCAATTATAGCAAATAAAGTTAAAAAGCAAGTTAATGTTTGTTGAAAAGAGAAAGATTCAAGCATAATTAAATTTTTCTCAAAAATAGAAATAAATTTTAATTATTTCATAATTTTAGAATAAAATTTTATAATATCATCATAGAAACTTTTCATATCCTCATGAATAGGAGCATATTTTTCTGTTAGTATTCTTTTCCGGAAACTAATGAATTCTTGTGCAAAATCTTGATTTACAGTATCTTCTAAAAATTCTTCAATGCTTTTATTGCTTTCTAAAGTTACCTGCTCCTCGGCATCATAATGTAATTCATCATAATGTTCAAAGAAAGACAATGGTAAATTATTATCTAAATCTCTTTTCATGGAACGGAAATAATATTCTTTTCCAATGAATAAATGATGTTTTAGTATTTCTTCTGTTTCAGCGATGGTCGTGATACTTTCGGGTAAGATTTTTGATGCTTTTTTCTTTCTATTTCTTGAAAATTTAATGAAAATGCCAGTTAAAATCATGATTAATAAAAACATGAATGCTCTAACAGAAATATTTTTCCATGAGATTTTATTTTCTTCTTTTTCTTCAGAAATAGGAGATAAATCTTTTTCTTTCAGAATATTTTCTGTATCATCCATTAATTTATTAAAGGAAGAATTTTTCATATCCTTTGTAGAATCGGAAATAAAAATGCTGTCTTTTTTTGTAATATTATGATATAGATTGGTTTTAGGATTAAAAAATGAAAAATCCTCAATATTAATATTAACGATACCTTCTTTTTGGGGTATGAGAATATAATGTTCAGTAATTTCTCCTTTCAAACCTTTTGATGTGGCAATAAAATCTGATGTTTTTTTGGGCTTATTTAATATTTTATAATCATCAGATGAAAGAATTTTTGGCAACTCTATATGGTCAAAGTTTCCATGTCCTGAAAGTTTAATTAAAATATCATAGGCCTTATTTATTTTTGCTTGATAATGAGGCTTAATCACCTCTAATTCAAAATTTCCTACAGCATTTTTGAAGTTTTCGGGGGCTCCTTGTGGTAGAGGTTTTACATTAATGTTTAGAGAATTAGAGCTTAATTTTTCATTTTCTAATTTAGCTAAAGTAGGGGGGATATTATAATTTCCAAACTTGTCTGGATATGTTACAAAAGAGGAGATATTTTGTGATGAATAAGCATCACTAACTTCTATATCATGTTTTTGAGTATGAATAGGATATGCTTTTGTTTTTCCTTGTGGTAATTGGATATGGTTTATTTTCCTAAAATTTTGAAAATTTTTTCCATGAGCTTTTAGGGTAATGATAACTGGCTCAAATATATAGTAAGAGTTATCAGTGGTTTCCATTTTGAGTTGCACATTTTTTGCCAAAAAATTCTCATTTTCTTTTTTGGAATTTTCTTTTACAAAAATATCAAAAGACTCTGATTTGTAGATTTTACCATTGATTTGGACCAATGCACTTCCTATTTTTATTTTTCCTGATTGTTTGGGTTCTAAAACGAGTTGATAGACCACTTGTCTTACGAGCATACCAGTGTCAGGGTCTATGAATGAAAAAATTTCTGAAGCGTTTCCTAAAATTTCAAATTTGGATAAATCAGGTAATTTTATAGGAGTTTGTTGTTCCAATTCATTTCCTAAAATTTCTAAACCAATATTGAGTTTGAAGGCTTCTTTTACTTCATATTCTTTAGTATTGGTTTCTGATAAAATAGAGACTTGCCCATATGAAAATATGGATAATGTTATAAGTACATATAGGAACCTATTTTTCATGAAAATTACCAATCTTTTTCGTTATTTCGTATTGTAGAATATCCTTTGTGATTTAATGTTCTATGTGCAGTGTTTCGTTCTTTTTCTTCTATTTTTTTTATAAATTCTTCTTCTTTATTTCTTTCTTGTTCTTTTTGAGTATTTTCTTGATTAAGTTTGCTATTTTGAGTATTCTGACTTTTGTTTTGATATTGTTTTTTTTGCTTCTCTTCTTGTTTTTTTGCAATTCTCAAATTTCGAAGAATATCGGGATTATTAGGCTCTAATTTTAAAGCATTTTGATAAGATTTAATTGCTGACTGAATATCTTTATTTAGGAATTGAGCATTTCCCATATTGTATAAAGTTATTTTTTGTTCATGTCTGTTTTGAGTGTTTTTTAGTGCGTTCTGATATTCATTGATAGCATCTGCATATATTCCTTTTTTATAAAGACTATTACCAAGATTGTAAAGTGCTTTAAAATCATTGTTATTTTTTTTAATAGCTTCTATATAGTAATAGGAAGCCCTATCAAAGTCTTGTTTTTTATAACTTTGATTGCCTTTATGAATCATTATCTTGTCACTTTCTTGTCCTAAAATAATTTTTCCTACACAAAAAAGCAATGCAAAAACAAAATTTTTCATCATAATAACGCAAAGATAAATTTTAATTTGTTAAAAGCAATCTTTCATTTTGTTAAAAAATATTAATAAGACTTAAAAATTCAAATCTTTTTTGGGATTAAATAAGTAAATACAAATAAAAAGGAAAATAGATATTCCTAAAAACCATTGGTAATAGTGTGTAGTATGCTTGATTGTAGTGGTATTAGTATGATTATTTTTTTGTGTTTTTTTGATATCATTGATTATTTTTTCTGAGGCTTTACTAGGATTATTTCCATCAATAAATACTCCATTTGTTTTTTTAGCTATTGATTTTAGAGCGTTCAACTCTCTTTTGGTAATGATAATTTGTCCGTATTCATCTCGTTTATAGTCTTGGTAATTTTCAAATGTATATTCGGGAATAGGAGCTCCATCTTCGGTGCCAATTCCTACTGTAGTAATGTTAATATTGCTATTTTTAGCTTTTTGAATAGCATTATTGTGATTACCTTCATTGTCTTCTCCATCGCTGATAAGAATTATTTTTTTCTCTCCTGAAGGAGCATTATTGAGTTTTTTTATACTTTCTTCAACTGCTAGAAAAAAATCAGTTCCTTGTTTTTGGATGAAGTTGGAATTGATATTGTCTAAAAATATATTAGCCGAAGAATAATCTGTGGTGAGCGGCATGATGCTACGGGCTTCTCCTGCGAAGAGTACAATTCCTACACGATCGTTTTCAAGTTTGTTAATCGTTTGGTTTAAAATGTCTTTAGCGAGTCCTAATCGTGAGGGGTCTACATCTTGAGCGTTCATGGAGTTGGAAACATCAATTAAAAATAAAACATTACTATTTTTTTGATTGATTTCTATTTTTTCGTTGTTCTCGGTAGATAAATTAAGCATTGCTAAAACCAAAAATAAGATGGCTAAAATGTAACCCCATGGGATAATTTTATTTAAAAAGGATGTTTTTCCAAAAATTTGATTATGAAATTTAGGTTCTGCAAAAATATTTCGCTTATTTTTTTTCCATTTTGTGAAATTGAGCATTAGAAAAATAAGTAAAGGCAAAATAAGTAGCAAATATGGATTGATATAGGACATTTTATATTAATTACTATTCTTAAAAATTATAAATCTAAAAGAGAAATCTATAAGTAAAATACCTAAAGCCAACCATAAAAACACATTAAAAAATTCATGATATTCATATGTTTTATGAGATTTTACTTGTGATTTTTCTAATTGATTTATTTCTTTATAAATTTGTTCCAAATTATCATTAGAGGTGGCACGAAAATATTTTCCTCCTGTTTGTTTAGCGATATTCTCAAGAGAATACTCATCTATTTCTACCTCTTGTGGCATGAAAATAATATCTCCGAAAGGAGTTACTATAGGGGATTCGGCATATCCATTAGTTCCTATGCCTATGGTATAAACTTTAATGCCATTATTTTGAGCTAATTGAGTAGCCTCTTCGGGACTGATGGCATTTTGTATTGTATTTACGCCATCAGTCATCAGAATAATAACTTTGCTTTTAGAGGAGCTTTTAATTAAATGTTTAGTAGCAACGGCAAGTCCTTCACCGATTGCTGTTCCATGCTGAACATCTCCTGTCTGCATCTCTTTAATTTCTTCAGAAACGGCTTGATGGTCGCTTGTCAAAGGTACTTTCATAAAAGCTTCACCAGCATAGATAACAAGCCCTAATCTATCTTTTTCTCTCTGATTGATAAAATTTTGTGATAATTCTTTTAGAGCCGAAAGTCGGTCAGGCTTAAAATCTCTTGCCAACATGCTTAACGATATGTCTACGGAAAGGACAATATCAATTCCTTCTTCATATAGATTTTTGATGGTATAAGTTCTTGGTCTTGCTAGAGCAATAATCAGTGCTGAAAGAATGATGTATTTGGATATTTTAAGAAAAAATCTGACTTTGGGGTATAATGAGCTTACCTTCATATATTGAATGGAAGGCACAAGAATAGCAGTTTTATTTTGTGTTCTTAAATCTTTGATAATTAAAGGAATAAAAACCAAAAATAAAATTAAAAACCAAGGGCTATGAAATTCAAAATTTGTCATTTTTTAGTTTCATAAATTTTTCATGATAAAATTTTCTACATTTTCTAAGTCTACTTGCATCATTTCTGATGAAGGAATACTTTTCGCAAATTTCACCAAATCTCCACGAATGAAGAGTTCTTCCAATATTTTTGTATTTTCTTTAGATAAAATGTGGGATTTTTTAATAAAATCTATCAAGTCATCAGTTAATAAAATGTCAGCAGGAATTTGATATTTACTTTGTAAAAAATCTCTGATAATTTCTAAAAGTTTTATATAAAATAGACGATGTTCTCCACTTTCTATTAGCTTTTTGGGTTTTAATTGAGCCAAATCATGGAGAAATTTATTAGGTGAAATGTTTGGAGAAATTTTCTTTTTAACAGAGCGTTTTTTAATAAAAATAAACATCAAAATACTTCCTAAAATAATTAGAAATATGAAAATCTGATTTTGGTATAAACTTAAATAATCCATTATTCCTAATTCAATTTCTTGATTGGGCATAATATCACTGATTTCCTCATTTTTTTTGTTGGGATTGGTTACTTTTATTTCGTAGGGAATACTTTTGTGAATAGAATCTCCAATCTTAAATTCCAATGATGGTAGGATGAATTTTCCTTCGTCCAAAATACTAAATTCTATCGTTCTGCGATATTCTTTATTATTTTGGTAAATTTCATCCTTTGTTTCTTCAAAATAAAAAGGAAGAAGTCCATTTTTTTGAGCAGAAATGACATTTTTTCCTTGTAGATTGCGAATGTGTATGTTCAAAATAATATGCTCACCTAAATCTACATCATTCTTATTTAAGCTGGAAGATAGTGTCTGCCCAGAAATAAAATTCGTTAAAAGAAATATGAGAATAGTGTAAAATTTCATTTTTTTGTAAAATATTTTATCTTTTTCTGAAATATTGATAAAGCTCTTTGGCATAATCTTTGTCAGAATTAATGTTGATGAAATCAGCAGAACTTTTTATAAATAAATTTTGTATTTGTTTGATATGTTGTTTTTTCATTTCCTTAAAATGATAACGAAAACGGATATCAGAGGTGTTAACATAGACTTTTTCCCCAGTTTCCATATCTTGAAATTCAGCAAAGCCAATTTCTGGAACTTCATTATCTTTTTCATCAGAAATTCTTATGCCTAGCAATTGATGTTTTTTAGCCGTAATTCGTAAATTTTTATCTGAAAAATCATCATTGAAATCAGAAAAAATAAAAATTAAAGATTTCTTTTTGAAAATATTTATGGTATATTCTAAAATCCTATCAATATTGGTTTTTGAAGGAATATCATTGTAGGATAAAATCTGGCTAATGATGGAGAGTACATGTTTTTTCCCTTTTTGGGGAGGAATGATTTTATAAATTTTATCAGCGAAAAGAATAAGCCCTACTTTATCGCTATTTTTTACAGCGGAAAATCCTAAACTTGCACAGATTTCAGAGACTAATTCTCGTTTTTTTTGGTGTTTTGAACCATAGTTCATAGATGAAGAAATATCAACTAAAAGCATCATAGTAAGTTCTCGTTCTTCTTCCATAAGTTTTACAAATGGTTCACGAAAATGAGCTGTTTTATTCCAGTCTATTCTGCGAATATCATCTCCGAATTGGTATTTCCTAGCTTCTGAAAAAGTTATTCCTTGCCCTTTGAAAACAGAACGATATTGCCCTATTAACCTTGATTCCGATTTCTTTTTAGAACAGACTTCTATCAGTTTTACTTTTTTGATAAGACTATTGATATCCATAAAATTTAATTGCTAGGGAGCTTGTATTTTTCCTAAAATTCTGTCAATAATTTGGTTGGTATTGATGTTTTCTGCTTCTGCTTCAAAAGAAAGCCCTATTCTATGTCTTAAAACATCTTTGGCAATTTCTTTTACATCTTCTGGAATGACAAAGGCTCTATTTTTTAGAAAAGCTAAAGCTTTGGCAGCAATAGCTAAATTGATGGAAGCTCTTGGTGATGCTCCAAAATTAATGTGGTTTTTTAAATCGTAAAATTGATAACGCTCAGGAAATCTAGTTGAAAATACAATATCTAAGATATATTTTTCAATTTTTTCATCAAGATAAATTTTATTAATAAGTTGCTTTGCTTCTATAATATGTTCCATAGAAATGATAGGTTTTACCGAGGGTATTTGGGTAGAAGAAGCCATACGCATGATCTGTCTTTCGTCTTCAAAATCAGGGTAATCTATTTCACATTTTAGCATGAAACGGTCAGTTTGTGCTTCAGGCAAGAGATAAGTTCCTTCTTGGTCAATAGGGTTTTGTGTTGCTAAAACTAAAAAAGGTATTGGGAGAGGGAAAGTTTCATCTCCGATGGTAACTTGCTTTTCTTGCATTGCTTCAAGGAGAGCAGCTTGAACCTTGGAGGGAGCTCTATTGATTTCATCGGCTAATACGAAATTGGCAAATATTGGCCCTTTTTTTATCGAAAAATTATTTTCTTTTATATTATAAATTTGTGTTCCTATCACATCAGCAGGAAGTAAATCGGGAGTAAATTGTATTCTTGAAAAATGCCCATCTACAGCATCAGATAGGGTTTTTATTGCCAAAGTTTTTGCCAAACCAGGGACACCTTCTAGGAGAATATGTCCATTTCCGAGAAGTCCTATGAGTAAGCGGTCTATCATATGGTTTTGACCGATAATTACTCTATTCATTTCTTTTTTTAAGAGCTGAAAAAAGTGATTTTGGGTTTGAATTTTTTCATGTAATATTTTTATTTCTTGAGATTGTTCCATAAATGAAAAGTTAAAAATTCATGATAGTAATAATATGATTTATAATATTGGTTTTTAGGCAAAAGTGAGATAAAAAACCGATATGGTCAAAAAAAATCTATTAAATTTTGTTAAAATTATTTTTCAAAAGGATTTTTTTTGTTGGATATAAAAAGTTTTTTCTGAATAATTGTTTTTAAGTATAAAAAAATTCTAAATTTGGGAAATTTTTTAGCATAGAAAAAATGAAGAAAAATATTTTTGCAGGATTATTATTGGCGACATTGTTGTTTTCTTGTAGTAAGGATAAAATGATAACGGATACTTTGAATGAGTATAATTTAGTCATGGAGGACAAAGGTTATCATTTTGGGGATAAGATAGAGTTTCCAAAAGAAATTATGGATAATGCAAAGTCTATTTATATCAGTTTTGGAGATAAGGAAACTTCTGATATGAAGATTAGTCCAGAGTTTTTCACATTGGGAGGAAATTCAGTAACAATCAACATCGTAACGCATTCAGGAGAGACCATTTCTATAGATGCGATAATGAATGTTTTTGCTAAAAATAAGGAGCAAGAATTGGCTTATGATATAATTACAGAGTATCCTCATAATTCAGAAAATTTTGTGCAAGGATTTCAGTTGGAGGGAAATATGATTTATGGGAGTAATGGTCAGTTTGGAAAATCTGCTGTGGTAAAATATGTTTTGGGAACTACACAGAACATCGCAAAAACAGAATTGTCAGATGAATATTTTGGCGAGGGAAGTACGATAATAGGAGATAAACTTTATCAATTGACTTGGCAAAATAGAAAAGGATTTATTTATGATAAAAATACCTTAAATCTCGTTTCAGAATTTACCTATCCTAATAGAATCAATGAGGGGTGGGGACTTACTTATGATGGGAAAAACTTAATCTTATCAGATGGTTCTAAAAATCTTTATTTTATTTCTCCTAAAAATCCACAGCAGATTGATAGGGTAATTTCGGTGGCGGGGAATAGAGAGGTTTATGAAAATTTGAATGAGTTAGAATATCACAATGGATTTATTTATGCCAATGTTTGGCAAAAACCTTATATCTTAAAAATTAACCCTAAAAATGGGGAAGTAGTAGGTAAAATAGATTTATCCAAAATTTATCAAAAGCATACACAAGGTGCAGATGATGTTTTGAATGGGATTGCTTTTAAAGGAGATAATATGCTGGTGACAGGAAAAAATTGGAATAAAATATACGAATTGAAAATCAAATAATTATTAAAATGCATATAGCAGTTACAGGGAATATAGGAGCAGGAAAAACTACGCTTACTACAATGTTAGCTAAACATTATGGCTGGGAAGCTCAGTTTGAAGATGTGGATGATAACCCTTATTTGGATGATTTTTATAAAGATATGTCTCAATGGTCTTTTGCTTTGCAGATATACTTTTTGGGTAGTAGATTTCGTCAAGTAAAAGAAATCCGTGAGAGTGGTAAAAATATTATCCAAGATAGAACGATTTATGAAGATGCTTATATTTTTGCTGAAAATCTTAATGAGATGAATTTATTATCAAAAAGAGATTATGATAATTATTCTGCTCTGTTTGATTTAATGAAAAGTTTTGTTTTGGCTCCAGATTTATTGATTTATTTAAGAGCGAATATATCCACGCTTACCAGCCAAATTGCTAAAAGAGGGCGAGATTATGAAGCGGGAATAAGCATTGATTATTTGAATAGATTGAATAAAAAATATGAAGATTGGATTGGTAATTATAGAGAAGGTAAACTTTTAATTATAGATGTAGATAATTTGGATTTTGTGGATAAAAAAGAGGATTTTGGATATATTTTGGATAGGATAGAGACCGAATTAAATGGGTTATTTTAGTAAAAAAATAGGTAGGAAATGTATTTCTCCTACCTATTTTTATTATATTTCTCCAGACTCTTCTAAAATCAACTGAATATTTTTGAATGTATTAGGGAAGACCTCTGAAATAATATTTTGTTTATTTTTCCATTCTGCCTTAGTTATTCCTTCTTCTGTTTGTGGGGTTAATGTAGTTGAAAGAGCATCATGCTTCATTAAATACCAAAAAGTAGTTTTCAGGATAGGAATATTATTTTTATCCCTGTAAATATGATAAGTGGTATCGATAAAACTTAGTAGAGTTAAATTCTGTATTCCCGTTTCTTCCTTTACTTCACGGATAGCAGCATGGTTTATTGTTTCGTTAGGTTCTAATTTTCCTTTAGGTAAATCCCACCTGCCTAATCTATAGATAAAAAGAATATCTCCATTGTTATTTTTGACAATTCCTCCTGCTGCTTCTATATTGGTAAAATAATCGCTAAAATAGTCCCAAATTTTATCTGCATTTTCTTCGTAAATATTTACAGATTTGCAAGATGTGTTTTCTAGTAAATCCATAGCAATTTCTATGGTATTGGAGTCTTCATAAGGGAGGTTTTTCTCGGCATCAGTGGCTGTGATATTGATAGTTAATTTTTTTTCGTTAATAAAAATTTTATACATTTGTCAAAATGTTTGAGTTAATTGTGCAAAAATAATAAAAATGAATTTAGAAGGAAGAAAAATAATAGTAAATAAATCTACTAAGGATTTGTTTGAAATGCTGAAAAATCCACAAGATTATAAACATTTGATGCCAGATAGCTTAATTTCTTTTGAATATACGGCGGATGGCTTTAAGTTTGCACTGAAAGGAATGCCAGAAGTTTCACTAAAAATTTCAGAATTTATAGAAAATGAAAAAATAGTTCTATCTTCGGGGAATCCATCTTTAGAATTTTCATTAATAGGGTTAATGAAGTCCCTTTCTGAAAATCAGGCTGAAGTCCAATTGGTTTTCAATGGGAAATTTAATCCATTTATAAAAATGATGGTAGAAAAGCCATTGAAAAATTTTATCGAAAATCTTACAGATAAAATAGAAAAATTGTAATGGTACATGGGGTATAAAATGAGTAATTCTTTACCAGTTTTTCTGAATATGGTAAAGAAGAGAATTCTTGTCATTGGGGGAGGAGAAGAAGCTTTTGAGCAGGTTTTGTTTATTCTAGAAAGTGCTCCTAATTCTGAAATCAGGGTTGTAGGAGAGATTATAGATAAAAAAATAGAGGAGTTACAAGAGGTATGCTCTAACCTTTCTATATCGGTAAAGACTTTTGAAATTTCTGACATAGAAAATCAGGAAATTGTACTAATAACCATAGAGGATGAAAAAATTATTTCTCAAATATATGAACTATCTAGTCAAAAAGGATTTTTAATCAATACCGTTCACAGATCAGATATAAATGATTTTTATTTTAATCCCAATGTTGAAGAGCCTTCTGAAATACATCAATATACCGAAAAGCAATGGAAAAAAATAGCATTTGTAAGTATTGCTGCTTTTTTCGTATTGATTTTAGGAGCTATAATTAATTTATTCGTATCTTATGAGGAGTTTAAAGCTGGATTAAATTGGTTGGCAGGTGATATAGATGATAAATTTTACTGGATGATTTTGGTGGGATTTATTGCCCAATTGATAGACGGACTTCTAGGCATGGGGTATGGATTGTCCTCTACGGCAGCACTGCTCAGTATAGGAATTCCGCTTCCTGCAATTAGTGGTAGTATTCATACTGCTGAGGTTTTTTCTAGTGGAGCATCAGGTCTGAGTCATTATAAATTTGGAAATATTAATAAAAAACTCCTTAAATTTTTAATAATTCCAGGTGTAGTAGGAGCTATTTTAGGAGCAGTTTTGCTTTCTAAATTCAGTTTAGAATATTCCAATATTATTAAACCAATATTGGCTTTTTATACATTGTTGCTCGGTATAAGGATTTTATTTAGAGTTTTTGCGAAGAAAAAAGAGCCTAAAAAAGTAAAAAATGTGGGCTGGTTGGCTTTTTGTGGAGGCTTTTTAGATTCTTTTGGAGGTGGAGGCTGGGGGCCATTGGTTACAACTACTTTAATTTCAAAAGGAAAGACTCCAAGATTTGTCATTGGGACGGTAAGTTTATCAGAATTTTTCATCACCCTTGCAAGTGCCTTGACATTTTTTGCGTTTTTAGGATTGAGTCATTGGCAAGTCATTTTAGGATTGGTTCTCGGTGGAGTGATGGCCGCTCCTTTGGCTGCAAGGTTAGCAGGTAAATTACCGATGAAAGCTATGTTTATTGGAGTGGGAGTACTTGTTATTTTATGGTCTCTGAATATTTTAGTTAAAATGATTTTATAGAAGAATTTTCAGATGTTAAATCCAGTTTTTCACGCTAAAATTCTGCTTTTTGGAGAGTATGGGATTATAGAAAATGCTCAAGGATTGTCCATTCCTTATCTATTCTATAAGGGACGATTCAAATTTTCAGAGTTGGAGACAGATTTTGAAAAGGAGTCTAATCATTCGCTCAAAAAATATGTTGAATATTTAGCAAGAGTGGAATATTCAGAAGGATTTAGATTGAATTTATCTCAATTTTCTGATGATATAGAAAATGGACTTTTCTTTGATTCTGATATTCCGCAAGGATATGGCGTAGGCAGTTCAGGAGCGTTGGTTGCAGCAATTTTTGACCGATATTCCATTGAAAAATTAGATGCCGAAAGCCTTACCCAAAACCAATTTAAAGATTTGAAGGCGTTTTTGGGAGAAATGGAAAGTTTTTTTCATGGGAAAAGTTCAGGGATAGACCCGCTTATTTGCTATATCAATTCGCCGATTTTAATAGAGAATAAAGAAAACATCAGCCGAGTAGAAATTCCAAAAGAAAATCAAGGCGAGGGAACTATTTTTTTGATAGATTCTCAAATGATAGGAGAGACAGAGCCGATGGTAAGACTCTTCTTTGAAAAAATGAAAAGCGAAGATTTCAGAAAAACTCTGAAAGAGGACTTTATAAAGTATAATGATGCATGCATTCATACTTTTTTGAATAAGGAAAAGACGATACTTTTTGAGAATATCAAGGCACTTTCAGAGTGGACTTATAAACATTTTCGCCCAATGATTCCCCAGAGTGTCGTTAAAATTTGGAGAGAGGGCTTAGACTCTGATATTTATTCCTTAAAGCTTTGTGGAAGTGGTGGCGGTGGTTATATTTTAGGATTTACCAAAGATTTTTACAAAACTGAGGTAATGCTGAAAGACTTTCCGCTAAAAGTAATTCATCGCCTTTAATTTTGCAATATTTTTTTCTGTTTTAAGATTTTATCAAGGTTTTTAATAGCGGTTTGGGTACCTATTTTAATAGAGTTTTCTGCCTTACCGATGAGCCTTCCATTGCCTTTGTAGGTGTTGTATTCCGTTTCTACGAGAAGATGACCTTTTTGGTCATAAAGTTTAAGGCTCACCAAGACTTGATTAGAAAAGACATATTTCCCAAAGCCTACTTTGAAGTATTTAATATGAGGCACGATGATGGCTTCAGCGTCGTTATTTTCCCCAATTTCTTTGATGTATTCCGTATTCACATGCTCAAACTCCAAGGCGTGGTCCATTTGTACTACCTTGATGTTTTTATTGAGCTGTTTCATTTCATCGGTTACTGCACTGAAAAAAGCTTGGCTCGTTGGGGATTTAATTTCCTCTATTTCAGGGAAGATAGAGGGCTGAAAGTAGATGACTTTCTTCACATTTTTCAGCTTGTAGGTATCATTATGATAGATCAATTTTTCCCCTAAACTGCTACACCCTACAAGGATAAGCCCAGCAAGTGCTCCCAATAAAATTATTCTTTTCTTATTCATATCTTTTATGCCAGACAAAGATAATCTAAATAATCAGATTTATAAAATTTTGTTAAAGAAAACTGCAACGCACGGAAAATATTTGTCAGATTCGAAGAAAAAGCCTACATTTGCCGCCGTACATAAAAATCATTAAAACAATATTGGAATGTATTTAACAAAAGAAGTGAAAGCAGAACTTTTCGCAAAGCACGGAAAATCTGCACAGGACACAGGGAGTGCAGAAGGGCAAATCGCTCTTTTCACATTTAGAATTAACCATTTGTCTAACCACCTAAAAGCGAACCATAAGGATTTCAACACCGAAAGGTCTCTCGTGAAGCTAGTAGGTAAAAGAAGAAGATTATTAGATTATCTTAAAAACAAGGACATCACTAGATACAGAGCTATCATTGCTGAACTTGGTATTAGAAAATAATAATTCGGGTAACAGAAGAAACTTTCCAATTTTGGAAAGTTTCTTTTTTAGTATATATTTGAATATATTAGATAAAAATAATACTTTTGAGATTGATGAAATTATAATAGACATCGAATATAAAAGAATAGATGTAAATTATTAGTTAGAAGAAATAGATAAGGTCAAGGCTTTAGAAATACCATATCCAAAATTTATAACATACTTTGAATAAAAAAATATGAAAAAAACATTTTATTTCATCGGGTTGATTCCTGCTGTGTTTTTAGCATAGGAGAAGAAAGATTCTGTGAAAGTTACAGAGATAAAAGAAGTTTCTATAATAAAGAAACAGCCCATAGCACAGACTTTAAAAGGATACCAACTGAATGTTTCAGGGACAATGCTGGAGCAGAAAGAGAATGTTTCTGAGATTATAAAATTTTCTCCAAATGTCAGTTATTCCAACGGGCTGAAAATTTTGGGAAGTAATAAAATACAGGTCATTCTTAACAAAAAAGAAGTCAAAATAAGCCCTGACCAGTTTGATACTTTTCTGTCTTCTTTGGACGCAAAAACCATAAAGAGTATAGAGATAAACGATACTCCAGATACTTCTATGGATAGCCGTTACACAGCACAGATTATCATTACTACTAAAAAAGTGGAAGAGCAGATTCTTGGGCTAGGAACAGGCGTTTATTATAACGATAAATTTGGGCACAACAGTAGTGCGAACTATATGGCAACCTTTGGGAAGCTAAGAGTTTATGCATCTGGAGATTATTTTATAAAATATTCTGATGCGAAAGGAAACTCCCTTCAAAAATGGACTGACCAGCTGACCAGAGAGGGCGAATATGGAGGCAAAACCAAGCGTTTTGGGAATAATGCAACCTTTAATTTGGATTATGATTTTAATGATAAACATAAGTTGAGTTTCCTTTACAACTATACAGTTGATATGGATTTGGATAAAAACTATGTTTATCACTACAAAACTCAGACTTTATCCAGTTCGGGAACTTCTTTTATTAATAATTTTTCTGAAACCAAGGATAAAACACATACTTTTTCCTTGCAGTATGACTTTTCATCAGATAAAGATGATGAGCTGACTATTAATGCTGACTATGCTTTGGAGAAGTTTTATAATCCGTTCAGGAGTTATAATGATTTTTATGCAAATGGTATATTTTTAAATTCAGAAAATTATACTCAAAACGGCAGATTAGATTATAAAATCTTTACAGCTTCGGCAGATTACACTAAAAAAATCAACGAGCAGAATAAACTCTCATTTGGAGTAAAATATTCCAACAGCGACAATAGAAATACGGCTGACTATTATAGTTTTGATACTTTTATAGACAGCCGCTCACAGAATTTTTATTTCAATGAAAATATATATTCCGCTTATCTCAATTATTCTTTGTTCAAAGGAAAATTAAAGTATAATTTGGGATTAAGAAATGAATATACTGATGCTGATTTTCAAACAAATAAAGGATTAGACGGCAGGGCGAATTATAATAAATTTCTACCTTCTGCAACGGTTACATACACTCATAATAAGAACCACACTTTTTATCTTCACGCTTCCAAACGATTTACCAGACCTTCTTTTTTTAGCTATGACCCTACCATCATGGTGGAGCAAACCGATGTGTGGAGTTCTGGAAATCAGCACTTGAAACCAATGGATTATTTTATCTCACAGGCAGGATATGTTTTGATGAAAAAATATTCTTTTGTGTTTCGTTATCTTTATTCAGAAAATAACATCATCAATGTTTCGAATCTCTTGAACAGCGGGGTCTTATTTTCAAAACTTGAAAATGCTGGATATAAGAATACTTTTCTTTTTAATATTAATGTTCCTGTAAAAATTGCTGATTTTTTGAATACGACCAACAAAATAAACCTTTCTCACAGCAGTTTCAAAGCATAGCAGTATAACCTTTCAACCCATTCTTATTATGCAATTTTGGAGAGCATTCATAGTTTTGATTTGTTTAAAAAAGTGAAATTAGATGTTTTTGTGAATTACTCCACGCCTAGCAGACAGCAGTTTAATTATAATTATTCCAATTTTTATACAGACTTAAATCTGAGGGTTCCATTGTTTAAAAATAAAGCAAATTTAACACTGAATATTTCTGATGTTTTCAATACCAACAGAGTGAAAGGATATTCGGATATTAACGGAATTTATACTTATAATTACACTAAAAATAATTCTCGCGGGGTTTCAATAAAATTCTCTTATCGATTCCAAATAGGGAAAAAATTTGATAATGAAATAATGGATACCAGCATAGATGATTTGCTAAATAGAACAGGGAAATAATGAAAAGGAAGTTTGTTTTTTTTCCTCAACTAAATGAGAAAGATTGTGGAATAGCTTGTGTAAAAATGATAACTAACTATTATGGTAAAAATTTCACAGATTCCATATTAAGAGAAAAAACATATACTAGTAAGAATGGAGTAAGTTTATTAGGAATAAAAGAAGGTTTGTAGGAATAAGTTTTTCATGAAAATAATAAAATGTATGAAAAAAATCTTACCTTTGTACACGAAATTTTAGTAGAGTATTAACAATAATCCCTGCCGAAAGAAGTGTCGCAGGTAGAGTCTGAAAGGATTTCGGAGTAAAAAATTAAATTTATGAGTCATAAACCTCAAGCAATTAGAGAAAACATCGTATTAAAAGATGGTAGAGAGATTACCATAGAGACAGGTTTATTAGCAAAACAAGCTGATGGTGCCGTAGTAGTAAAAATGGGAGGTACAATGCTTTTGGCTACCGTAGTGGCGGCAAAAGATGCAAACCCAGGGGTAGATTTCCTACCTTTAACTGTAGATTATAGAGAAAAATTCTCAGCAGCTGGGAGGGTTCCAGGAAATTTCTTCCGTAGAGAATCAAAACCTTCGGATGATGAGGTGCTTACCATGAGGCTGGTGGATAGGGTGATGAGACCACTTTTCCCAGAAGATTTTCATGCGGAAGTGCAAGTGATGATTTCCTTAATTTCTTATGATGGTAAAGTAATGCCAGATTCTTTGGCTGGTTTAGCAGCATCGGCTGCCGTAGCGATTACTGATATTCCATTTAATGGTCCTTTTTCAGAAGTAAGAGTAATTAAAAAAGATGGAGTGCTATCAATCAATCCAAGTTGGGAAACTCTACAAAGCGGAGTAGAATTGGATATTATGGTAGGTGCATCTAAAGACTCTATCGTAATGGTAGAGGGAGAGATGGACGAGATTACAGAACAAGAAATGATAGAGGCAATTTCTTTTGCTCATGAGGAAATTAAGGTTCAGATTGAAGCACAAGAGAGATTAGCATCAAAAATAGCAAAAGCTCAAACGAAGAGAGAATATTGTCATGAAACTCATGATGAGGATTTGAGAAAAGAAGTTTGGGATTATGCTTATCAGAGATACTATGATATTGCAAAAACTCCAAGTGCAAAAGAGGAGAGAGCAGAAAAATTCTCTGCGGTAGTAGATGAGTTTTTAGAAAGATATACAGAAGAAGAGTTAGAAGAGAAAGGAAATTTAGCTAAAATTTATTTCCATGATGTGCAAAAAGAGGCAGTGCGTCAGTTGATTTTGAATGAAAATATCCGTCTTGATGGTAGAAATAATCAGCAAATCAGACCTATCTGGTGTGAGGTAGATTATTTACCTGCAGCACATGGCTCTTCTATATTTACAAGAGGAGAAACTCAGTCTTTGACTACGGTAACATTAGGTTCATTACTTGATGCAAATAGAATAGACTCTGTGATTACTCAGCATGATGAAAGGTTTTTCTTGCATTATAACTTCCCTCCGTTTTCAACAGGTGAGGCGAGACCTTTAAGAGGAACTTCAAGGAGAGAAATTGGGCATGGTAATTTGGCTCAAAGAGCTTTAAAAGTAATGATTCCTGAGGATAATCCTTACACTATTAGAGTGGTTTCAGATATTTTAGAGTCTAATGGTTCTTCTTCTATGGCAACTGTTTGTGCAGGGACATTGGCTTTAATGGATGCTGGTATTCAGATGAAGAAGCCTGTTTCTGGTATTGCGATGGGGTTGATTACTGATAAAGAATCTGGAAAATGGACGGTTCTTTCTGATATTTTAGGAGATGAAGACCATTTAGGGGATATGGACTTTAAGGTAACAGGAACGGAAAAAGGAATTACCGCTTGTCAAATGGATATTAAAATCCAAGGGCTTACGATGGACATCATGGAACAAGCCTTAATGCAAGCAAAAGACGGAAGATTACACATCATGGGTGAGATGATGAAGACCATCAATAAGCCAAATGAAGATGTAAAACCTCACGCTCCGAAGTTAGTCATGATGGAGATTCCTAAAGATTTTATAGGTGCAGTGATAGGGCCTGGTGGTAAGATTATTCAGCAGTTACAGAAAGATACTGATACGGTCATTACCATAGAAGAAAAGGGAGAAATTGGGCATATTGAAATTTCTGGAACGGATAGAGAGAAAATCAATCAGGCGATTGCTCAGATTAACGAAATTACTTTTGTGCCAGTAGTAGGAGAGGTCTATAAAGGTGTAGTAGTTAAGGTAATGGAGTTTGGAGCATTCGTTCAATTAGCCAAAGGAACAGAAGGGCTACTTCACATTTCTGAAATAGATTGGAAGAGAACCGAAAAAGTACCTTATAAAGAAGGTGATGAGGTAGAGGTGAAGTTCATGGGGTATGATGACCGTAAGAAAATGAAACTTTCAAGAAAAGTTTTATTACCAAAACCTCCAAAGCTAGAGAAAAAAGAAGATAAACCAAAACAAGATAACGCCAACGAAGAAAAATAATCTTTGGCGTGAAAAATTCCCGCTGTTTAGTGGGAATTTTCTTTTGGAAAAACACGAATTATTTTTAATTTTTAACAAAATGAAAGAGTCTCATCACTTTTTAGAGCATCCGTTACTTACTCCGTATAAGGAACAAATCTTAGCTTCAAAGAAATTTATCATTGAGATGAAGCTTACTCCTGAAAAGGATTTGCTACTATGGCAGAGCAAGGTAGGAGGTAGCCCTTATCTTCCGATAGGAGAAAATTATCCTGTGAATGAAAATGGAAAACCTTTGGCACTACTTATTCAGATAAATTTTGAAGAAATTCCTCCATTGGAAGGATGCCCAGAGAAAGGGATTTTACAATTTTTTGTAGATGCACAAGATGATTTAATAGGGTTAGATTTTGATAATCTTTTGAGACAAAAAGGATTCCGTATACTATATCATAAAGAAGTAATGCAGGATAATAATCTTTTGCAGCAAGATTTCCCAAAGATAAAGGAAGAAGATTTTTATCTTCCGTATGATTACGGAGCAAAATTTTCTATTGCCTTTGAGAAAAAAGAACAATACATAGGAATTTCTGATTATAGGTTTGAAGAAATTATTCCTAATTGGTTTGTAAATGAAGAACTCAGAGAAATTTTATATGATATAGATGAGTTAAATATTATGGGGCATCATATTGGGGGGTACCCTTATTTTACTCAATTTGACCTAAGAGACTCTGGGAATATCCCAAATGATTATGAGTTGCTATTACAATTAGATAGTGATGAATATTTAATGTGGGGAGATATGGGAGTAAGTAATTTCTTTATTCATCCAGAAGATTTGAAGAAAGCAGATTTTTCAAGAGTGGCTTATACTTGGGATTGTGGTTAATAAAATATATTTTATTATCTTATAAAAAAGAATTGCTATCTTACAAAAAAGAAAAGTAACCTTACAAGGGTAAATTGTAAGATGATAAAAGCTCTTTGTAATATTGCAATGATTTAATGCTATCTTACAAAAAGAAATTGTAAGATGACAAATTAAAATTATAAGATTAAAAATTTGTTTGGTAAGATGATATTCAATAAATTTGATAGCGAAATAAAAATCATGGCTACAAGAACATTTGCAGAATATATGAATAGAGTTCAGCTATTAGTAAAAGGATTAGAGGGAAGAGAAGAAAATCTCCCAGCAGGTATCACAAAACAACAAGTAACTGACTTAGCAAAATTGAATGCCAAAGCAGGGACTGAGAATGCAGAGCAAGAGAAACTAAAAGCACTCTTGAAAGAAAAGACAGCTCAATTAGATGCTACTACAGATGAAATGATAAAAACTTATACTCTCTTGAAGAAGTATATCAAATTAAGTGTTCCTCAGGAGCTTTGGAGAGAGTTTGGTATTGAGGATAAAAAATAATGTAAGCATAAAAACTGCACTTATGGAGTGTGGTTTTTGTATTTTTTATAAGTAATAAATATTGGTTTCATAACAATTAAAAATAATCAACTTAAAATATTAAAACTTATGGCATTCCCTACGGATATAGAAATCGCACAGAGTGCAGACATCAAGCACATCAGAGAAATCGCAAAGAAAATTAATATTGAAGAAGATGATTTGGAATTTTATGGTAAGCATAAAGCGAAGATTCCACTCCATTACATCAATGAAGATAAAATTAAGAAATCTAAATTGATTTTAGTAACAGCGATAAATCCCACTCCTGCTGGGGAAGGTAAAACTACGGTTTCGGTAGGTCTCTGTGATGGATTGAATAAAATCGGAAAGAAAGCGGTATTAGTCCTTCGTGAGCCGAGTTTAGGACCTGTTTTTGGGGTAAAAGGCGGAGCCGCTGGGGGAGGATATGCACAGGTAATCCCTATGGTAGATATTAATTTGCATTTCACAGGAGATTTTTCGGCGGTAGAAAAAGCGAATAATCTACTCTCTGCATTGATAGATAATAATCTTCAAAATAAAGACAACAATCTTAACATCAATCCTAAGACCATTGTTTGGAAAAGGGTAATGGATATGAATGATAGGGCTTTGCGACAAATAGTGGTAGGTCTTGGGGATAAAAATGGGGTGGTTCGCGAAGAAGGGTTTAACATCACTCCTGCTTCGGAGGTGATGGCAATTCTCTGTTTGAGCCAAGATTTTGAGGATTTGAAGAAGAGATTGGGGAATATTTTCATTGGATATACTTATGATAAAAAGCCTGTTTTTGCCAGAGATTTGAAGGCAGAAAATGCAATGGCGATTTTATTAAAGGATGCGATAAAACCTAATTTAGTGCAGACTCTGGAAGGCAATCCTGCGATTCTCCATGGAGGGCCTTTCGCGAATATCGCCCAAGGAACAAATACGATTATTGCTACCAAAATGGGGCTTTCTTTGGGAGATTATGTGGTAACAGAAGCAGGGTTTGGAGGAGATTTAGGAGCAGAGAAATTCATAAATATCAAGTGTAGATATGGTAATTTAGAACCAAGTGCGTATGTTATTGTGGCAACAATTAGAGCATTGAGATACCACGGAGGAGCGAAAAAGAATGAATATGGTTCGCCAAGTTTGGAATACCTGAAAAAAGGGATTCAGAATTTATTTAAGCATATAGAAAATGCTCAGAACTATGGTTTAGAGCCTGTGGTAGCTATTAATCATTTTGCTACAGATTCCGAAGAAGAAATACAATATTTAAAAAGTGAGTGTGAAAAAATAGGAGTAAAGGCAGTCCTTGCCGATGAATTTACTCTTGGTGGAGAAGGAATGAAAGATTTAGCTAATGCTGTAATAGAAAGTATTGAAACTCAAAAAAGAGATTTCCAAATTTTATATTCTATAGAACAAGGTATAGAGCAAAAAATATAAATTATTGCACAAAAAATCTATGGGGCAAAAGGAGTAATTTATTCTCAAAAAGCAAAATCAGATTTAAAGATTATAAAAGATTTAGGGTTTGAACAGCTACCAGTTTGTATCGCAAAAACTCAAAAATCATTGAGTGATGATGAGAAAAAAATTGGGCGACCTACAGATTTTGATGTTACAGTAAGGGGCTTTGAATTTGCTACAGGAGCAGGATTTATTATTCCGATTTTAGGTGATATTATGCGTATGCCTGGTCTTCCCGAAGTACCAATGGCGGAGAATATGCATATAGACAAAGATGGGAATATTAGTGGATTGAGTTAAAATAAAAAAGACCTTTGAAAAAGGTCTTTTTTATTGAAATTACCAAGTTGTGAACCAAAATTCATCAAACATAGCATTGCCTGTATAATCCCAATCTTTGTTTGGATTTGCTAAATCAAATACTTGATCCATAGTATAGGCTCTGTAGTCTGCTTTCAGACATTCTTCTTTTTCTAAATCATTTAGCTGGTCTTTACAACTAAAATATGCATATTCTAATTTGAAACCTTTCCCATTGTAATGAGTTTCAAAAATAGTTCTGTATCGTTCTAATTGGTTGCTATGAGTAGATGAATATCCTTTGTTTTCAAGAAGGAGAGCGTATTTTTCTTCTTCTTGTGTTTCTAAATTTGTAAGAACAAACTCGGCACAAAGGTCTATATTCATCCATTGTCTCCATGTTTCTACACTAAGGATTTTATATTTATCTAATTCGTTTGGATTACCAAAGAGTAACACAGAAGCTATTTTCTTGCAATAATCATGAAGTCTAGCATTGTTATACCTTGCTACTTTATCAGTATCACAGCACTGGATAGTCCAAGATAAAAAGGCATCCACAAGACTTTCTATTTTATCTGAACTTTGCTTGTCTTTCATAAAGAAAGAATGTTTCCTTTCCATATTTTATAAATATTTAAATTAATTTTCTTTTTCTATTGTTGGGTTATACTCTTTTATAATTTTATCTATTGTTTTGCCTTCTTAATAATGCAGTTCCTATACTTATTACTTGTGCCATTTTATAAAAATTTAATTATTTTTTCCTACTCTTTTTAGGCTTTTCGGATGCCGCCTTTTAACTATTTATCATATTTTCTTAATGTTAAATGACTTCCTATTAAGCTTAATATCAGAAATCCAGCAATAGAAAATATTGTATTTCGTGTGTTTTGATGTCTCCGATCTTCTGCTAATTGCTCGTAGTAATTAAGAGATACACTTCTTTCAGAACCATCTGAATATCTAACTCTTTTTTGTGTCTTCCTAACATTAGCCATTAAAAGTATAATAATTATGATCATTGCAGATACAATAAATATCTTTGCAAATACAGATACAAAAGCATGAAAATAATTATCTTTATTTGCAATAACAGACCATACTAAACTTCCTAAGAAACACAAGCCTCCTATTACAATACCTCCTATTATTACATTATTATTTTCTTTATCTTCATTTATGAAAAAAGCAATTATAGGAAAAGAGAAAGAGCCAACCAATAAAGCAAAATCATACCAGTTAACAATGGTTGTCATTTGTCCCTTATGAGTTTTTATGAGTGCGATGATATAGCATACAAGGGTTAAAACTAAAAATCCTACAAAAGCATAAACATAAAATGTAAGCTTAGTTTTGATATTATTCTTTATTTCAGTTGATTTTATATACTCAGTCGAAACATATCCCTGTTTTTCTATACCTTGCTCATCTGTAAAAGAAGTTAAAGCCCAATCTCCTACTATAGTATCTACACTAATGATTTGTCCTTTACTTAATTTTCCTATTACTTCGCTGGACTTATTATCATGTTCTCTAATGTTAAGTTCATTAGCTGTTATTTCATAATCTTTTCCTTGTCCAAAAATATTTATTGAACCAAGCAATACTAAAAACCAAGTTAAAATAAATTTGCTATTCATTTTATTATAATTTTAATCATTTTTTCCTACTCTTTTCAGGCTTTTCGGATGTCGCCTTTGGTCTTGTCCATCTTCCAGATGATGAAAACAACCCTTCGGATAGTCATTTTAATGCTCTGGAAGACCTTTTTCACTTTCAGGAATACCTTTTTAATGATATTTTAGACCTTGGAGATTATATTTTTTACCTTTTGGGTCATATTTTTCATCTCGGAGATGATATTTCTCATAAAAAAGGTGATTTGAAAGGTCATTTTCGTTATATTGAGGGTGTCTATAACTTTCAGGAGGGTTATAAATACCTTTTTATGGTTTTTCTTGGTCTTTCTTTTCGTCTTTTTTACGATTTTTTTGGAAAAACTGCTTCAGCTCACGGTATTTTTCCTCATAGCCTACCGTTTTAGAACGCGCACGGAAAGAGGTGTAGGCATAGTCTTCTAGAGCGTCTTGGTAGTTGTCATAATCATGGAGGATTTTGGTATTTTTAGCCCTTGTGATGAGGGACTCCAAATCATTGATAAGCTGCTCTAAAAAAGTACGGCTCTTGTAATCTTGTTTGAACTCTTCCCAATTTATATCTTGGGAGCAGAGGTTGGGCTTATTCGTGATATAATCATGAACCTTATTGATGAACAGCTTGTTCTGCTCATTTACCCGCCCATAGCGGTTGCGGTCTTCTGGGGTAAGGTTTACCTGCAAAAGCTGCATTGCATTATCTAATGCTGTTACAGCCTGTTTGATGGCTTGTGTCTGAGTATCACTCAAATGCACATTGTTTAAATTAGAAATAGACATACTAAATAATTTTTAAATTGTTTTTGATAAAGAAAATAAAAAAGCAAACCAACCATAGAAAAATTTCCATAGTTGGTTTGCTTGTTGTTAAAAAAAGAATTATAATACGCGCGTATTTGCGTAGCTATATTATATGTGCTG